>JAGBUU010000061.1 GCA_017630655.1 Clostridia bacterium
AAAACTTTGTTTTGCATAGTAAATTCAAGCCGACAGGCGACCAGCCGCAGGCTATTGATGCCCTAGTTGAAGGCATCAACAGGGGAGACAGAGAACAAACCCTGCTTGGTGTTACGGGCTCGGGTAAGACCTTTACTATGGCAAATATCATTGAAAAAGTAAACCGCCCAACACTCGTTCTCGCTCATAACAAAACCCTTGCCGCACAACTTTGCTCAGAATTTCGAGAGTTCTTTCCCGAAAATGCTGTTGAGTATTTCGTATCCTACTACGACTACTATCAGCCCGAGGCCTATGTGCCGGGAACTGATACCTATATTGAAAAAGACTCGGCAATTAACGATGAAATAGACAAGCTTCGCCACTCCGCCACATGTGCGCTCTCTGAACGCAGAGATGTTATAATTGTTGCGTCTGTTTCATGTATTTACTCTCTTGGTAACCCTATTGATTACAGAAATATGGTAATCTCCCTCAGAACAGGGATGGAAAAGGGAAGAGACTGGCTTATAAAACGTCTGGTGGATTTGCAGTATGAGAGAAACGACATAAACTTTACCCGAAATAAGTTCAGGGTTAGGGGAGATGTTGTTGAAATTTATCCCGCGTACTCCTATGAAAATGCAATAAGAATTGACTTTTTTGGTGATGAGATAGAAAGAATTGCAGAAATAAACACCGTTACGGGTGAGATTAAAAATATAATGCCGCATATTGCGATATATCCCGCATCTCACTATATTGTACCTCAGGATAAAATGCTTGATGCCATAAAAGATATAGAGGAAGAGATGGAAGACAGAGCTCGCTTCTTTGTGGAAAATGAGCAACTGATTGAGGCACAGCGTATCCGCCAACGCACCGAATACGATGTAGAAATGCTAAGGGAAATCGGAACCTGCAAGGGAGTTGAAAACTATTCTCGTGTACTTTCCCGCAGATCGCCCGGCAGTACGCCATTTACTCTGCTTGATTATTTTCCGGAAGATTTTTTGCTATTTGTTGATGAGTCCCACGTAATGCTGCCACAGGTTCGCGGTATGTATGGGGGAGATAGGGCAAGAAAGGATAATCTTGTAGATTACGGTTTCCGTCTGCCCTCATCCTATGATAACCGTCCGCTTAACTTTGATGAATTTTATGAGCGTATAAATCAGGTGGTTTTCGTATCTGCTACTCCCGGTACATTTGAGAGAGATAAATCTTCTCAGATTGCCGAGCAGGTTATTCGACCGACAGGACTTTTAGACCCGCTTGTAACGGTAAAACCTACCGATGGACAAATTGATGACCTGGTTAGCGAGATAAACGAGCGTAGCGAAAAGAATGAGCGTGTCCTTGTTACCACCCTTACAAAAAAAATGGCTGAGGATTTAACCGAATATATGGAAAATCTTGGTATAAAGGTACGTTATATGCACCACGATGTTGATACCATAGAGCGAATGGAAATTATTCGTGATTTACGGCTTGGAAAGTTTGACGTATTAGTTGGAATAAATCTTCTTCGTGAGGGCCTTGATATACCTGAGGTTTCCCTTGTAGCAATACTCGATGCCGATAAAGAAGGCTTTCTTAGAAGTGAAACATCCCTTATACAAACCATTGGCAGAGCTGCACGAAACGAGCACGGCGAGGTTATAATGTATGCCGACTCGGTCACACCTTCAATGGAGAGGGCAATAACTGAGACCAACCGCAGAAGAGAAATACAGCAGGCCTATAATACCGCAAACGGAATAACTCCTAAATCGGTGGTAAAGGATGTTAGAGATATAATAGAAATGTCCACAAAGCCCGACGAAGCAAAGCCGATTAAAAAAATGAGCAGGTCTGAAAAGGAAAAGCTCATAGCGGTGCTAACAAACGAGATGAAAGAGGCGGCAAAAATGCTTGAATTCGAACACGCCGTATATCTTCGCGACCGCATAGCAAAGTTAAAAGAATAAAATCTCCACCTTTTGTGGAGTTTTTTCTTTGCTATTTTCAAATTATGTGGTATAATATAATGAATAATTATATTGGAGGAAGATATCTTTATGGCACTAACCGAAATTGTTATAAAGGGTGCAAAAGAACACAATCTTAAAGATGTGAACTTAACTATCCCTCGTGACAAGTTAATAGTGTTTACAGGGCTTTCGGGTTCGGGTAAATCTTCCTTGGCTTTCGACACAATTTATGCCGAAGGTCAGCGTCGCTATATGGAATCTTTATCCTCCTACGCACGTCAGTTCTTAGGCCTTATGGAAAAGCCAAATGTTGAGTCTATAGACGGACTTTCTCCCGCTATTTCTATAGACCAAAAAACAACCTCCAAAAACCCCCGTTCAACCGTTGGAACGGTTACCGAAATATACGACTATTTGCGCCTTTTATATGCTAGAGTTGGTGTACCACATTGCCCCGTATGCGGCAAAGAAATTAAGCAACAAACAACAGACCAGGTTGTTGATAACATTATGACATTGGAAATGGGTACTAAAATACAGGTTTTAGCCCCGCTTGTTAAGGGCCGCAAGGGTGAGCATACAAAAGACCTTGATTCTGCCAGAAAATCGGGTTACTCCCGCGTTAGAATAGACGGTATCATATACGACCTATCAGAAGAGATTAAGATAGATAAAAATAAAAAGCATTTTATTGAGATTGTAGTAGACCGTCTTGTTATAAAAGAAGATATCAAAAGCCGTCTTAGTGATAGTGTGGAAACTGCCGCTTCATTATCTGGCGGTATAATCTATATTGATGTTATCGGCGGAGAAGAACTTCACTTTTCACAGTCCTACGCTTGTGAAGAGCATGGGGTTAGTATGCCCGAACTTACCCCTGCAATGTTTTCTTTCAATTCTCCATTTGGTGCTTGTCCCACCTGTTTGGGTCTTGGCGTGTTTATGAAAATAGACGAACGTCTTATTATTGCAGATGAAGAAAAGTCGCTCTTAGATGGTGCAATTCAGGCATCAGGTTGGGGAGTTGCCTCTTGGCATAATCCAAATGCGGGTACAATAGCAACAATGTATTATGAAGGACTAGCCCGTCACTATGGCGTTGATATTAATACTCCATATAAAGATTTGCCAAAAGAAGTTCAAAATGCTGTTCTCTATGGTACAGGGGATACCAAAATTGAACTTTGGCGTAATGCAGAATGGGGCGGTGGAAAATACTTCGCCGAATTTGAGGGCGTTGTAAATAACCTCGAAAGAAGATACAAAGAAACAAAAAGCGACTATTCCAGGAATGAAATAGAAAGCTATATGAATGAGTGCGGTTGTTCATCTTGTCGAGGTGCTAGACTAAAGCCCGAATCGTTAGCGGTAACGGTTGGCGGTATTAGCATAAAAGATTTATGTGATATGTCTATTTCAGAAGAACTTGCATTTTTTGACAGACTTACCTTCTCTAAAACAGATGAGCAGATTGCAAAGCCTATATTAAAAGAGGTTAAGGCTCGTCTTAAATTTCTAAAAAATGTAGGGCTGGATTATCTATCACTCTCCCGTACGGCAGGCACCCTTTCGGGTGGTGAAAGTCAGCGTATACGTCTTGCTACCCAAATGGGTTCGGCACTTACAGGCGTGCTTTATATTCTTGACGAGCCAAGTATCGGTCTTCATCAAAGAGATAACGAAAAACTTATTTCTACCCTAAAGCATCTTCGTGACCTTGGCAACACCCTTATTGTTGTAGAGCACGATGAGGATACTATGCGCTCTGCCGACCATATTGTTGATATCGGTCCCGGTGCAGGTATCCACGGTGGTGAAATTGTTTTCAGCGGCACTCTCGAGGAACTTGAAAGGTTCGAAAACTCGATTACTTCAGATTACCTGACAGGTAGAAAAAAGATTGAAATTCCTGCCACTCGCAGAAAGGGTAACGGAGAATATTTAACCGTTATCGGTGCCAAGGAGCATAACCTAAAAAATATAGATGTGAAAATTCCACTCTCAACGTTTGTTTGCGTTACGGGAGTTTCCGGTTCGGGAAAATCTTCCCTTGTAAACGATATTGTATATAAGCATTTAGCTGCCAAACTCAATCGTGCAAAAACCTTCCCCGGTAAATTCAAGGAAATTAAGGGAATAGAGTTTTGGATAAGGTTATTGATATTTCTCAGGCGCCTATTGGCAGAACGCCGCGTTCTAATCCCGCAACCTATATCGGCGTATTTAACGATATACGCGACCTTTTTGCATCAACCAAGGATGCAAAGGCAAGGGGATATTCCGCAGGCCGCTTTTCATTCAATGTTAAGGGTGGACGCTGTGAAGCCTGTGAGGGTGACGGTATTATTAAAATAGCAATGCACTTTTTACCCGACATTTATGTGCCTTGTGAGGTTTGTGGCGGAACCCGATACAACCGCGAAACACTTAGTGTTAAGTATAAGGGAAAAAGCATTTATGATATTTTAGAGATGACCATTGAGGAGGGTATGAACTTCTTTGAACATATCCCCAAAATTCACAGAAAGCTTAAAACCCTATTCGATGTTGGTCTTGGGTATGTAAAAATTGGTCAGCCCGCTACAACCCTTTCGGGAGGCGAAGCCCAAAGAGTAAAACTTGCAAACGAGCTTGCCAAAAGGGGAACAGGCAATACAATTTATATCCTCGACGAGCCAACAACAGGTCTTCACACAGCCGATGTTCACAAACTGCTCGATGTATTAAACCGCCTTGTAGAGCAGGGCAACACTGTGCTTGTTATTGAACACAACCTCGACGTTATCAAAACCGCCGATTATATAATTGATTTAGGCCCCGAGGGTGGAGATAAAGGCGGCACGGTGGTATGCTTTGGTACACCCGAAGAGGTTGCAAATTGTGAAGCCTCTCACACAGGCAGGTTTATTAAAAGATTATTAACCAAATAAACAAAAAAGGAAGTTACAATATGTTTGGTTATATAAGGGCGTCAAAGCCCGAAATGCGTATTAAAGAGCACGAGCTTTACAAGGCGGTTTACTGCTCGCTTTGTAAGGAAATGGGTAAAACCTACGGCTTTTTTTCACGCTTTACGCTAAGCTATGATTTTACCTTTTACGCTCTTCTTAATATGGCGCTTAAAACCGACCAATGTGATATTGAGCGCAAGGCTTGCACCTGTAATCCGCTTAAAAAGTGTTCGTACTTAAGCGATAGAAATGACCTTAAAATACCCGCTGCGGCCTCTATGATTTTATGTTATTTTAAACTTATGGATAATATTAACGACGAAAAAGGGTTTAAAAAAATTAAATATATTTTTGCAAAACCTTTTATTTCATCGGCATATAAAAAAGCATCAAAATTTTATCCTGAGCTTGCTAGCATAGCAAAATCTTATATCAGCAGCCAAAGCAAAATAGAAAAAGAAAATTGCAATAATATTGATATGGCAGCCGAGCCAACGGCAATTTGTCTTGCCGAAATGTTCAAGAAACTTAGTGATGATGAAATGAGCAAACGTTGTCTTGATAGGGTTGGTTACTCTATCGGCAGATATATTTACCTTTTGGATGCTGCTGTTGATTTAGAGGAAGATATTAAACTTGACAGATACAATCCCTTGAAAGAAATGCGCCAAAGGGGTGAATATTCAAAGGAGTTTATTGCAGGTCAGCTTAACATCTGTGTTGGCGAAGCGGCTAAAGCCTACGAACTTCTCGATATTAAGAAATTTAAAAACATACTCGATAACATAATTTATCTTGGACTTGAAGATACACTTAAAAAGGAGCTAAAAATATGAGAGACCCATTCGAGGTATTAGGCGTTTCAAGAAACGCCAGTGATGACGAAATAAAAAATGCTTATCGTGCACTTGCCAGAAAATACCACCCTGACAACTATGCAGATAACCCTCTTTCCGACCTTGCAGGAGAAAAGATGAAGGAAATTAATGAGGCTTATGATGAAATTGTTAATATGAGAAAGGGCGGATCTTCCTCTGCGGGCTCACGCACAGGCACATCAAGTCCGTCATACGCACATATTCGCACACTAATTTCTAGTAATATGCTTGATGAAGCGCAAAGAAAACTTGATGAGTTCCCAACAAATTCCAGGGATGCTGAGTGGTATTTCTTAAGTGGCTCGGTGCTTTATAAACGCGGTTGGTATTCAAATGCTTATTCAAGCTTTGCTACCGCTGTCAATATGGACCCTAATAACGAGGAGTACCGCCAGGCGTTTAACAATATGCAGCGTCATCAGAGAGGCGGATATAGCGGACCATACAGAACAGGCTCGAATATGGGCGGCTCTTGTAATTCTTGCGATTTTTGTTCCTCCCTTATCTGTGCCGACTGTTGCTGTGAATGTATGGGCGGAGACCTAATCTCTTGTTGTTAGAAGGTGTATAGCTTGAAAAACATAGGCAAAATTACCCTATGCGGTATAACGTCGGCTTTGGCTGTACTTGTTATGTTGACGTCATATTTCCCATACCTTACTTATGCAATACCTGCTATTGCAGGACTTTTTATAATGATTACCGTTATAGAAACTAACGTAAAATGGGCAACACTCGCCTTTGCGGCGTCTGCGGTAATTACACTTCTTGTAGCAGAACCTAAAGCAAAAATGCTTTACGTTTTGTTTTTTGGCTATTATCCTATATTGAAAGCGATTTTTGAAAAAACAAAAAGCCGAGTTGTAGAATATTTGCTGAAATTCGCCTTATTTAATGCCGCGGTAGTTGTTGCATACTCATTTGTAGCAAATTTCATCGGTGTTGACTTAAGAGATATGGGAGATTTCGGAAAATACACTTCGGCAGTTCTCCTTGCCGCTGCAAACATTGCTTTTCCCATTTACGATTTAGCGGTTGCAAAAATGGCGCAGTTTTATATTATGAGACTGCACCCCCAGGTATCAAAGATTCTAAAAATAAAATAGTTTTCGGAGTATAGTATGAAGAAAAAAGTAGCCGTTATAGGCGGCGGTGCGGCAGGATTAATGGCCGCCTTTGCCGCAGCAAAAAACGGAAACGATGTAACGGTGTTTGAAAAAAACCAAAGACCTGCCAGAAAGGTTATGATAACCGGTAAGGGAAGGTGTAACGTTACAAACAACTGTGACAGAGAAACATTTTTACTTAACACGCCCCATGGCGCAAGGTTTATGTATTCGGCATACTCGGCGTTTTCCTCAAGTGACACAATGAACTTCTTTGAGGAGATGGGCGTGCCCCTTAAAACCGAGCGAGGAAACAGGGTATTTCCCGTATCGGATAAGGCGGTAGATATTGTTGACGCATTGGTTTTAGCTGCAAATAAGTACAACGTGAAATTTGTTAATACTACAGTTTCAGATATTGTGGCAGAAAACAATAAAGTACAAAGCATTACCTTAGAAAACGGTCAATCTCACTTTTTTGATAAGATAATATTGGCAACTGGTGGTATGTCCTATCCCGTTACAGGGTCAACAGGAGACGGCTATAGGTTTGCTCAAAACCTGGGTCACAACATAACACCACTTAGAGCATCTCTTGTTCCTATTATGACAAAAGAAAACTTCTGCTCTAAACTTTGCGGATTATCCCTTAAAAATGTAAAACTTTCTCTTTTTGTAGAGGGAAAAAAGAAGCCCCTGTTTTCAGAACTTGGCGAAATGATGTTTACCGATTTTGGTGTTACCGGTCCACTTGTTTTATCTGCTTCCGCTTACATTGACAAAGAACCGGACCTTTACAGTATTAAAATAGATTTAAAGCCTGCGCTTGATGATGAAACCTTAGATAAAAGAATTCTCAGAGATTTTGCATCAGGTGCAAACAAAGACTTTATAAATTCCCTTGATGAGCTTCTTCCAAAAAGACTTATTTCTGTAGTTATTAACAATACGGGTATCGACCCAAGAAAAAAAGTGAACAGTCTGACAAGGCAGGATAGGGCAAGGCTTGTTAAAGAAATAAAAGAACTAAGCCTTTCAGTCTTAAGGCTCCGCCCTATAGAAGAAGCAGTTATAACCTCGGGTGGAATTAAACTTAAGGAAATTGACCCCGCAACAATGCAGTCTAAAATAATAGAGGGACTATATTTTGCAGGGGAGATAATAGATGTAGATTGCTTCACAGGAGGCTTTAATCTACAAGTGGCATTTTCAACCGGTTATCTTGCCGGAATATCAGTTTAGAGGAGTTTAAAATTATGATTAACATTGCAATTGACGGTCCTGCTGGTGCAGGGAAAAGTTCTTTATCCAGATTGCTCGCAAAGGAGCTTTCCTACATATATGTAGATACAGGTGCTCTCTACCGTGCGGTAGGACTTAAGTTTTCACGCCTTGGCTTCGACACCGAGCTTAAAGGAGATATTGATACTGTGCTTGAAGATACAATGCTCGACATTCGCTTTATTGAAGGTACACAAAGAGTATTCTTAGACGGTGAGGATGTGTCGGACGATATTAGAACTCCAACCGCATCTATGATGGCTTCTGCAGTTTCAGCTAAGCCGGTTGTGCGCGAATTCTTGCTTGGCATGCAAAGAAGACTTGCTGAAAAGAATAATGTTGTTATGGATGGCAGAGATATTGGTACCGTTATTCTTCCCAACGCCGATGTTAAAATTTTCCTTACTGCCGATGTTAAGGTAAGAGCAGAGCGTCGCTACAAGGAACTTATAGAAAAAGGACAAACCGTGGACTTTGATGAGGTGCTCGAGGATATGAAGACTCGTGACTATAATGACTCACATCGTCCTATTGCACCCCTAAAACAAGCGGATGATGCTGTTTTAGCAGATACTACGACACTTAGTTTTGATGAATCGTTAGAACTTCTTAAAAAAATCGTTAGGGAAGGAATCGCAAAATAATGAAACCATTTTATCGTTTTGCAAGAACGGTAATTTACCCGTTTTTCCTTATATTTCAGCCGGTAAAGGTAATTGGCAAAGAAAATATTCCCAATCAAGATGCGTTTATTCTTTGCTCTAACCATACCTCTATGACCGACCCGTTTTTTACGATTGCAATTTTCGCAAGACAAATTTACTTCATGGCAAAGGCGGAACTGTTTAAGATAGGAATATTTCGTGCGGTACTAAATGCTGTTGGCACCTTTGCGGTGGACAGAGGTAAGGGCGATATGAGTGCAATTAATCAGGCACAAAACCTAATAAAAGAGGGTAAAATTCTCGGCATTTATCCCGAAGGCACCAGACACGTTGAAGGACCGCCGCACAAGGCGAAATCCGGAATAGCTTATATTGCTATGGATACAAAGGCCGATATACTGCCTATGAGCATTTACCGCGAGGGAAAATATAACCTGTTTAAAAAGACTACTATCCGTATTGGTAAGCTTATAAAATATGATGACCTTGTTAGCGAAGACGCTTCGGTGCGAGCCAATATGAAAAATATAGTAGATACGGTAACAAAAGAAATTACAAACCTTTGGGAGATGAAGCATTGAAAATTACACTAGCCGAGACCGCCGGCTTCTGTTTTGGAGTTAAGCGTGCGGTGGATATGGTTTATCAGCTTTGCAACGAGGGAAAAAAGGTATGTACCCTTGGCCCAATTATTCATAACGCTCAACTTGTGTCCGACCTTCAGGCAAAGGGCGTTCGCGTTGTAGAAAATGTTAATGATGTTCAGGATGACGAAATCCTTGTTATTCGCTCTCACGGTGTGCCCGAAGAGGTTATGAATAGTGCAGAAAAGCTTGGCGTTAAAACGGTGGATGCAACCTGCCCATTTGTCGCAAAAATCCATAAGATTGTTAAAGATGCGTCCAACAATTGCCAAACAGTACTCATAGCAGGAGATGCAAAACATAAAGAGGTTATCGGAATAATAGGACACTGCAGTGGTCCCGTTTTTGTGTTTGAAGATGAAAACTCCTTAATGGAATTACTCAATAAACATCCATATCTTAAAGAAGAAAAGACTTGTGTTGTTGCTCAAACAACCTTTAACAAAAAAATTTGGGCAGAATGTGAAAAAATATTAAAAAAATACTGTACAAATCAAAGTATTTTTGGTACAATATGTAACGCGACGTCTATGCGGCAGTCTGAAGCCAACGAGTTATCGCTTTTGTGTGATGCTATGGTGGTAATAGGCGGGCAACATAGCTCCAATACAAAAAAACTGTATGATGTGTGCAAGATAAATTGCAGTAAAACACTGCTTATTGAAACTGCACAAGAGTTAAATGCAGAATTTTTTAAAGGTGCTAAAAGCGTGGGCGTTGTTGCCGGGGCATCAACTCCGGCTGCAATTATTAAGGAGGCTATTAAAACAATGACAGAAATTTTAAATCCGGTAGAAGAACAAGCCGAAGCAGCAGAAGTTGTTCAAAAATCTTTCGAGGAAATGACAGACGAAGAGGCTTTTGAGGCATCTCTCGACAGCCTTAATTCCGACAAAAAAGTTAAGGGCGTAGTTGTTCAGGTTACCCCGTCGGAAATTTTAGTTGATTATAACAGAGGCCTTACCGGTTATGTAAGTGCTGATGAATATTCATACGACCGTAATGTTGATTTAACCAAGGAAGTTAAGGTTGGGGATGAACTTAATCTTATCATTATGCGCACAGACGATATGGAAGGCACCGCAATGCTTTCTAAGCGTCGCTATGATGCTATCGCAGGTTGGGACAAAATTGTACAGGCAAAAGAAAACAATGAAGTTCTTTCAGGCACAGTTTCCGAGGTTGTTAATGGCGGCGTAGTTGTTTTAGCAAATGGAATTCGCGTATTCATTCCTGCTTCTCAGGCAACACTTTCCAGAAACGATTCTTTAGAGGAACTTAAGGGTCAGGAAGTTAACTTCCGTATAATTGAGATTGGCCGCAGAAGAAGAGTTATCGGCTCTATCCGCTCTATTCTTCGTGAACAGAGAAAAGAAGTAATGGCTAAATTCTGGGAAGAAATTAGCGTTGGCGACAAGTTCACGGGTACCGTTAAGTCACTGACAGGCTATGGTGCGTTTGTTGACCTTGGCGGAGTTGACGGCATGATTCATATCACCGAGCTTTCTTGGCAGAGAATTAAGAATCCTTCCGAGGTAGTTCTTGTTGGCGATACCGTTGAGGTATATGTTAAGGCAGTTGATAAAGAGAAGAGAAAGATTTCTCTTGGTTACAAGAAGGATGATGAAAACCCCTGGACTATCTTCCAGAGCAATTATAAGGTTGATGATGTTGTTAAGGTTACCATCGTTAGCATGACAACCTATGGTGCATTCGCACGCATCATTCCCGGTATTGATGGTCTTATCCACATTTCTCAAATTGCAAATAAGCATATTGCTAAACCTCAGGATGAGCTTGCCGTTGGCCAAGAGGTAGAAGCAAAGATTATTGCTGTTGACCTTGACAAGAAGAGAGTAAGCCTTTCTATCCGTGCTCTTCTCGAGCCCGAAGTAGTTGAAGAGGCTGTTGAATCTACTGAAAACGAGGTTGTTGCTACCGCTTCCGAAGAAGAGGTTGTAGTAGCTGAATCCGTAGCAGAAGAAGTAGCTGAATAATTAAGACTAAAGCCCAAGCAAAAATGCTTGGGCTTTATTTTTGAAAACCCCCGATAACGCATTAACGTTATCGGGGGTTTAGGTTATTTAAAAGAAGAAAGACGGAATTAAATATGTTAGTGTCGACATTATTATTCCGGCAGTAATCACACCTAAGAAAATTACAATAAATGCTTTTAGTGGCTTAACATTTAAAATGTTAGCAACAAGTGCACCTGTCCAGGCACCCGTTCCGGGGAGAGGAATAGCAACGAATAAGAATAAACCTACAAGACTTGCGGTGTTCATATTCTTACTCTTTTTCTGCGCTTTTTCGTCTATTTTTGTTACAATTTTGCTAAGCCATAAAAAGTTTGTCTTTTTTATAAAATCAAATATTTTTCTTATAAACAGAACAATAATTGGAATGGGGAGAATATTTCCTATAACACAAATAGGGAAGGCAATAGACCAGTCAACACCTAAGAGTGCGGCAGCAATAAGACCTCCGCGTAGTTCTAAGATGGGAAGCAGTGACACTAAAAATATAATCACTTCGTCAGAGAGCCAGCTTCCAAAGAATTCTGTTATGCTTGCTACTAATGATTCCATATAATCTCCTTTAAATTATTATGAAAACAGTTCGTTTAGAAATTCGGTAACAACATTTCCGTTACCGTCTGTAAACACGCCGGGCTGTTCCAGTAATGGCAAATAAACAAAATAATAGGCTAGAATACCAAATGCAATTAATAGAAGAATTACTATAATAAGAAGTGCAATGTTAGGGCCTCTTTTTGATTTTCTGCGACTATTTTGGGGAGGATTATCAAAATCACTCAAAACATCATTCGCAGGTGTTTCCTCTTCAACCCCATCAATTGAAAAATTGTCGGTAGATTTAGAAGATATATTCTGAGTGTCCTCTTCTGATGTAGTAGCCTGCTCAGGCTTATTTTCGGTCAAAGGTGCGGGGTGATTATAATTTGATGAATCAGAGTTTAGACGCTGCTGATAAGCGTGTAACTGTCCCACATCAAATACATAATTGTGTACATAAGTCTTCATAATTTCGTGTCTTAGCGTTCTTTCGCTTGAAACAAATATTATAGACTGAGGACCATTCTCAATTATAAAACCACCATAAATACCTGATTTGGTTACAAGGGGAACGGCTGTTTTAGGCAAAAGAATATCACCTGTTGACTGAACACCAAACTTTTCCTTATCAAGCTCAACCAGCGGAAGTTTAATTGCTTTAGATGTGGTAGAAACACTGGTGTTTTCGCCGACAAGGTCTGAAACTATAATTATTATCTTGCTTCTTGATACGTCACGTGCAAGAGCGTTAACAAGACCCTTTGGCGTATCAACCTTGTCTTTGAACATTCTCATTCTGCAACATCCGCTTAAATTAAATTCCATCTCAAAATCTGAAGCGGTTTTGTAGTAGATAATGTCTATTTTTAGATTTGACATTTTGGCTCTCCTTAATTTATTACATAAAATGTTATTCTCGTTTGCTTATGGTGTAATCGCGGGCTCTTCCTTGCCGCAAATACCACATATTCCCTCATTAAAGGTATGGGGTTCTTCGTCCCAGTGCTCGTTACACCCACCAACACAAGTGTTCCAGTGGCTCTCATCATCAAAGTCAAAAGTTTCACTAGCTTCGTGTTTGTTAGGCTCTCCGCTTGTGAAGGTTTCGGTTCCTTTTGCACCGCATTTGCAGAATTTATAATATTTTGCCGCTTCTGTGCAGGTTGCCTCTGAAGCAATCTCGCCACCATCAACCCTTTCAATAGAAAAACTATGCGGCTCATTTACGGTTTGATTACATTTAGTACATTTAAAGCTGTGGTGGATGTTGTCAAGTGTATCGGTGAATACATTTGGTGCCTCATGTACACATGCAAGAGGTGTTGTTGATGTGGGCTTAGATGAAGAGGGAGTAGATGAAGAGGGTTTGCTACTGGGTGTGGGTTCTTCATCTTCGGAAGATACCTGCTCTGAAGAGGAGGGTGTGCTGGTTTCGGGTGTACTTGAGGGTTTCTTGTCATCGGTAAACCCTATGAGATTATTTTTGTCGTACCAGGCTTGAGGGTATCTGGCATTAGAATTAAGAACCGCACTTTGAGCGTAATTCTTTTCAACATCATTAGTAATCCTTTTTGCCATAACCACAAATCTTGCATTATCAAATTCATCGGAGCGTGTAGACAAGGTTAGAATTGTGTCGTTTGCATTTATTTCAACAGGTACAGAGATAATCGAACGACTTTTTGCCTCGCCGATAAAATCTTCGAAATCGGCATCATCGGCGAAGCGGGTCTTTGTGTAGTTGAACAGATGCCCGTTGTCATCTTCAGGTACCGCGTTCGTAATAATAACAGCAAATACCAAATATTCTCCCGTATCATAAAGGGTTTTTAGTTTTATTGTGGGATTACTCTTGTAAAAACTTAGGCTATGGTAAGCATCAAGTCCGCCAAACATGGTGTTGTTTTTTGTGTTGTGGCCGTAAATGGTCAGGTTTTTATCAGTATTATTCTCTTCTATAACATTGTTACTGTCAAAGAAAAGTGCACCGTATGGGCTTTTCTTCTTAGCCATATTATGAGACTGATAATATTTATTATCATTAGCTTGGTATACGGGGTTATTAATGTCGGTTCCGTCTATTGAAAGCCATGCCTTAATATCAGAATTGCTTTCAAGCAACTCATTAAAGGCGGTATATTTTCCTGTGTCGTCATTTTTTTCAAGTAGATAATAATCGAAGCTGTCACGTGCGTTTTGGACAAGAGCTTTTTGCTTACCTTCGTGTACAAAGGTGCCAACAAGTAGAGCAGAGCATAAAATCAGCGCTACAAGACAAACCAAACCCACAAGCTTTACCCAGTGTTTTTTAAGCAGAGCAAAACCTGTTTTTAAAGGTATAGTGCTTGGCAAAGCATTGTTTTCAATGCCTGCATCATTTTCAGCTTCAAAAATATATTCATCTGAGTTTACGGACGTAGAGATATAGTCGCTTTCATAGTCTTCGTCCACCTCAAACAATGTGAACGCCGTTTCCTTTTGTACGGGCTTGGTTTCTTCAAAGGAAAAACCATCGTCAAAATTTTTCATATCAGATAAAATGTCGGGACAATGCAAAACATATCGTCTTATTAAATCAAGAGCGGTAAGTGTTGCATATAGTCTAATTTTATCTCTACCGTATTTTTCGGGAAGTTCAAGCTTTTTAATATAGTATTTTGTTTTATCTGCGATAGATACATAAACAAGACCTACAGGTTTTCCCTCGCTTGCCGTTGGGCCGGCATTTCCGGTAATACCCACGCCAATATCTGCGTCGCTCAATATTTTGACATTTTTCGCCATGTACATTGCGGTTTCGGCACTTATTGCACCCTCATCCATAAGTACACTTATGGGAACCGAAAGGGCTTCTTTTTTTATTCTGTTTGAATATGCAAGAATTCCTATTTCAACAACCTCGGATGCGCCGGAAACCGAGGTTAAAGCCTCTGAAAGCATACCGCCTGTGCAAGATTCTGCAGTTGCAACCTTAAGTTGTGAGTTTCTAAGTAGGCTTACCGTTTGACTCGCAAGTCCCTTAGAGTCTATGCCGTAAACACAATCTCCAAGTATCTCCCTAATTTTTGATATTGTGTGTAAGCAGATTTCTTCGGCGGATTCTTCAGTGTTAGCTGTGGCAGTTATAACAATGTCGCACTCGCAATCCTTGCAGTAGGTTGCAACAACGGGGTTATCTAAATTGCAAAGAGGCTTAATTGCTGTCTCAATAGCCGATTCTCCAATGCCAAAGACATTTATTGTGTGTGATACTATGGCATTAGTAGCAAGCTTTTTAAGGTAGGGAACAATATATGAATCAAACATATTTGTAAGCTCTTTAGGTGGTCCGGGAAGCAAGAAAATTCTTTTTCTTTTGTGCTCAATTCCAATGCCGCAGGCAGTACCTTTTTTATTCTTAAATATTGTGGCACCCTCTGGTGCTGTAATCTGTTTTAGGTTATTGGGTGTGGGCTTTTTGCCAAGGGCGGCAAAATAATCATCAAGATGCTTTTTACAAATGCTGTTTTCTACAAGCTTTAGCTTAAGTGCTTGTGCAACAGCTTCTTTAGTTAAGTCATCATCTGTAGGGCCAAGACCGCCTGTGAGTATTAAAATGTCACAGTTGGGAAGAGAGGAATTAACCGCTTCAATAATTCTTTCTTTATTATCATCAACTGTAAACTGTCTTAAACAGGTATGACCGAGCTCGCTCAGTCTTTTAGAAATATATGAAGCGTTTGTGTTTAGCGTTTTTCCGGAAAGCAACTCATTGCCAACACAAATAAGTTCGACTTTCATTTACAACCTCCGTGAAAATCAATAAAGTTTAAATTCTCTAACTAACCAATAAATACAAATTCTGTTTCCTGTATGGCCTTTTTTACAAGTGCATCAATGTCTAAAGCGGCTTCGGCTTCATCGCAAAGAGCAATGGTTGGGCGGGTTTTGGGGTGTTTAGGAGTAAATACCGTACAGCAGTCTTCATAGGGTAGACAGGAAGTCTCAAAGGTGTCTATCTTTCTTGATATTTTAATAATTTCTTCCTTGTCACTACCAATTAAGGGCCTTAGCACCGGCATCTGTGTAACATTATCGGTTACTCCAATGGCGGGTAGAGTCTGGCTTGCTACCTGACCTAAACTTTCACCCGTAATAAGTGCACCGCATTTATGATATGATGCAATTTTTTCAGCAATTCGCATCATCATTCTTCGCATAATAAGCGTGAAGTATTCCTCTGGGCAAACTTCGGCAATTTTTTCTTGAATTTCTGTAAAGGGCACTATAGCAAGCTTAATTGTACCGCAATAAAGAGCGACCTTAGATAAAAGAGTTTTAACCTTTTGTTCTGCACGAGGGCTTGTATAAGGAGGGCTAGCAAAATGAATGGCATCAAGCTTTAAGCCTCTTTTCGCCATTGTCCATGCGGCAACAGGGGAATCAATACCGCCGGAAATCAGAATAGCAGCTTTACCGGCTGTGCCTACTGGCAGACCGCCTGCTCCGTGAAGCTGACCGGCTCTGATATAAGCGGCATAGTCTCTAACTTCAACAGTAACTACAACGTCGGGGTTGTGTACATCAACTCTTAAATGATGAAAGTTTGATAAAAGTGCTGCACCAACTTGTGCACTTATTTCAGGGGATGTAAAAGGAAAGCGCTTGTCGGCTCTTTTAGCCTCAACCTTAAAGGTCTTGATATTTTCCATAGTATCTCTTAAATACTCAGGGGCACTCTCAAGGATACTATTTATATCCTTTTCACAAACTCTGGCTCTGGAAAAAGCTGCAATACCAAAAACTTTTGAAACACGTTCTAATGCATCGTCAAAATCAAAAGTTTCATCCTGAGGTTCAATATATATGGTTGACTGTGCCTTGCGAATAACATGTTTACCGCAATTCTCCAAAGCAACCTTTAAATTTTTAATAAGAGTGTCTTCAAAGACGTTTCTGTTAAGACCCTTTAAAGCTAACTCTCCGTTTTTAATTAATATGATTTCTTTCATAGTTTAAGCCCTTTTTAATTTTTTGGTGGCCTCTGTTAAGGCGTCGCACAGTTTATCTATGTCGTCTACTGAGTTATATCTTGAAAAACTGATTCTAAGTGCACTGTCAATTCTTTTTTTGTCAAGGCCCAATGCCGTTAACGTATAGCTTAATTTACCCTTTGAGCAGGCACTTCCGCTTGATACGAAAATTCTCTTTGCATCAAGGAAGTGAAGCAGAGTTTCAGACCTATAGCCCACAACCGAGACGTTGAGAATATACGGCAGTGAATTGTTGGGTGAATTGATTGTAACAATTCCCGTAGCGGTTAGTTTTTCTTCAGCATATTTGCGAAGCTCATACATTTTATCGTAAGCTTCATTGATACTGGGTAGAGAAAGAACTGCACCTTCAAGTGCAAAAACAAGCGGAACGGGTTCTGTGCCCGGACGGAGACCGTCTTGTTGACCACCGCCATAAATTAAGGGGGAGATGGTAACACCTTTTTTCCTGTACAGCACGCCAATTCCCTTTGGAGCGTGTATTTTATGACCGCTAAAGCTTAAAAGGTCAACACCAAGGTCGGATACTTTTACAGGCAGTTTGCCAAAGGCTTGAACGGCATCGCAATGTAAAAGTGCGGGAGCACCGACCGATTTGATTGTGTCTGCTGCAAAACGAACAGGCTGTATAGTGCCTATTTCGTTATTTACAAGCATAATGCTAACTAAAATAGTGTTTTTGTTTATAGCGTTCTTTATACTTTCTTTTGAAACAACGCCGCTTTCATCAGGCTTTAAATATATAACCTCAAAGCCCTGTTTCTCTAAAGCCTTTATTGGCTCTAAAACAGACGGATGCTCAATTTCGGTTGTTACTATTCGGTTGCCTCTTTTTGCCCTTGCTAATACTGCGCCGTTTATAGCAAGGTTGTTCGCCTCTGTTCCGCCCGAAGTGAAAAATATTTCATCACAACGAGCACCAATTGCCTTTGCACAAAGGTCCTTTGCAGAAGACAGTATTTCTTCGGCTTTTATACCAATTGTGTGAAGGGAAGAAGGGTTTCCCCAATTATCACTAAGTGCTTTATTTAAATATTCAATGGCTTTATCACACGGCTTTGTTGTAGCACTGTTATCCAGGTAAATAATATCTTTCAAGCTTTCACCTCAAAGGTAATAAACTACATATGTACACATACAAATATATTATACTATATATATTGAGTTTTAACAATAGAAAATTGTATATTTGTCGAAAATAATTTTATTTTCAGACTAAAAAAATTTTTTAAACTACAAAATAAAAAACACTTGCATTTTTTAAACTCTTGTAGTATAATACTTTAGCATTTGATTACACCTGTGTCCTAATAGGTGGGTTTGATGCCGAAATATCGACATTAAAGCGGATGGTCCTCTGTCACTGGATGATATGAACATCTGGAAAATTTAGGAGGAAAATTATGATGGATGCTGTAAAAAATCTCACAGCAGGAATGATGAAGGAAGACGCTCCTGTCATCGAAATTGGTAGCACTGTTCGTGTACACGTTAAAATCCGCGAGGGTGAGCGTGAAAGAATTCAGATGTTCGAAGGAACTGTTATTGCAAAGAACAATAGCGGCATTGCTGAAACCTTTACTGTAAGACGTGTTTCTTACGGCGTTGGTGTAGAGCGTGTGTTCCCTGTACATTCCCCCAATGTAGCTAAAGTGGAAACGATTAGAAAAGGTCGTGTTCGCAGAGCGAAGCTTTACTATCTCCGTGATAGAGTTGGTAAGGCAGCAAAGGTTAAGGAATCTATCTAAAATCTGATGCGAGGAAGGAGACTGCGGAAATACGCCGTCTCCTTTTGTTTTTATTTTTGAGGTGCTTTTATGGACTTGGAAAAAGGTTTTGAAGTAACCCACTACGATGAAGTAGAGTTTGGGGACAAAGCCAAGAAAAACTGTGATAACAAAATAGTCGGTGAAATTATTGACTGGATAGAGACCGTTGTGGCGGCACTCATCTCGGTCGTTATTATATTTTCTTTGTTTTTCCGTTTGGCTACAATTGTTGGCCCTTCTATGCAAAACACTCTGTATGACGGCGAAAGGATAATAATATCCAATTTTTTCTATAAGCCGAAGTATGGAGATATTGTCGTTGTATCCAGAAACACCAACAACTCGGTAGAAACAGTGCAGTCAAGCAGAGAACCTATAATTAAACGCGTTATTGCCACCGAAGGTCAGTATGTGGATATTGATTTTGAAACGGGCAAAGTATATGTTGGTGCAGACCTTAGCAATATGGTTGAATTAATTGAGCCATATGCAAAGGAGCCTACCAACCTTAAATATGATGTGGAGTTTCCGGTGTACGTTAAAAAAGGGCATGTGTTTGTGCTTGGAGATAATCGAAATAATTCTACGGACAGCCGTTCATCTTCAATTGGTGATTCGGGGCTGATAGATGAACGCTATATTCTCGGTAAAGCAGTTTATAGGGTGTGGCCGCTTGACTCTATCGGAGGCTTTGAAGATTATGAGTAGTGAAATGCAACATATTCAGTGGTTTCCGGGTCATATGACCAAAACCCGCAGAAAAATGGCTGAAGTTTTACCTATAATTGATGCGGTAGCAGAAATTGTAGATGCAAGAATTCCTGTTAGCAGCCGAAATCCTGACCTTAAGGATATTATTAAGGACAAACCGCTTATAATACTTCTTAATAAATGCGATATGGCAGACCCAAAGGAAACTTCAAAATGGATTGAATATTATAAAAAACAGGGCGTTTCTGCAATTCCTATTGATTGCAAAACAGGGAAAGGCCTTGCAAACTTTAAAGATATTGTAAAGTTAACCCTTAAGGACAAGCTTGAAGCATACCGCGAAAAAGGTATGGCGGGCAAACCACTTCGGGTGATGGTTGTTGGAATTACAAATGTCGGCAAATCTACCTTTATTAATCGCGTTGCGGGCAACAGTAGGGTAAAAGCCGAAAACCGACCCGGAGTTACCAGAGGAAACCAGTGGGTAACTATAGATAAACAACTTGAACTTCTTGATACACCCGGTGTCCTTTGGCCAAAGTTTGAGGACCAAAGGGTTGCCGAACGCCTTGCCTTTACAGGTGCTGTTAAGGACGGTGTTCTTGATTTAGAACTTCTTGCGGTAAGGCTTCTTGATAATCTTTCGGACAGATATCCCGAACTTCTTGCTGATAGATATGGAGTTGCAGATTTTGGTACAGACTCTTACGACCTGCTCTGTGCAATTGGTAAAAAGCGTGGTATGGTAATAAGAGGTGGCGAGACAGATACCGAAAGGGCGGCAACCATGCTTCTTGAAGAATATCGCAACTGTAAAATAGGAAGAATCAGCCTTGAAAGGGTGGAAGACAATGCCTGATTTTGAACTTGAAAAACAGGCCATAGCCGATGGATATAGCTTGATTTGTGGTGTAGATGAGGCGGGAAGAGGACCCTTGGCGGGACCTGTTTGTGCAGCCGCGGTCATACTTGATACAAGCGTAGAACTTCAAGGTGTAGACGATTCTAAGAAGCTTAGCGAAAAGAAAAGAGAAGCTCTTTATGACCTGATATGTCAAAAGGCGGTTGCATACTGTGTTGCATTTGCAACGGTTGACGAAATAGAAGAATACAATATTCTTAACGCTACGTACCTTGCTATGAACAGGGCAATTGAGGGGCTTAAAATAAAGGCGGATTTTGCACTTATAGACGGAAACAGAGTGCCTAAAGACATAAGAATTGACTCTAAAACGGTGGTAAAAGGTGATGCCAAATCATTATCCATTGCTGCTTCCTCTATACTTGCAAAGGTAACAAGGGATAGGCTATTAATGGAATATGATGCGAAATATCCAGAATACGGCTTCGCAAAACATAAGGGATATGGCACAGCAGAACATATGGAGGCTATAAGGAGATTAGGTCCAAGTGAGGTTCACAGACCGTCATTTCTTAAGAAAATATGAGTTTTGAACTAGAAATCGGAAGAATAGGCGAGGACCTGGTTGCTCGCTGGCTTAAATCAAAAGGCTATATAATTTTAAGGCAAAACTACAGATGCGATTATGGCGAAATAGATATAGTTGCCGAAAACCCAAAAGTAATAGCGTTTGTAGAGGTTAAAACACGAAAGGAAAACTCGCTTGTTAGTCCAAAGGACGCGGTGGATACCGCCAAACAAAGAAAACTTGCAATAACTGCAAAGGACTTTGTAAGGAAGGCCTTTCTTAAAAATATGCCATACCGTTTTGATATTGCCGAAGTAACCTACTCATTAGATGAAGATGGTATTCCGAAATATTCGCTAAATTATATCAAAAACGCTTTCTTTTACGACTTGGCTGACGACTAACCTAAAACCTTTGACAATTTTAAGTTTTTATTATAAAATATTTAAACAGAAACAAATGAATGGAGAAAGCTATGCTTTATAACAGTACACGTGACAATTTACAAGAGGTAGAGTCTGCATATGCTATTGCACATGGAATTTCAAAGGAAGGCGGACTTTTTGTTCCGCAATCCATTCCAACATTATCAAAGGAAGATTTTATTGCTCTTAAAGAAATGAATTATGTAGAAAGAGCAAAATATATTTTAAAACTTTTCCTAACTGATTTTAGTGATGAAGAGCTTGATTACTGTGCTAAGGGAGCGTATGTTGGCTCTTTTGATAATGACCTTCCTGCACCTCTTTACGCACTCAGTGACAAGGTTAACATATTAGAACTTTGGCATGGACCTACATGTGCTTTTAAGGACCTTGCACTTCAAATTTTACCCTATCTTCTTACAACTTCCTCGAAGAAGGTTGGAGATGGCAAAAAAACCGTTATTCTTGTCGCAACATCCGGCGATACAGGCAAAGCCGCACTCGAAGGCTTTAAGGATGTGGCGGGCACTGAAATTATAGTTTTCTATCCTAATGATGGCGTTAGTGCTATGCAGCAGCTTCAGATGAATACCCAAAAGGGTGAAAATGTATATGTTTGTGCAATTGAAGGCAATTTTGACGATGCTCAGACCGGCGTTAAAAACATCTTCACAAATGATGATATTAAGAGCCTTCTTGCAGAGAATAATATGGAGTTCTCTTCTGCAAACTCTATAAACTGGGGACGTCTTGCGCCTCAAATTATATACTATATTTCATCTTATTGTGACCTTATGGATAAGGGCGACGACTATCTTAAGGATGGTTTTAACGTTGTTGTTCCCACCGGAAATTTTGGCAATATTCTTGCCGCTTATTACGCTCGTCAGATGGGTGCACCCATAAACAAACTTATCTGTGCATCGAACTCTAATAACGTTCTTACTGATTTTCTGAAAAGCGGAACGTATGACAGAAATCGTGATTTCTACACCACTATTTCACCGTCTATGGACATTCTTATTTCTTCTAACCTTGAGAGAATGCTTTATGAACTGACAGGCCATAATGATAAGCAGGTGGCTGCTTGGCAGAATTCTCTTAAATATGACGGTAAATATACCGTAACCGATGAAGTTTTATCAAAACTTAAGGAACTTTTCTACGGCGGTTATTGTAGTGAAGAAAGAACCTCTGCCACAATTAAAAACACCTTTGATAAATATGGCTATCTAATTGATACACATACCGCAGTTGCAGTAAGTGTTTATGAGGATTATAAGGAATCTACAGGGGATAATCGTCCCGTTGTAATTGCATCTACCGCTAGTCCTTATAAGTTTGCAAATAGCGTTCTTTCAGCACTTGGACAAGATGTTCCAAATAAGGAGTTTGATGCGGCAAATAAACTCTCCGGTTTAACAATCACAACAATTCCTGCGCCAATTTCTGAACTTGAAACTGCAACCGTTAGATTTAGCAACGTTTGCAAAAAGGACGATATGAAAGAGGTTGTATTAAAACACTTGGGCATCTCCCTTTAATTAAAGCAAAAAACGCCCAATGGGCGTTTTTTGCTTTAATTAAAGGGAGATGCCCAAGTGTTTTAATACAACCTCTTTCATATCGTCCTTTTTGCAAACGTTGCTAAATCTAACGGTTGCGGTTTCGAGCGCAGAAATTGGTGTAGG
>JAGBUU010000062.1 GCA_017630655.1 Clostridia bacterium
GCAATTTCCCTACCCATAACGCTTTTGCCTATAGTGTGAGCAGAAATAAAGGGGAAAGCTCTTGTCATTTTGTAGCGGTAATTAAGCGAGTCAAAATAATCATAGGTTTTAAGTTTGGAGGTATCCACATTTATCGCCGTCCTAAATTTTAATTTATAAATTATATGTAAAAAGGAAAAAACGTATGAATTTAAAAGAAGAAAAAATAAACTCAAGTCTTCACTATAACGGTAGAATTATTAAGCTTTTTAACGACAAAATTAAACTTCCCGATGGAAATTTCGCTTACAGAGAATATGTAAAGCATCCTGGGGGCGTTTGTGTTGTGCCGTTAACCGATAAGGGCGAGGTTATGCTTGTACGCCAATACAGATATGTATACGGCAGGGAGATTATAGAAATTCCTGCAGGTAAAAGGGACGCGGGGGATGAGGACACCCTTAAAGGTGCAAAAAGAGAGCTGAAAGAGGAGCTTGGCATAGAGGCAGAAAACTTTGTTTTTCTCGGGGAGCTTTACCCAACGCCGGGCTATACCGATGAGGTGCTTTATATGTATGCCGCAACCGGACTTACCTTTGGAGAAACCTCTCCTGATGAAGACGAATTTGTTGAGCCTGTAAAAATTCATATAGACACCCTCATTGATATGATTATGTCGGGTGAAATTAGGGATGCCAAAACGGTGGCGGCCGTGCTTAAAACAAAAAGACTGCTGGATGAAAATAAAATTAAATATAAATAAAATATCTATGATTGCACAAAGAAATAGTATATGTTATATTTAATATAGTAAAAATAAAAAACAGAGGTGCAATATGAAACTTAACTACAAAAGAGTTTTACTTGTCGGCATGGCGTTTTTCTTAATTTCAGCCTTCTGGCAAGCCTATGATGCAATAACACCCCTTATACTAACCAACCACTTCGGCTTACCACAATCTGTTTCGGGTGCGGTAATGTCTATAGACAATGTTTTGGCGGTATTTATGCTGCCAATCTTCGGTGCCTTGTCGGATAAGAAAAATACTCGCTTTGGTAGGCGTACACCATTTATATTCTTCGGCACCATAGCAGCGGTTGTTTCCTTTTTTGCTCTTACCTTTATTGACAACTATCAGCTTGCAAAGGTGGTTGCCAAAGGAATACCCGAGCTTGTAAACAAAGACGATGCAGAGGCTATGAAGATGGTTGCAGAGCAAACCTTAAAACTCACCTTAGAAAATCCGTGGCCCCTTATAGGCTTTATAGCTACACTTCTTGTGGTGCTTATTTCAATGGCAACCTTCCGTTCGCCTGCCGTTGCACTCATGCCCGACGTTACTGTAAAGCCGCTTCGTTCAAAGGCAAATGCAATAATCAACCTTACGGGTACAGCGGGCGGCATTATCGTGCTTGTTTTAGGTATGGTTTTTGCCACCTCTAAAAACCTTTATATGCAGTATACCGGATATGTTGGTGCGGTTTGCGGCGTAATGCTTTTGGGATTCATCCTCTTCCTTCTTACCGTTAAAGAAAAGAAATGGGCCGAGGAGATGGAGGCCGACACTATTAAATATGGTATTGAGGAGGCCCCCGAAGAGAGCGAGACAAACGGAAAGGGTCTTACAAAGCCTGAGTTTATTTCCTTGCTGCTTATCTTAGGCTCGGTGGCCCTTTGGTATATCGGTTATAATTCTATTACAAGTAAGTATTCGGTTTACGCCACAACGGTTTTAGGCTTTGACTATAATTTTACGCTTATTGTGGCTCAGGCAGCGGCTATTGTTTCTTATATCCCCGTTGGTATAATCGCATCTAAAATAGGTAGAAGAAAAACTATTCTTGCAGGCGTGTTAATTCTTGCCGCCGCATTTGCAATAGGCTTCTTTATAACACCTACAACCCCCGAGATTATTATGTACCCCGTGTTCGCACTTGCGGGTATCGGCTGGGCAACTATTAATGTAAACTCCTTCCCCATGGTCGTTGAGCTTGCTAAAAGGGGAGATACCGGCAAATACACCGGCTATTACTATACAGCATCAATGGCAGCACAAATTGTTGCTCCCATCCTCTCGGGTATTCTTTATGATGCTATTGGCATGAGATATGTCTTCTTCTCTTTCGGTGCACTTTTCGTGCTTGGTTCGTTCGTTACAATGTTCTTTGTAAAACACGGAGATTCAAAACCCATTCAGACGGGAAGCAGACTCGAGCAACTTGATGTAGACTAAAATAAAGGACACCTACAAGCGTAGGTGTCCTTTATTTTAATAAGGAATAAAAATGAGAAGGGTTAGTTATGATTAGTGTAATAAGAATTACTAAGGAAGGTTTGGCGGAAAAAGCGTTTTATATAGCGTATAGCTTTTTTCTCTGTCTGTGCAAAACGCTCCTCAAAAATAAGCCCGTATATTATAAAAGCTGCAACCGCAATTTCAAATAATGTTTGTAAAATAAAACGTGTTTCCATATTTTCCTCCCGTGTTTTCAAGAAAAGAACATTTGTTCGTTTTCTTTATTATAGCCTTAAAAATATATTTTGTCAAGTGTTTTTTAACACTTTTTTATCTTTAATTATATTATATTGAAGGCAGTGTCCCAATATGTGTACTTTGCCTTAAAAATTTGCAAAAAAATAAAGCCCTGCAAAACAGGGCTTTTAAAATTTAAATTATTCCTTTTCGCAGTAAATAACTGTTACATCGGGATGCATCTGAAGAATGGAAGCAGGAACTTCGGGTGTAATGGGGCCAAAGAAGGCCTTTTCCATAATTTCCTTTTTATTTGCGCCGTTAGCAATAAGAAGAACCTTTTTTGCCTGCATAATAGAGGACATACCCATTGTAATAGCGGTGGTGGGAACTTCATCGCGAGATGCAAAGAAGCGTGAATTTGCCTCAATGGTAGATTCGTGAAGCTTTACAAGGTGTGTTTCCTTTGTAAAGAAGGTGTCAGGCTCGTTGAAACCAATGTGTCCGTCAAGACCAATACCAAGAAGCTGAATATCAATTCCGCCAAGAGCCTTAATATGCTCGTCATAGGCAAGACCTTCAGCGGCAGGGTCAGCGGCGAGTCCGTTTGGAACAAAGGTACGGCTCTTATCAATATTAACTCTATCAAAGAGGTTTTTGTCCATAAAGTAACGGTAGCTCTGGTCGTTTGTCCCGTCAAGGCCAACATATTCGTCAAGGTTTACCGAGGTAACACGGCTAAAATCAAGCTCGCCGTTTTCATACATTTCGGTAAGACGGTCATAGGTGCCAACAGGGCTTGAACCGGTAGCAAGACCTAAAACGCAGTTGGGCTTAAGGGTTACAACAGACGCAATAATCTGGGCGGCCTTACGGCTTAGCTCTTTGTAAGAGTCAACAACAAAGTAATTCATAAGTACATCTCCTTAAAATATAAATATATTAAATATATTTTTTCACAATATCTTTCATTGCTTGCCATTTGCGGTTCATATCGCGGACAAGCTCAATCTGTGTGCGGGCACGGTCTAAATTATGGCCGGGATATTTTGTTTTAAAATAATTATCCCCTTCAAGATAGTCGGTTAAAAAACGCATACCACATTCAACGGTCATCATTTTCGCACCCTCTGGCAGCAGCATAATTTCAGTATCGCTAAGCCCGCCTGCACAGCCGTCAAGGAAGCCTTTTGTATAAACATCAAAAAGCTCAAGGTCAAGGCTAACCTTAGATAAATCTCTTTCATCTTCTGCGGCAGTGTTTGCGCCAAAACGAATAGCATCGCCAAAATCGTTAACCGAAAAACCCGGCATAACGGTATCTAGGTCGATAACGCGAAGA
>JAGBUU010000063.1 GCA_017630655.1 Clostridia bacterium
GGAGTAATGCCGATAGCTCCGTCATGACTTATCGGCTACTAAGCGCAAAAGCGTGTCGGTTTGCTTTTGCGTAAGGGAATGTAGATAACCGACTGCGCTCGGAGATGCCGACTCGGATAGGCTTTTGGACAGGGGTTCGACTCCCCTCGGCTCCACCAAACTAACAAGACCCACCGTAAAGGTGGGTCTCGTTTTTTTATATTGGTGAGTCGAACCCGAGAGGGTCTGTTCTATCTGTACGGCTTATTATACACAAACACTGCAGTTAAAAGTAGTATAACTCCAAAAATCATGAGGAGCAGACCTGAAACTTTGCCTGTCATTGTCCATCCGATATATACAATAATTACGCCAAGGACAAAAAGTAAGGCTATAATTGCTGAACGCAGTCTTGAATTTGAATTAAACATATTTTTACCCCTTTACTCCCCCGACAGTCATACCCTCGGTAAGTTTCTTTTGAACTAAAATATACAAAATTAAGGTTGGCAGCATAACCATCACAAGTCCGGCATACATAATACCGTACTGAGCCTTTGCCTGTTGTCCTTGCATAAGATTCATAAGACCAACGGGTAAGGTTTTTGTTCCTCCGGCGGCGCTTAGCAAGGTCATTGAAATTATATATTCATTCCAAAAAGACAAGAAATTAAATAGAATCACTGTTATAATAGACGGCCTTGCCATTGGAAATATAATTTTAAGCATTGTAATAAAATACCCCGCACCGTCAATATATCCCGCCTCTTCAAAATCGTGCGGCAAGGTTACAAAATAACTTCTAAGAAGATAAATTGTAAATGGTAATGCGGTTGATGCGTAAACCAGTGCCAAAACAAATATATTGTTTAGTAAAAACCCCGTTCCAATGGTTTTTCTGAGTAACATATCACCATCTTTTAGCATTAGGAATATAGGGACAACAATATAGTTAACATTAATGAACAGACCTGCAGCAAACATATTATTTAAAGCCGTTGAGCCAAAAAATTTAAAGCGAGCAAGACAATAGGCAGCAGGCAAAGAAATTACTAATAGCAGTATAAGTGCTACTGTTGTAACTATTACTGAATTCAGCATATACTCGCCCATGCCTGCTTTTTCGAATGCTTCGATAAAGTTTTGAAAGTAAAAGCCTGTCGGTAAGGTCCAAGGGTTGCCGTAAAACTCTTTGTTTTCTTTTATGGATGCAAGAAAAACCCAAGCTACAGGAACTAAGATTGTAATAGCCAGGGTGCAAAGGCCCACATATATAAAAATCTTATAAAGTTTTTCTACTGATATCTTTTTATTCATAATGCACCTCTTTAAAATTGCAGAGCATCACGCTTTGTAATTCTGTTTACAAGGGCAGATAGAGCAAAAGAAAATAGAAAAATTACAACACCTGCCGCCATACTGTAACCGTAAAGGCCCGCATCCTTCTGAGAGTACATAAAGGAAAGCACAACCTCACTCGCACCGTTAGGTCCTCCTGCTGTCATAGCCTTTACAAATAGAAAGGCCATATTTATTGTTGAAATTATAAAAAAAGTTAGGGTTGTTCTAATATTGGTCCAAATAAGAGGAATTGTTATTTTAAAAAACTGAACTGCTCTGTTTGCACCGTCAAGCCCCGCACTTTCATAAAGACTCACTGGTATTGATGACATTGACGCCATATACATAACCATATAATATCCTATGGCCTGCCACACCATTGCTATTGTAATAGAAAGCACGACATTTTCCTCGCTTTTCCAAAGAACCGAAACCTGCCTTGAGCTTAAGACGGACAAAAGGCTATTAAAAAGCCCATTTTTGTTATCGTAAATTGCTGAGAAAACACCTGATATTACAACGACGGATAATATGTTTGGAATATAAAATATAATTCTAAAAAAGTTGGTGCCAAAAATCTTTTCTTTTGTTAACACACCCGCAAAAAACAGTGCGAAAACAAAGGTGAAGATAGTTACAAAAACAATAAGAAATATTGTGTTTTGGGCAGAGCGAATAAAACGGGGGTCGCTAAGCAACACCTTAAAGTTTTCAACACCAACAAAGGTTTCGGTTGGTGAATATGCTCCCCTTTCAAAAAAAGCCATTCTAAAAACTGCTATGGTTGGATATACCATGAAAATAAAAAACAAAAGTGTTGCAGGAACAATACAAAATGTTATAAATCTAGCCAGGCTTTTTTGCTTTTTCATGTGTCTTTTCCTTTCGGGAAAAGGGTGAGTAGAACACTACTCACCCTTTATTGCTATTTTTTTATAAGATTTTCTCTCATTTTATCGGTAGCAGTAATAATATCTTTTACATATTGTTCTTTTGTAATGTTACCTGATACCAATGAGTTAATTGGCGCGAAGAAATAATCGGCAGGTGTTCCAAGTCCTGCAGTTGCTTTATAGGCTGCAAAATTACCGATTGCCGCCTTAGCACCACCGTCATAAATAGAATAAAAGAGTTTATTATCTTCGCTAAGGATTTTTGAAATGTCCTTTATTGGCTGCACTGCATTTCGTTCAGCAAAGATTTTTGCCGCTTCATCAGAATACATATATGAAATGAAGGTTTTAGCATCAGCTGCATTTTTTGCACCCTTCGGAATCCAAATTTGCTCCATCCAGGTGTACGAATATGCATCCCCACCCTCTTTTACCGCGGGTAATGCCGTCATACCCCACTCGAAACCTTCGGCGGCTACTGCATCTGCCATTTCGCCTACAACCCAGGTGCCGTTTGGCATAAAGAGTGCCTCATTCTGCATAACCATAAGCTGATTTTTCGAAAAGTCCTGGTCGTTAGCCTGGGATGGTGTCTTTTTATTGGTATAGCTTGCAAGCTTTGCCATTATATCAATAAAGGTTTTGCCATCATTAGTTTCCCACACACCCTGCTCATAGTTTGTTGCCTTATCAAAAAACTCAGGTCCGCCTACAGCATACATAAGTGCAAAACAGAAAGAATCAAAATAGCCTGTTGTCGGGTATGTGAAAAGTGCTATTCCTTCTTTTTTAGCCTTCTCTCCAAGCTCCCACATTTGGTCCCAAGTTTTTGGCACTTCCCATCCCTTTTGTTTAAAGAGACCCTGATTATAAAAAAGTCCGCAAGGAGAATAGAACATTGGCATTAAATAGGTTTTACCGTCGCCATATGGGTTTGTGGCAACGCTTTCGGTAAATCCGCCTGCAAGTTTTTCGGAAACCTTTACATCCTCACCCGGTATTTGCATATTCAAAACGTCGGTAAGTTCTACTAAGTTTTTGTCCTGAATAAACTGTTCGGTAAGGCCGGCCTCTCTTCCTGTTGCAAGGAGAACAACATCAGGGTAATCTCCGCCCTGCATAGAAGAGCCAATTACATCTTCGAGATTTTTCTCTAATGTGAGTTGTGTTTCAATGCCCGTCTTTCTTGTGAACGCATCGCAAATTTCTTTCCACATTCCCGGTTTTGTTTCCTCGTAACCGGAAGATAAAGCCGCAACCTTTAAGATTCTTTTTTGTTCTTCCTTTTTACCGCAGGATGCAAAAAGAGTTGTAATTAGAAGAACAGATAAGATTACTGATAAAATTCTTTTAAACATAAAAAACCTCCTGTTTGTTTTTATCAGTACAAGTATATGAAAGTTTTTCCTTTTTATTCTTTTTTCGTGCAAAAAAAGACGAGCCGTTTGGCTCGTCTAAAAAGTTATTTTATTTGTTCGATTATTTCGCCGCAGTCATTAAGTATAATATCAGGCTTGAAGTCGGATTTTTCAACGTCTTCCATTGTTGCCTCGCCGCTAAGCACCAACACGCCAACCGTTCCTGCATTAAGACCGCTTTTAACGTCGGTATAAAGTCGGTCGCCGATAACAGCGGTCTCCTCTTTGGTATATCCCGTTCTTTCCATTGCAAGTATGGGCATTAGCGGTTCGGGCTTGCCGATAACAATAGGACGCTTTTTAACAGAATTATAAAGCATATCTATAAAGCTTCCGCAGTCGGGAACGCTTCCAAACTCGGTAGGACATACGTAGTCGGGGTTGGTTGCAATATAGGGCACGTCACGTGCAAGAAGGATTTTACAGATATCTTCAAGTTTCTTAAATGTGAGTTCCTGGTCGTTGCCAAGCACAATACACTCAACCTCATCGAGTTCTTCCGTTACGGTAAAACCTTCTGTTTCAAGTTCCTTTACAAGCGATTTTGTTCCGCAAACATAAAGTTTATGATTTGGATAGTACTTCTTGAGGTAATAGGCTGTTGCCTGAGAAGAGGTTATAAAATCCTCTCTGTCGGCAGGAATGCCGAGTCTCTCAAGTTTCTTTATGTAATCAACAACACTTTTTGACGAGTTGTTGGTCATAAACATATAACGTCTGCCTGTTGCTTTAATCGTCGACAAAAGTTCCTTTGTAAATGAATATAGTTGATTGCCCAAATACAAAGTTCCATCCATATCGAACAAATACAAATTGATATCCTTAAATTTTGTTACATCCATAATTAACCCTCGCTATATTATTTCAACATTTTTAATTTCTTTATTTTCCATAAGACTGCCGATGATTGACGTTAAATTTTCATCGGTGGTCTTTGAATTTTTTAGACAATTCTACAACAAATGGTATTCGGTGTCAAGGGAATAAAAACTATTTTCTTCAAAACCGTTCTCGGTAAGAAATAGGGTCGAATAAAAGCCGTTTTGGCTGGCAAATTCTTGTGCTTTTTCAAAATCCGCACTGATTCTTACAGTAGAATGGGCATCACTGTTTATTATAATCCTCCCGTTAAGTTCACTTAACACATCGAGCCATTTTGCAGTTGACGGCATACCGTCCTTAGAGATGCCGAAGGTAGCCTTTACGTTAAGTTCGAAAGGCTTTCCGCTTCTTGCCAGACGGTCAATTGCATGACACATGGGTCTGTCATACCGTTCATCATCCTCATCAAAGTACTTATAGCCTAGGTTATATTTGCTAATAAGGTCAAAATGCCCAATAAACGTTATATCTTTTCTATCCGCCGCCGTAGAAAGCAGTTCATAATAGTCTTTAACAAAGGCGTAATAGTCACCGCCGTAATACTTTTCTACATTTTCGACAAAGGTCTTTTCACTATGGTCAACCGACAGATAATGTCCGTCTTTTATAATACTATGACAAGAGCCTATAACATAGTCGAATTTCGATAAATCATTTTCGCTAAGCAGGTCATATTCACAACCCAGAAGCACGGTGATTTTATCCTTATACTTTTCCTTTAAGTCGAGTATTTCTTTAATATAGTCTTCCTGCTTATCCTTGCCGATAGTCCAGGAGTCGTCATACTTAAGATAGGAATGAGAAGAAAAACCGTAATATTTAAGGCCCTTTTCTATCGCAGCCTTAAGCATTTCTTCGGGTGTGTTTACCCCGTCGCAATAGGTAGTATGAGTATGATAGTCACCGATTATCATTTTGTCATCTTCTCCTGTTTAACCTTATGGTCAATTATGTGACGAGATGCCAGTTCCTTCTTAATATCGTCAACCGAAATCCCCATTTCTACCATAAGCACCATAACGTGATAAGCAAGGTCGGCAATTTCATAAACAGTTTCTGCTTTATCGTCTGATTTTGCGCCAATAATAACCTCGGTGCACTCCTCGCCTACCTTTTTAAGAATTTTATCCATCCCTTTTTCAAAAAGATATGTAGTATATGAACCTTCGGGTTTATCTGTTTTTCTGCCAACTAAGAGGCTGTACAGTCCATCCATAGAAAAGGCGTGGTTTTCTTCGCTTTCGAAAACAGGTTTTGTAAAGCAAGAGTCGGTGCCTTTATGACAAGCGGGCCCCTCTTTATTCACAAGAACCACTAAAGCATCGTTATCGCAGTCGGCTGTAATGCTTACAATGTGCTGATAGTTGCCTGAGGTTTCACCCTTCCTCCAAAGTTCCTGACGGGAGCGAGAGAAGAAACAGGTTTTTTGCTCTTTTATAGAAATTTCTAAACTTTCCTTATTCATATAAGCAAGGGTCAAAACCTTTTTGCTTGTAGCATCAACTACGATAGCAGGAATAAGGCCCTTATCATCAAATTTAAGTGTATTTATATCTAACATAATTATCTCCTTACGTTAATTCCGTCTTTGTAGAGTTCTTCTTTAAGGTTCTTAATACTTACCTCTCCAAAATGGAAAATGGAAGCCGCAAGACCTGCATCTACCTTTGGCAGCTCTTTAAAAAGGGTTTTAAAGTGGTCGATTCCACCTGCACCGCCCGATGCGATAACCGGAACATTAACAACATTACAAACTGCTTCAAGCATTTCTAAATCGAAACCGTTTTTAACACCGTCGGTATCGATAGAGTTTACAACTATTTCGCCCGCACCGTTTGCAGCGCCCTGTTTTACCCACTCGATAGCATCGATACCTGTATTTTCTCTGCCGCCCTTAGCAAAGAGGGTGAACTTACCGTCCACACGCTTAATATCGGCAGAAAGGACAACACATTGGTCTCCGTACTTTTTAGCAGCTTCACCTATAAGGGCAGGATTTTTTATAGCACCCGAGTTAACACTCACCTTATCGGCTCCGCACTTAAGCACCCTATCAAAGTCATCCAAGGTGTTTATTCCGCCGCCAACGGTTAACGGAATAAATATTTTAGATGCTACCTCTGTTAAAATTTCTGTAAACAGTTTTCTGCCGTCACTAGATGCGGTTATGTCATAAAAAACAAGTTCGTCCGCACCATTTTCACTATAAAACTGTGCAAGCTTTACGGGAGAAGAAACATCGGCAAGGCCTAAAAAGTTTACTCCCTTTACTACCCTGCCGTCCTTAACGTCTAGGCAAGGAATTATTCTTTTGGTTATCATTATTTTACCTCTTTAATTGCGGTTTTAAGGTCGATATTTCCTGTATAAATGGCTTTACCCAAAATTGCGCCGTAAATATCCATTTTGTTAAGACTTATAACATCGTTCATATCGGTAACACCGCCAGATGCGATGATATCAATGCTAAACTTTTTGGAAAGTTCTCTGTAAAGTTCAAGGTTTGTGCCTTTCATAGCACCATCACGGCTGATGTCGGTACAAATCACAGTTTTAATACCAAGTTTTTCTGCACGGGCGAAAAACTCTTCACCCGACTCCCCTGTTGTTTCGGTCCAGCCCTTTGTTGCAACCTTACCATCTTTAAGGTCGCATCCAACGGCAATTTTCTCGCCATATTTTTTAGAGGCTTTTTCTAAAAACTCGGGGTCGGTTGCCGCGGCTGTGCCTAAAATAACGCGGTATGCGCCCGCATTTATGTATTTTTCGATTACCTCTTCACTTCTGATACCGCCACCAATTTCAGCTTTAAGCCCTGAAACCTCGATAATCTTCTTAACCGTTTCAAAGTTAGGTGTTTCACCCGACTTTGCGCCCTCGAGGTCTACAAGGTGGATATACTCTGCACCGCATTCTTTAAAGTAAAGAGCAACCTTTTCGGGTTGTTCACTATATACTGTCATTTGGTTATAGTCGCCCTTAAAAAGACGAACTGCTTTTCCTTCGAAAAGGTCTATTGCCGGAAAAATATTCATAAAAACTCCTACGTTTCACAAAATGCTTTTAAAATGGAAAGTCCCTTTTCACCGCTTTTTTCGGGATGGAACTGAACTCCGTATACATTGCCGTTTTCGGCAGATGCGGTAAGAATTGCGCCGTATTCTGTGCTTGAAGAAACATAGTCCTCACAGTTTGTGGCATAAAAGGAATGGACAAAGTACATATGGTCGCCCTCTTCAAGATACTTGAAAATAGGGCTTTTAGGCTTATCTTTCGGGAAGATAAGTCCGTTCCAACCGATATGAGGAACCTTGAGTTCATCGGGAACTACACCCTTCATAGAAACAACCGAACCGGGTATTAAGCCGAGACCCTCGTACTCGCCGTATTCATAACTTTTTTCAAAAAGCATCTGCATACCAAGGCAAATGCCGAGAAGTTTTTTGCCCTTTGCGGTTTCTTCTATAACAACCTTATCAAGTCCGCTTTTTCTAAGCTTATCCGCGGCATCACGAAAGGCCCCAACACCAGGGAGTATAAGCTTTTCGGCTTTTCTTATAACCTCGGGGTCGCCTGTAACAACAGTGTCTGCCCCGATACTTTTAAAGGATGAGGAAAGACTGAAAAGATTTCCAACACCGTAATCAATTATTGCAATCACTTATAAAACTCCTTTTGTGGAGGGAATATCGTTTTTGAATTTTTCGTTGATGGCTACCGCCTTAGAAAGAGTTCTGCCAAGCGCTTTAAATGTGCCCTCAATGATATGGTGAGTATTTTTACCCGCAAGCTCTTTTATGTGGAGTGTGATTTTCGCATTATTAGTAAAGGCAATTAAAAACTCTTCAACAAGTTCGGTATCAAAATCCCCTACTCTCGTAGACGGCAAAGGAAGGTCTAATCCTAAATAACTTCTGCCCGAAATATCGGTAGCGCAAAGAATTACGTTTTCATCCTTTAAATCACCATTTAAAAGGTCGGTTGTGCAAAGGATAAGGGTTTCATCCATTGGAAGAATGATATCACCATAGCGGGTAATTCCCATCATATCACCAAGTGCCTCTTTAAAAGCTAATCCAAGACAAATGCCGATGTCCTCAGCCGAGTGATGAAAATCAACGTTAGTGTCTCCCTTGCAAAGAACCTTTAAATCAAATCTGCCGTGTTTTGCAAATAGGGTTAACATATGGTCCATAAATCCGTTGCCCGAATTTATTTCGCTTTTACCCTCTCCGTCAAGATTAAGGGTTAACACTATATCGGTTTCAGCAGTTTTTCTATTAATGGTTGAAGTTCTCATTTTTAAACCTCACTTAAAATTTCATCGGTTTTAGAAAGCAGGATGTCCATTTGCTCTTTTGTACCGATGGTTATTCTGACGTAGTCTTTTATCTTATCATTCTTGAAGTGGCGAACTAAAACTCCCTTGGACTTGAGGGAGAGATAGTAGTTTTCTCCGCCGATTTTATCATTCTTTGCAAAAAGGAAGTTTGCTTTAGAATCAGTTAAAACAAATCCTCTTTTTTCGAGCTCTGCCTTAGTGTACTCACGAACCTCGGCGGTGTTTTTGTTGCAAGCCTTATAATAGTCGGCATCTTCTAAGGAAGCGATACCTGCCGCCATAGTAAGACGGTTTATATTATAGGGGTTAGTTGAATATTTAATGGTGTTAAGGTCAGAGATTAAGTCCTTATGAGCAATAGCAAAACCAAGTCTGCCACCTGCTAAACTGCGAGACTTCGAATAGGTCATAACAACGATTAAGTTATTATACTTTTTAGTTAGCGGTACTGCCGACTCTGCGCCAAAATCAACGTAGGCTTCATCGATAATCACGACATCGTCAGCGTTTGCCTTAACTATTTCTTCTACCTCATTAAGAGATAAGGCGAGACCTGTAGGCGCATTGGGGTTTGCGATAACTACCGTTCTCTTTGCGCCAAAGTAGTCGGAAATATTAATGCTAAAGTCCTCTTTAAGCGGGATTTTTTTGGAGTCTACACCGTACAGGTCGGCATAAACCTCATAAAAACCGTAACTGATTTCAGGAAAAGCGGCGCCCTTATCTTTATCGCAAAAAGCCATAAAAGAGAAATTTAAAATATCGTCCGAACCGTTGGATATAAATACGTTTTCCTCTTCTACCCCATAGGTTTCGGCAAGTTTTTGGGTAAGCGCCTTGCCTGTCGGGTCGGGATAAAGGTTAAGTTTTTTAACCTCATCGCTGCCGACCGCCTCTATAACCTTGGGTGAAGGCTCAAAGGGAGACTCATTTGTATTAAGTTTTACATATTCCATATCGCGAGGTTGTTCTCCCGGTGTATAAGGCACAAGAGAAGAAAACCTGCGGCTTAAGAATTTACTCATAATTTTTCAGAACCTTTATTATTTTTTAAAACGAACAGTAGCGCTTCTTGCATGGGCGGAAAGCCCTTCCTTTTCAGCAAAGAAGGCAACCTTATCGGCAACCTCACTGAGAGCTTCGGGGGTATAGTAGCTATATGCGGATTTCTTTACAAAATCATCAACAGAAAGCGGACTTGAGAATTTTGCAGTACCGCTTGTAGGTAAGGTGTGGTTAGTGCCCGAGAAATAATCTCCAAGTGCTTCGGGACACATTTTACCAAGGAAGATAGAGCCTGCATTTTCGATAGCATCGAGATATTTAAAGGGCTCATCAACACAAACCTCTAAATGCTCGGGAGCAATTTCGTTGCTGATTTCAATAGCCTGCTCGATACTGTCAACAATAATGATTTTACCGTTGTTATCGATAGAAGTACGAGCGATTTCTTCGCGAGGAAGAAGGGCTACCTGACGCTCAAGTTCTGCTTGTACCTTTTCGGCTAAATCCTTGCTATCGGTAACCAAAACTGCAGAAGCGAGCTTATCGTGTTCTGCCTGAGAGAGAAGGTCTGCGGCTACAAATTCGGGATTACAGGTGCCGTCTGCTATTACTAAAATTTCACTAGGTCCTGCTATCATATCAATAGAAACAAGTCCGTAAACCTGACGCTTTGCTTCTGCAACAAAGACATTACCGGGACCAACGATTTTATCTACCTTGGGTATAGTTTCGGTGCCATATGCTAAAGCGGCAATAGCCTGTGCGCCGCCAACCTTGAAAATTCTGTCTGCGCCTGCAATTTTAGCAGCGGCAAGAATTACGGGGTTAACCTTTCCGTCTTTAGAGGGAGGAGTTGTAATGCAAAGCTCTTTAACACCTGCAATTTTTGCAGGGATACAGTCCATTAAAACGGTTGAAGGATATGCGGCGGTACCACCGGGCACGTAAAGACCTGCACGCTTTACGGGAAGAACCTTTTGTCCTAATACAATGCCGTTTTCCTTCTTTATTTCAAAGCCTTTTTGAACCTGATTTTTGTGGTACTGGGTAATGTTTTCGGCGGCTTCCTTTATAATCTCGATAAACTCGGGTTCAACCGAAGAGAAAGCTTCATCAATTTCTTCCTTTGTTACTTCAAGTGACGTAAGGCTTACCTTATCAAACTTTTCACAGTATTTGTAAAGGGCGGCATCACCGTTTGCCTTTACATCGCTGATAATACCTGCAACTATCTCTTCTACCCCTGATGCAGAGGTTTCGCGAGAAAGTATTTCATCAAGTGTCAGCTTACTTTTATCGTATATTTTAATCATTATAAAGTTCCTTTTCTATTCTGCTTTTCATAAGCTCAATTTCTTCTGTTTTAAAACGGAAACTTGTTTTGTTTGAGATGAAACGAGCACTGATATTAACAATATCCTCAAAAACCTCAAGGTCGTTTTCACGGAGTGTGCTACCTGTTTCAACAATGTCTACAATTACGTCCGACATGCCAAGAATGGGAGCAAGCTCTATAGAACCATTAAGCTTGATTATATCGATTTCACGGCTTTTTGAGGTAAAATGCTTCTTGGCAATATTGGGAAATTTGGTAGCAACCTTGATGGTTTTGTCAAGGGGTAAAATTTCACCCTTTTTACCTGCAACAGCCATACGGCACTTGCCAAAGCCGAGGTCTAAAAGCTCATAAACATCGGGGTTTTGCTCTAAAAGAATATCTTTACCAACAACGCCGACATCGGCAACCCCTGTTTCTACGTAAATGGCAACGTCGCTTGGCTTTACCCAGAAATAGCGAACGCCGTTTTTCTCGTCTTCGAAAACGAGTTTACGGGTATTTTCTAAAAGGGCGGGACAACCGTAGCCGAGTTTCTCGAAAAGTTTATACACCTTTTCACCAAGTCTGCCTTTAGGGAGAGCAATATTTATAACTTTATTCACAGTTTATTCCTCCCCTAAAATAATTTTGGTTTTATATTTAATGTTTTTACAAGGAACGCTGGATGCGAAAACTCTGTTTCCTTCGCTTTTAAGCTCATTTACCTTGTTAAAGACTTCTTCTGCAGAGGCGTTTTTATCGTAAACCAATAAAACATCGGCATCATATCGGTCATTATCACGATCAAGATAGGAAAGCAAGTCCATATAAACGGCAAAGCCTACTGCACCCGAGTTTTTACCAAGTTTTTTAAGAAGATTATCATATCTTCCGCCCGATAAAATGCTTCCGGGTACGTTTTCGATAAATCCCCTAAATGTAATTCCGTTATAGTAACTAATATCACTTACAACAGAAAAGTCGATATTGATATTGTCTGCGTTTCCGCTATATTTGAGAGCAGTACAAACCGTTTTGAGTTCATTTACAGCCTTCTCCGTTGTATCGTTTACAATAAGCTTTTCTGCCTCAGGGATGATTTTATCAATGCTACCGTAAAGAGATGCAAGAGTCGTGATTTTTTCACAGAGAACTGTGTCTACACCGTACTCACCGCAAACTCTGCGAATTTCGTGAGAATTCTTGGTGCCGATATATCCGCTGATTTCCTCTTTTGCATCGTAAGGAAGTCCTGTGCTCTCAAGCAGTCCTATAAGAAGACCCATATGAGAAATATCGAGTACGTAAGAGTCGCTGATTTGAGCAAGGCTTAGCTTTGCAAGATTTAACACCTCGCAAAGAGAATATGTATCCACATCGCCGATAAACTCAAGTCCGATTTGATTAATCTCTTTAAACTCATGCATATTGCCCGAAACTCTGTAAACGTTTTCGCTATAGAAAAGTTTGCGAGGCTCGGATTCGTTTTCGGCAGTATTTTTAGCAATAGAAAGAGTGACGTCGGGCTTTAAGGCCAAAAGTTTACCCGTTGGGTCATTAAAAGCAATAATATTATCGCTTTTTAAAAAACTTTTATTTTCAATATAAAGGTCGTACTCTTCAAATTTGCTCATTTTGAACTTTTTGTAACCGTATCCACTAAAAAGCGACATCAGCTTCATTGAGATTTTTTCTTCAAAACTGAGCAGTGTGTTTTCGGGCATAATTATAGTCCTCTCCTATGGTTTTTGGGTATTATACCATAAAGTTTCACTTTAGTCAAGTAGTGTGCTAAAGAAATTTTAAGTATTTTTATAAAAAATAAAAGGTCTTTAAAACGCAACAATTCCCTGCCCTAAAAATAGAGCAGGGTAAATCGTATTATGCTTTGCAAACGGTAAAACGCCAACCGAACTCATCATTGAGTTTGCCGAGCTGAATACCTGTAACGGTATCGTAGATTTTTTGGCTTACCTCACCAATTTTATCACCGTTAATAACCATTACGTCATCTTTCCAGCGGAGCTTACCAACGGGAGAGATAACTGCGGCGGTACCTGTGCCGAACACCTCTTCGAGCTTGCCGTTTTTATAAGCCTCGGCAACCTCGTCAATAGAAATTCTGCGTTCTTCAACAGTAAGACCCCAAGACTTGCAAAGTCCTATTACAGAGTCTCTGGTTACACCGGGAAGAATAGAGCCATTGAGCATAGGAGTTACGATTTTACCGTCAATTTTGAAGAAGATGTTCATTGCGCCAACCTCTTCAATATATTTACGCTCTACACCGTCGAGCCAGAGCACTTGAGAATAACCATCTTCGTGAGCCTTGACCTGACCTGCAAGAGAGCAAGCATAGTTTCCGCCCGTTTTAGCAAATCCCATACCGCCCTTGACAGCGCGAACATATTCATCCTCAATCCAAATGCCAACAGGATTAATTCCGCTTGCATAGTAAGCACCCGAGGGAGAAAGGATAACCATAAATTTATAGGTATCGGAAGGCTTTACGCCGAGATACTCATCGGTAGCAATAATAAAGGGACGAACGTAAAGAGACGTGCCTTCTTCAGTAGGTATCCAATCCTTATCAACTTCAACTACAGTCTTTACTGCCTGAACGAAATCCTCTTCGGGGATTTGAGGGATACAAAGACGTTCGTTAGTCTTATTGGTACGCTTTGCGTTCATATCGGGACGGAACATATAAACATTGCCGTCTACTCCGATATAAGCCTTTAGTCCTTCAAACATTTCCTGACCGTAATGGAAAACCATACAAGCCGGAGAAACCGAAAGGTTTTGGAAAGGTACAACTCTGGGGTCGTGCCAACCTTTGCCCTCGGTGTAATCCATAATAAACATATGGTCAGTAAAAATTTTACCAAAGCCAAGAGGCGCGCCCTTTTCGGGTTTAGCCTTAGGAGTAGTAGTTCTTGTAATTTTGATATCTAACATTTTAAAGCCTCCAAGCTATTAGATTTCTTCAAGAATTTTATCAGTAATCTCAGTGCAGGAAAGAGTAGGAATATCTTTACCCATAGCAAGATCAGCTGTTCTGTAGCCCTTATCGAGCACATTATTTACAGCTGCTTCAATGCAATCAGCCTCTTCCATTAAGGAGAATGAATAACGAAGCATCATAGCACAAGACAAAATTGTTGCGATGGGGTTAGCCTTATTTTGACCCGCAATATCGGGTGCAGAGCCGTGAATAGGCTCATAAAGTCCCTTTGTAGTATCACCAAGAGATGCAGATGCGAGCATACCGATAGAGCCTGTGATTTGAGAAGCCTCATCCGAAAGGATATCACCAAACATATTAGAGGTTACAACAACGTCAAACTGAGCAGGATTTCTAACAATCTGCATAGCGGTGTTGTCAACGAGCATATCGGTGCACTCTACGTCGGGATAGTCCTTGGCTATTCTGTGAACAGTCTCACGCCAGAGACGAGAAGACTCAAGAACGTTGGCCTTATCAACACTGATTACCTTCTTATTTCTCTTGCGAGCGGTTTCGAAGGCAACACGCGCAATACGCTCAACCTCCATTACGCTATAAGCCTCGGTGTCATAAGCCTCGGGACCGTATTTTCCGTCGCGACGACCACGCTCACCAAAGTAGATACCGCCTGTGAGCTCACGAACCATCATAATGTCGAAGCCTTTTTCTACGATATCTGCGCGAAGGGGTGAAGCATCCTTAAGAGCGGGATAAAGTTTAGCGGGGCGAAGGGTGGTATACAGACCCATAGCGCTTCTGATACCGAGAAGAGCCTTTTCGGGACGCTGATTTCCGGGGAGAGTATCCCACTTGGGACCACCAACCGCACCGAGAAGTACGCTATCCGCAGCCAAACAACCGTCAACGGTTTCTTTTGGAAGTCCTTCTCCTACTGTATCGATAGCGATACCACCGATGAGATAGTCTGTAAAGTTAAAGGTATGGCCGTATTTAGCTCCTACCTTTTCTAAAACCCCCACAGCGGATGACACGATTTCGGGGCCGATTCCGTCGCCTTTAAGCAAAGCAATGTTAAAGTTCACAGTAATTCTTCTTTCTTATTTTATGATTCCCTTTTTGATGGACTCTACAAGTCCACCTGCTGTAATAATTTTTTGAATAAACTCGGGGAAAGGTTTAGTTTTAAACTCTGCCCCTGTAGTACGGTTATAAATAACACCATTATCGAGGTCGGCTTCTACCTTGTCGCCCTCACCTATTCCTGCAACGGCTTCGGGGCACTCAAGAATAGCAAGACCGATATTAATAGAGTTCCTGTAAAAAATTCTTGCAAAGCTATTTGCTATAACAAGAGAAATTCCGCTTTCTTTAATAGCGATGGGTGCGTGTTCTCTGGAAGAACCACAACCAAAGTTGTTGCCTGCAACCATTATGTCACCGGTCTTTACACGGGTAACAAAGGTTTTATCGAGGTCTTCCATACAGTGAGAAGCAAGTTCTTTTTTGTCAATAGTATTAAGATAACGAGCCGGGATGATAACGTCGGTATCTACATTATCGCCGTATTTTATAGCGTTTCCTGTAAATTTCATATTACATTACCTCCTTAGGATCGGTTATTCTGCCCATTATCGCACTTGCAGCGGCAACTTCGGGAGATGCAAGATAAATCTCAGAATCTACATGACCCATACGGCCTACGAAGTTACGGTTCGTGGTAGCAACCGCTCTCTCCCCTGCTGCTAAAATGCCCATATGTCCGCCAAGACAGGGACCACAGGTAGGAGTAGATACAGCCGCGCCTGCTTCGATGAATATTTTAAGAAGTCCCATTTCCATAGCATCAAGGTAAACCTTTTGGGTAGCAGGGATAACGATGCAACGAACACCGTCGGCAACCTTTTTACCCTTTAAGATTTTAGCGGCAGCTATCATATCCTCAAGTCTGCCGTTGGTGCAAGAGCCAATGATAACCTGGTCGATTTTAATATCGCCAGAATCTTTTGCTAAGTGGGTGTTTTCGGGAAGATGAGGATAAGAAACGGTAGATTCAATCTCACTTAAATCGATTACATATTCTTCATCATAAACTGCATCTTCATCAGCCTTAAATACAACAGGAGTTCTTGTAGAATGCTCTGCAACATACTCTAAGGTCTTTTCGTCAACCTCGAATATACCGTTTTTAGCACCTGCCTCAATAGCCATATTAGCCATACAAAGTCTGTCTTCCATAGAAAGATTCTTAAGGCCTTCGCCTGTAAATTCCATAGAACGGTAAAGAGCGCCGTCAACACCAATCATACCGATGATGTGAAGGATAACGTCTTTACCCGAAACGTATTCATTAAGCTTGCCCTTTAAGGTGAACTTGATTGCGGAAGGAACCTTAAACCAAGCCTTACCTGTTGCCATACCTGATGCCATATCGGTAGAGCCAACGCCTGTTGAAAAAGCACCGAGAGCGCCATATGTACAGGTGTGTGAGTCGGCGCCGATTACAACGTCGCCCGATACAACAAGTCCTTTTTCGGGGAGAAGAGCGTGCTCGATACCCATTTGACCTACATCATAAAAATGCTCGATATTCTGTGCACCACAGAAATTTCTGCACATTTTGCACTGCTCTGCCGCCTTAATGTCTTTGTTGGGGGCAAAATGGTCCATAACCATTGTTACTTTTTTATTGTCGAAAACCTTGTCTATGCCAAGCTTGTTATATTCAGCAATAGCAACGGGAGAAGTAATATCGTTACCGAGAACAAGGTCCAAATTAACAAGGATAAGCTCGCCTGCTTCCACCTTTTCGGCTCCGCAGTGGGCGGCTAATACCTTTTGTGTCATTGTCATTCCCATTTAAATCACCTTACTGCATAAGTTTGTTGATAGCGTTAAGATAAGCCATAATACCCGCTTCGATAATATCGGTTGAAAGTCCGCGACCCGAATAAGTTTTACCGCCGCTTTGAAGTTTAAGGGTTACCTCACCGAGGGTGTCCTGACCTTCGGAAACCGCGCTTATGTTAAACTTATCAAGCACGTGCTCGGGTGGCTGAACAATCTTATCAATCGCTGCATAAAGTGCGTCTATTGCGCCGTCGCCAAGGCTCTTTTGCTCTACAAACTCATCCTCGTGCTTTAGGCAAATAGACGAGCAAACGCCAACCTTGCCCATAGTTTTAACGTCGAAGGAAACAAGCTTATATTTTCCGTCAACAATTTCGGTGTTTGTAACAAGGGCTTCTATATCGCCGTCGGTAACGGTTTTCTTTTTATCGCAAAGTTCTTTAAACTTTGTGAAAGCATCTACAATTTGGTCGTCGTTGAGTTCATATCCAAGTTCCTTAAGTCTTTCGGAGAAAGCGTGTTTGCCCGAATGCTTACCAAGTACCATTTGATTGGTTTGAATACCAACAGACTCGGGAGTCATAATTTCATAGGTAGACTTATTAGCAAGAACGCCGTGCTGATGAATGCCAGACTCGTGAGCGAAAGCATTTGCGCCAACGATAGGTTTATTATTAGCGGCAGATTGACCAATAATGTTGTAAACAAGTTTACTTGTTCTGTAAATCTGCTTGGTATCAACTCTCGGGAGTTCACCATAGAGGTCGGGGCGGGTATGCATTGCCATAACAACCTCTTCGAGAGAGGTGTTACCTGCACGCTCACCAAGACCGTTTACGGTACATTCAATTTGAAGTGCGCCGCCGAGAACACCGCCTAAAGCGTTTGCAACTGCCATACCGAGGTCGTTGTGGCAGTGAACCGAGAACTCTACCTTATCAGAATCGGGTACGTTCTTTATAAGATACTCAATCATAGCACGCATCTCGTTAGGAGTTGTGTAACCAACGGTATCGGGAATGTTAAGCACCTTTGCGCCGTTTTTAATAGCGGCATCAC
>JAGBUU010000064.1 GCA_017630655.1 Clostridia bacterium
CATTACTCGGCGCACTCTTCCTCAGTGTAATCGCTATCCTTCCTATCTTCATTGGAAACGTTGGCGGTATGAATATCTCCATCGGAGGTACTTCTGTACTCATTATGGTTGGTGTAGCTCTTGATCTTGTTCAGAATCTCGAGTCTCAGATGATGATGCGTCACTACAAGGGCTTCCTTGATTAGTGAAAATTTAAGGAGATTTCAATGAAACTTATCCTTCTTGGAGCACCTGGTGCCGGCAAAGGCACCCAGGCAGAAATTATTTGTGACAAGCTTTCTATCCCCGCTGTTTCCACAGGAAATATCATTCGTGCCGCTCTCAAAAACGGCACAGAAATGGGGCTTAAAGCAAAGTCCTATATGGACGAGGGAAAACTTGTTCCCGATGATGTTGTAATCGGCATCATTAAGGAGCGTCTTAGTGAAGACGACTGCAAAGGCGGCTTCATATTAGACGGCTTCCCCAGAACAATTCCCCAAGCCGAAGCACTCGATAAAATGGGAGTAGATATTGACTGTGTACTTTCAATCGAGGTTCCGGATGAAAAGATAGTTACTCGTATGTCGGGCAGACGCGTTTGTGCGGCTTGCGGTGCCAGCTATCACACAGAATATAAGAAGCCTAAGACCGACGGCGTTTGCAATCTTTGCGGCGGAGCACTTTCCATCCGTAAGGACGACGAACCCGCAACTGTTCTTGACAGACTTCACGTTTATCACGAACAGACCGAGCCTCTCAAGGATTACTACGAGAAGACCGGTAAGCTTCGCACAGTAGAAGGACAGGAAGAGGTAGCAGATACTACTAAACTTGTTCTCGCTGCACTAGGTTTATAATTATGATAGTGCTTAAAACCGTACGCGAGCTCAGCATTATGCGAGAGGCTTGCAGAATATCGGCAGGAGCATTAAAACTTATAGGCTCTGCTATCGAGCCCGGCGTTACAACCGCCGAGCTCGACAGGCTTGCCGAGGAATATATCAGAAGTCAGGGGGCAGTTCCCAACTTCAAAAATTACCACGGCTATCCTGCAACAGCATGTATATCTATAAACAATGAGGTTATTCATGGAATACCAACGGCTTCGCGTAAAATTCAGGCAGGCGATATAGTCAGCGTGGATTTAGGCGCCCTATTCGAAGGATATCACGGCGATAACGCTGCCACCTTTGCCTGCGGAGATATCTCTGCCGAGGCACAGCGGCTGATAGACACGACCAGAGAAAGCCTTTATGAAGGCATCAAAATGGCTCGTGCGGGCGGCAGAATAGGCGATATATCCTTTGCAATACAGTCGTATGTAGAAGCCCGTGGTTACTCGGTGGTACGAGATTTCGTCGGCCACGGAGTAGGCACAAGCTTACATGAAGCCCCCGAGGTCCCCAATTTCGGCACAGCCGGCAGGGGAGTTCGCCTTCTTCCCGGAATGACGTTAGCCATTGAGCCCATGGTTAATATGGGCAATTATGGAGTTAAGGTTATGCCGGACGGTTGGACGGTTCTAACTAAGGACGGGTCACTTTCGGCCCACTTTGAGCACACCGTTGCCATCACCACAGACGGTCCTCAGATTATGACTTTAGCATAAAGAGGGTAAAGTTATGATAGGCACAATAGTTTGCTCAAAGGCAGGTAGTGACAAGGGAAACTTTTCGGTTATAGTTAAAACTGAAAAAAATGCGGTGTTTATTTCAAACGGGAAAAGATACAAGTTGTCTTCTCCCAAAAAGAAAAACCCCAAGCATTTATCCTTTACGAACACTACCTTAAAAAACGAAGAATTTAAAACCGATAAAACGTTGCGAAAATCGCTTGCGATTTGGTGTAGCAATATAAAGTAAGGAGAAAACAATATGTCAAAAGCAGATATGATTGAACTCGAGGGTACCGTCGTTGAAGCATTGCCTAATGCAATGTTCAAGGTTCAGATTAACGGAGGACATGTAATCCTCGCTCACATTTCCGGAAAACTAAGGATGAACTTCATCCGAATTCTCCCCGGAGACAGTGTAAAGGTTGAAATGTCTCCCTATGACCTTACCAAAGGACGCATCACTTGGCGTTCAAAGTAATAGGAGGAAAATCAAAATGAAAGTCAGACCTTCTGTAAAAAAGATTTGCGACAAATGTAAAGTAATCAAACGCAAGGGAAAAATCATGGTTATCTGTGAAAATCCTAAGCACAAACAGCGCCAGGGCTAATCCCGGCACAAACACTTTTGGAGGTGCAATAAATGGCACGTATAGCAGGTGTTGACCTTCCGAACGAGAAGAGAGTAGAAATTGGTCTTACCTATATCTTCGGAATCGGTCTTACTACATCAAAAGAAATTCTTAAGGCAACAGGCGTAAATCCTGACACTCGCGTTAAGGATTTAACTGAGGACGATATTGCTAAGCTTCGTGACTACATCGAGAAAAACCTCGAAGTAGAAGGTGACCGTCGCCGTGCAATCGCATTCGATATCAAGCGTCTTATTGAAATCGGAAGCTACCGTGGCACACGTCACAGAAAAGGCCTTCCTGTAAGAGGCCAACGCAGCAAGACAAATGCTCGTACTCGCAAGGGTCCCAAGAAGACCATTGCAAACAAGAAGAAATAATTAGGGAGGTAAGGATATAATGGCTACTAAGACAAAGGCTGCTGCAGGACGCAGACGCCGTGAGAAAAAGAATATCGAGCGCGGTGCCGCTCATATCCAGTCTACCTTCAACAATACCATCGTAACCATCACCGATACACAGGGTAATGCTCTTTCTTGGGCATCTGCCGGTGAGCTTGGTTTCCGTGGTTCCAGAAAGTCTACTCCTTTCGCAGCACAGAGTGCAGCAGAAACCGCTGCTAAGGCTGCTATGGAGCACGGCCTTAAGACCGTTGAGGTTTATGTTAAGGGCCCCGGTGCAGGACGCGAAGCTGCGATTCGTGCATTACAGTCCGCTGGTCTCGAGGTAAGCATGATTAAAGACGTTACCCCGATTCCCCACAATGGTTGCCGTCCTCCCAAGAGAAGACGCGTATAATTTGGAGGTGTAAACAAATGGCTAGATATACTGGAGCAGTATGCAGACAGTGCCGTCGCGAAGGACAGAAATTGTTCCTTAAGGGCGAGCGTTGTTATTCCGAAAAGTGCTCTATAACCGTTAGAAGCTATGCCCCCGGTCAGCATGGCCAGGGACGCAAGAAGTCTTCCGACTACGGTCTCCATCTCCGTGCAAAGCAGAGAGCAAGACGTTTCTACGGTGTTGCAGAGCATCAGTTCCGTCACTATTATGAGATGGCAGTTAAGGCACAGGGTATGACAGGTACAAACCTTCTCCGCATCCTTGAAAGCCGTCTTGACAACGTAGTTTACAGAGCAGGCTATGCTTCTTCTCGTGCAGAAGCTCGTCAGCTCGTAGGTCACGGTCATTTTGAAGTAAACGGTCACAGAGTTGATATCGCTTCTTATCTTCTTAAGGCAGGCGACGTAGTTACCGTTTGTGAAAAGGCTCGTGCTACCGATAAGATTAAGGCAGTTGTAGAGGCTAACTCTGCAAAGCCCGTTCCTGAGTGGTTAGCTGTTAATCGCGACGCTTTTGAGGTTAAGGTTAATAACCTTCCCGAGCGTGAGCAGATTGAAGCACCTGTTGAAGAACAACTTATCGTTGAGTTCTATTCTAAGTAATAGACAAAGGTTAAAAACAGTCTTTAATATTATCCGCACAAATATTAAAGATTTAATAAATTATATGCGGAGAATGGAGCTTTTAAATGATAGAAATTGAAAAGCCCAGAATTGAAACACTGGAGTTATCTGAAAACGGCACATACGGCAAATTCGTAATGGAACCCCTCGAGAGAGGCTATGCTACAACACTTGGAAACAGCATGAGAAGAGTTCTTCTCTCAACACTTCCCGGTGCAGCTGTGACCACCGTTAAAATCGACGGTGTTGTTCACGAATTTACAACCATCCCCGGCGTTAAAGAGGATGTAACCGAGATTATCCTTAACATTAAGGAACTTGTCGCAAAAATGTATTGCGACGAGGTTAAGACCGTTTATATCGACGCTGTTGGTCCCTGCGAAGTTACCGGTGCTTCTATTAAGACCGATTCAGAGGTTGAAATTCTAAACCCCGAGCAGCATATTGCAACGCTCGGCGAAAATGCAAAGCTTAATATCGAAATGACCGTACAAAAAGGTCGTGGCTATGTTGCTGCTGAAAATAATAAGCCTGCAACTACCGTTATCGGCGTTATTCCGATAGATTCTATCTATACCCCTGTTACAAAGTGCAATTTCACTGTCGATGACACCCGCGTTGGTCAGGCTATCGACAAGGGTCGCCTTAACCTTGAGGTTTGGACCGATGGTTCTATTAAGGCTAACGAAGCAGTATCTCTTGCTGCACGCGTTCTTATCGAGCATTTCGGCTTATTCCTTAGCCTTTCCGAGGCTGTTGCTGAAGGCGAAAGCATTATGGCAGAAAAGGGCAATACAGAGCGTGAAAAGGTACTCGATATGACTATCGAAGACCTCGACCTTTCTGTTCGTTCCTTCAACTGCTTAAAGAGAGCAGGAATCAACACTGTTGAGGACCTTACCAACAAGACCGAAGAGGATATGATGAAGGTAAGAAACCTTGGCCGTAAGTCTCTTGAAGAGGTTATCGCAAAGCTTGCAAGCTTTGGCTTCTCTTTAAAGAAGGG
>JAGBUU010000065.1 GCA_017630655.1 Clostridia bacterium
CTCTTCGATGCTACTCAGACAATGGTTGCTAAGATTGCTGATGACCTTTATGAAGTTCAGGTTGTTTCTTGGTATGACAACGAGAACTCCTACACCAGCCAGATGGTTCGCACCATTAAGTACTTCGCAGAACTTTAATCTTAATTTAAAGTATAAAGAAACCCGACACCTTACGGTGTCGGGTTTTTGTTTTTACATTGATTCGGGAGCGTTGATTTTAAGCATTGAAAGCACATTCTTAATAACCGTAACGGTAGCAAAACAAAGATTGAGTCTTGCTTGTAAAAGTCCTTCTGCTTCGCCCTTTACTCTGCAAGCGTTATAGAACTTATGGAACTTTGTCGCAAGTTCTACTGCATAGTGGGTCATTTTTGCGGGGTCATATGCCTTAGCAGATGCAATAATCTCGTCGGTAAGAGCTGCAATATGGAGAATAAGTTCACGCTCTTCGGGTGCCGTGAGCAAAGCGAGCTCGTTTTCACTACAAGTTCTTCTTGTAACTCCCTCGCCCTCTAAATTACGCATAATGCTGCAAATACGAGCACATGCGTACTGAACATAGTAAACAGGGTTTTTATTGCTTTCTTCAACTGCTAAATCTAAATCAAAATCGAAATGAGAATTCGGCTCGCGGAGGTTAAAGAAGAAACGGGCTGCATCGATGGGAACTTCATCTAAAAGTGTTACAAGGGTAATTGCCTTGCCACTACGCTTTGAAGCCTTTATAACCTCTCCATCTTTAACAAGACGTACCATTTGCATTAAAAGAACATCAAGCTTTGTTGCATCTACCCCGAGGGCTGTAAGTGCTGCTTTAAGACGTGGCACATAGCCGTGATGGTCGGCACCGAGAACATCGATAGCCTTATCGAAGCCGCGGGTTACAAGTTTATTGTAGTGATATGCAATATCGGGTACAACATAGGTGGGTACACCGTTAGAGCGAACTAATACAAAATCTTCCGAGTCAAAATCGCTACCCTTAAACCAAAGAGCATCTTCCTTTGTATAGGTGTGTCCGCTTTGCTTTAAAAGGTCGATGATTTTTGCGGTTTCTCCACTATTGTGGAGTGAACTTTCTTTAAACCAGGTATTGTACTCTATCCTGTATTTTTGAAGGTCATAACGAAGAGCCTCAATGTTTTTAGGTAAGGCAAATTCGACAAGGGCTTTTCTTCTTACCTCTTCGGTCTCGTTTACATATTTATCGCCATAAAGTTTAGAGAAAGCCTCGGCGTGTGCAATAATATCTGCCCCGTGATAAGAGTCCTCTGGCATTTCGATACCCTCTTTATAAAGTTGAAGATATCTTAGGTCAAGAGACAGACCAAATTTATTTATCTGGTTGCCAGCATCGTTAATATAGAACTCGCGTTCAACATAATAACCTGCGGCATCCATAACAGATGCAAGACAGTCGCCAAGAGCACCGCCACGGGCATTACCGATATGCATAGGTCCTGTAGGGTTTGCAGATACGAATTCTAAAAGCACCTTTTTGCCCTGACCAAAGTCACTTCTGCCGTATTCTTCACCCGAAGATACAACGTCGGACACAATATCAGCATAGTATTTGTCACCTAAAAAAAAGTTTATAAAACCCGGGCCTGCTATTTCACAGGATTTAATATAGGAATTACTAAAATCAAAACGAGCAGTAAGCTCTTCTGCAATTTTACGTGGAGCGTTTCTAAACGCTTTTGACCAAACCATTGCCGCATTAACCGCATAATCACCGTGCTCGCGGTTTGACGGTGTTTCAATTTTGAAAGCACCAAGCTCGGTGGGGGCAAAAACACCATCTGCTATGGCGGAATTTGCCGCATCATAGATTATCTTTTCAATTTGCTCCTTTGCAATGCTGACAATTTTAGACATTTTTTATCTCCTCAAATTTTATCTCCATTATATTCTTACTTAGCAAACCCGAATTAACGTCAAGAGTATAGCTCATATAAATTTTGCCGCCACGTTTGTTTGTTTCAAACATTAATTCTTCACCGAATATGCCTATAACAAAATCGCCCTCGGGGGTGTTGTAAAGACAACTGTGACGCCTTCCCTTCTCAACTGTCATTCGGCTTTCCATGCCGCCACGCCTTATAAGGGTCATTTTATTGCCGTTTTCAAGAACTAGCTGAGTACTGACGCCCTTGGCACCTATCATTTCACTTTCGTCATAGCAAAGGGTTAAAACCGAGTTTTCATAAGAGAGGGTGCCATTTGTGGTGAAAACAGTTTCATCATCGTGCCCCTCGGCATATTTTTGTATGCCTTTAATCTCTATTAAAACATTAGTCATACTTATTTATATCCACCAAATTTACATTACTGATTTTTTCACCAAGCAGGATTTCTGATACCTTAGAAAAGCCCGTGGTAAGGTCGCTTACATAAAACTCTCTGCTGGAAGCAGTATTTTCAGATAACATATCCAGCTTTGCAAGTTCTTCCTTTACGGCGAGGGCTGTTGAATTACCCATATTTATAAGGGTAACATTTTCACCCATGATTTTTCTTATAGCCGCACTGAGTATAGGATAGTGGGTACAACCTAAAATAAGAGTATCTACCCCTGCCTCTACCATAGGTAAAAGATAACGGCGTGCAACCTCTTCGACAATTATATCTTCAGCCGAAAAGCCTTGTTCAACTAAAGGCACAAATAAAGGACAGTCTACCGTTACTACCTCGGCATTAGGCAGCAGCTCTAAAATCTGTTTTTTGTGGGCACCGTTATTAATGGTAGCAGAGGTGCCAATAACGCCGATTTTATTATTTTTAGTAGCCGAAACGGCGGCTTTAACAGAATTTTCAACCACACCCATAAAGTTAACGGGAAGCTCCTTAGCCGTGCTTGCGGCAACAGCGCTTACAGTACCACAGGCGGCAACTATATATTTAACATCCTTTGAAAGAAGAAACTTTTCATCTTGTCGGGCATAGCTGATTATGGTGTCATTACTACGACTACCGTAAGGAACACGACCTGTATCACCAAAATAAACAAAGCTTTCACCCGGCAAAACCTTTTCGAGCTCTTTTAGAACAGTAAGCCCGCCAAGACCTGAGTCGAAAACGCCTATTGGTCTATTATCAGCCATATATATTACCTCCCTTTTTAAGTTTACTGCATTATTAGGTATATAATACCACAAAAAACAGATATATTCAAGAATAAAAAAGACCGCAAATGCGGTCTTTTTTATTACACAAGTTCAAAATTTTCAGTTAGCATTAAGTGGTCGGCATAGCCTGTCGATAGGCTGAATTTACACTTTTCTAAAACAAATTCATTTTCATTATTCCAGAAACGAAGCATTGGCTCACGCACAGTGAATTTTGCAGTTTTTCTCTCCCCTACGCTGAGGATTGTTTTTTCATAGGTATAAGCTGCACAACAGGTCTTGCATTAGAGCCAACCAAGTCTCTCATATTAAGCTGAACAATTTGATTTACATTAACGCCGCTTTGCTTTCTTCTTTATTTAGATACATAGCATGGTCGGCTTTAGAAAAGACATCTTCGTATATATTGTCAATCTCCGAATCAAAGAGAGCTACTCCACGAGCAACCTTTACAGGAATATTTTTCTCGCACACTGTTACAAAATCGTTTGAGCACGCTTCATCCATTTCTTCAAGCAAACTTCTATATTTAGAATAATCTTCTCCCTTGAGTATAACCGCAAATTCATCGCCGCCTATACGATAAACGGCACTATTAATAAATATTCTTGTAAGAATCTTGGATGTATGAACTATTAAATTATTACCTATATCGTGGCCAAACTCATCATTTGTCTCTTTAAGATTATTAATGTCAGCAACCAAAACGCCAAACTGCGGATTTCCTGTCATAATTTCTCGGTTAATTTCCGCAATAGCCTCTGTATATGCAGTACTGTTTTTAATGCCTGTAAGCGAATCTCTATATGCTAGAGCATTGATATATGCAGTGTACTCTTTGATTTGAGCGTATGTATTAGAAAGAGCCTTTGACAAGGTGCCGATTTCGTCGTTCGACTTTACTGAAACTTCAGGTATATCGTCAACATCGGAGCCTTTTGAAATTCCTTCTACTGCGGCAGTAAGCTGTTTTAAAGGCTTAACTATTTTCC
>JAGBUU010000066.1 GCA_017630655.1 Clostridia bacterium
CGTATAATCTACATTATTCTTACAAACTTCCTTCTCCCCACAGAGGGAAGCTTCCTGGGAATTCTTACCACAATTGCAATGATTTATTCGGGACTGCTTCTTATAATCGGTATGATGCGTATTCATGACTTCTCCTTTGGACGTCTTATCGGAACAACGCTTCTCACCGTATTCGGTATGGCTGCAATTATCTTCCTTATGATACTTGTTGGAATACTTCTCCAGCAGCTTGGCGGATTCCTTGCAACCATCGTAACAGAACTATTTATGTAAAGGAGGGGACAAAATGAAAAAGTTTTTATGTATAACTTTGTGTGCCGTAATGATAATTGGCGTGTGCAGCATGCTTGGCTGGACAACAGGCAACGTTTGGACCCCCGAAGCATTTGATAGCGAGGCTAAAAGCAATTATTCTAAAAACGATGAGGTTATTGCTTCAAACGATAAATATGAGCTTATGTGGATGGGCTCCGACTGTACTGTTGACCTTATCGAAAAGGAAACAGGCAACCGCTGGGGCGTAACCACAAGAAACGAGAGCGAGAGCGTTATTGACGAAAGTCTTGGCATTCCAAAGAAGGCTTCTGCCGAGCGTTCCTCTCTGCTCATTTTAGATATTCTCGACCTTACAAACAACCAAACCGACACCGCTATGTCTAACACAGGTGCGGTTAGAGACGGTGCGGTTGTTACCGAGAAAATCGATAACGGACTTCGTGTATACTACTATTTTAAGGATATACAAATAAGAGTAGTTGTTGACGTTGCCCTTATGGGTGACCGCGTTACCTTCACTGTTGACCCCAAACTTATTCAAGAGGGCGAAAGATACAGAGCGGTATCTGTTAAAATTGCTCCCTTCTGGTGCAACAACAAGTGCGACGACCCCGATGCATATATTCTTTATCCCTCGGGCTCGGGAGCTATAGTTCCCAGCACAGGCCTTACCTCTGCGGGCGTTACCTATGAGGCACAGGTATACGGCGAAGATGCCGCAATGCTTAAGGACACACAGGAGACCACTACAAAAGAGGTTCGCCTACCTGTGTTCGGCGCAATCAACAAGGGTATTGGAACCGCCGCTATCATTGAAGATAATGCTGAAGCTGCAACTATCGGCGTAAAGGCGGGTGCTACCAGAGCGGGCTTTAGCAGCGCTTATATAAAGTTTGAGCTTCGCGGACATTCAACCAACGCAGTTCAGACCATGAACAACGGCTCTTCCCGTCAGGAAGTATATGCCTACAGCCTTGGTGAAAAGCCCTTTACAGTTGGCTTTTATCCCTTAACAGGCGATAAGGCAAGCTACAGTGGCATTGCCGAGACCTACAGAAACTATCTTTTATCTACCGGCATGCTTAAGGACAAGGCAAAAGAGGAATCACCCTTAAACCTTACCTTTATCGGCGGTGTTATGATAGATAAATCCTTCCTCGGTGTGCCCTATAAGGACCTTGTACCCGCAACCACAATTGCTAAGGCACAGGAAATCCTTGCCGAGTTAAAGGAAGAAACAAAGGGTAAAATAAGTGCAAAGCTTTTAGGCTTTGGCTCCACAGGTATCGAGTATGGCGACTATGCAGGCGGAATAACCCTTCATAAGAATATTGGCTCTAAAAAGGAGCTGGCTTCTCTTGGCGAATATTCGGCAGGCAACAATATCGACCTTTACTTTGATTTTGACCTTGTAAGACTAAGAAATGCATCCAAGGGCTTCTCAACAACCTTTGATGTTGCCTACAGCCCTCTTTTAAAGATTACAACCGTTTATAAGTACAATGCGGCAGCCCGCAGCTATGAAGAGGCTACAGGCTACAAACTTTTAAAGAGAGAGCTTCTTGACAAGGGTGCAAACAAGGTGCTTAAGACGGCAACCAAATGGAATATTGGCGGCATAAGCCTTGAATCGCTTTCGCAAACCGCTTACTCGGATTACTCTACCGAGACAACAGAGTATTTCGCAAAGGGCGATATGGCAAAGGATGTATTAGAGATTTACTCTAAGGTAAAGGAAGAGTACTTTAAGGTTGCATCTCATGAAGCTAACGCCTATGCGGCAGTCGCTTCTGACATCGTTTTCGACACACCGTCAATTTCAGCAGGGGAACACATTTTTGCCTACGACGTTCCCTTCTATCAGATGGTATTCAAGGGCTATGTACCCATGACTTGCGAGAGCATTAACCTTGCTTCCTCTCCCAAGGTAGAGGTTCTAAAGGCTGTTGAAGCAGGAAGCGGACTTAGCTACACCGTTATTTCGGATTACCATAACGAGTTTATCGATTATCAGGGTTACTACTTCTTCGGAAGCCAGTACAGCGATATTTCGGACGGTATTATAGCTACTGCAAACGAGCTTAGCGAGTACTACAAGGCAATCAGCGGAGCAGAGATAGTATCCCATAAGGTGCTTTCTTCCGGCCTTCGTGAAACCGTTTTCTCAAGCGGCGTAAAGGCATATGTAAACTACACAGATGATAGCATAGCTACACCTTCGGGTAAGACCGTAGAGGCAAAGGGCTATGTATGGGAGAAGTAATATGATGAAAAAGAAAAAGTACAGAAGTATCGAACAGCTAAAAAGCCGTTACGGATACGGATTTACAGCCCTTTGGGTAATCGGCTTCATCCTATTCTTCGGCTTCCCTGTTATTCAATCAATTCTTTACTCCTTCTCTACCGTTAATCTATCGGCAGATGGCGTAAACACAAACTTTGTAGGCCTTAAAAACTACCAATATCTTTTTAAAGAGCATCCCGATTATACCGGTTGGCTTACGGGAGATTTATCGACAATACTCTATTCCTTGCCGATAATTCTGCTTGTTTCCCTTGTTTTATCACTTCTTCTTAACCAGAAGTTCAAGGGCAGAATTTTCTTCCGTGCGGTATATTTCGTACCCGTAATTATTGCGTCGGGTGCCGTTATAACCCTTATGTTCCAAACCACAAGCGAGGAGCTTACGGGTGCAGGCGTTTCTACCGCAATAACAAGTTCAATGTTCTCTATAGAAGATGTTGTAGGTTGGCTTAACATTCCCGACAAGATTGCACAAATCTTAAAGGATATTATTAACAACATTTTCGACCTTTTATGGTCTTGCGGCGTTCAGACGGTACTCTTTATAGCAGGACTTCAGTCTATTCCCGCAACACTTTATGAAGCATCCAAGGTTGAGGGTGCTACCAAGTGGGAGGAATTCTGGTTTATAACCTTCCCCTCGCTTGGAAGCGTAACCCTTCTGGTTGCAGTTTATACAATGGTAGACATCTTTACAGACACAAGAAATACCGTTGTAAACAAGGCGTATACCATGATTAACTCGGGTCGTTTCGACGAAACCTCGGCTATGCTTTGGGCATACTTTGCTTTGGTTGGCATAATCATGGGTGCTATACTATTTATATATAATCGCTTCCTTTTGAAGCGTTGGCAGTAAGGAGGGTTTGTCATGACTATTGCAGATATAAAAAATATGTTTACAGACCCTACCAAAGATATTCTTCGCAAAAAGAAGGCGCTAAACCGTTCGGCCTCGCTTGCTTGGTATGTGCTTAGAATAATAATTCTTTTGGCGATTGGATATATCATTATTTATCCGCTATTCTATATGATAGCAACCTCACTTCGTTCACGTCAGTCCTATTATGATTCGGCTCGCGTTTGGATTCCGTCGTCGGTAACAATAGACTTCAACTATTCTGAGGCGTGGAAGTTTATTAAGTACCCTGAAGGCCTTGCAAACACTGTTATCCTTGAAATTATCGCAGGACTTATCGAGGTTGTAACCTGTTCTATAGTTGCTTACGGCTTTGCTCGTTTCAAATTTAAGCTAAAGCCCCTATTTACAGCAGGCTTGTTCCTTACAATTCTCGTGCCCGAAATAATGGTAATTATTCCTCGAATGGTTACCTATTCAAAAATGGATATTTTGGGCATTTTCGGATTGCTTGCAGACCTTACAAACGGTGCGGTAGACCTAAGACCCAACCTAATTGGTTCACCCTTAGCGTTCTATCTGCCAAGCCTCTTTGCAATGGGTCTTCGCTCGGGTATTCTAATCTACATATACATTCAGTTCTTTAAGGGTCTTCCTTATGAGCTTGAAGAGGCCGCTTGGGTTGACGGTGCAGGTCCTGTCAAGACCTTCGTTTCCATCGCACTTCCGTCTTCCAGCGTTGTTTTCACAACGGTAACCGTTTTCTCTATGATTTGGCACTGGAACGACACCTTCCTGGCTTCAATGTATGTTGATTCGAACTTCCCGCTTTCGGTACACCTAAACCGAATTAACCAGACCCTTATCGCTGCGGCATACTACCCGCACGACCCCGAAACACAGTCCTTCTTAATGGCTGCATGCTTCCTATTTATCCTGCCTCCGCTAATTTTCTATATGTTTATGCAAAGAAAATTTATAGAAAGTATTGACCGCGTGGGCATTACAGGTTAAAATAGAAAAGGAATAAGCTTCGTTAAAATAAAAAAACGGAGTACAAATACAAATTCTAAAAAATAAAAAGGTGGTATTAGACATGTCTAAAAAAGTAATCAGACTGATTACACTTGTTCTTGCTATCGCAATGGTTGCTGCTCTTGC
>JAGBUU010000067.1 GCA_017630655.1 Clostridia bacterium
AAACACCGAGTAATACTCAAACACCGAGTAATACTCAAACACCGAGTAATACTCAAACACCGAGTAATACTCAGACACCAAGCAACACCCAAACACCGAGTAATACGCAGACACCAAGCAACACTCAAACACCGAGCAATACTCAAACGCCGAGTAATACTCAAACGCCAGGCAACACCCAAACACCTAGCAATACTCAAACACCTGAATCAACACCTTCTGACGATTCCAATGCTACAACCAAAGTAAGCGTTTGGAACGGTACCTCCGCGACAATATGGTCTTCCGGTAATGGAACGGCAGGGAATCCGTATGTAATCGAATCGGCAGCTAATCTGGCGTATTTAGCACAGAAATCCAATTCCGGTTACACCTTTAATAATGAGTATTTTATCCTTGCAACAAATATTGACCTTAACAACCATGCTTGGTTGCCAATAGGAAGAAAAGCCAGTCCCTTTTGCGGTAATTTTAACGGTGATGGCTATCAAATATCAAATGTAAATCTTTCAAAAAGCCATATAAGTGTATCTAACGGATTAAAATATGAGCGAAGGGGCTTGTTTGGACACACATTAAACTGTACAATTTCTAATCTTTATGTAAGTGGAGTGAGCGCTAACATACACTCAACGGCGACTGATTCAGACATATATTATGTGGGCGCAATCGTAGGATATGCACAGGCAGATTACAAATCTGTTATAGAGAACTGCTATATCCAAAACGTTTCCTTACAGTACAATACATCTGTTGACAATGTCATTCATATGGGCGGTATTGTTGGATCCGTCGATTTGGCACAAAATGCGAATATGAGCTTTTCGCATGTATCCGCAGACGTAAAAATGAATATTGCTTCGAGTGCGGGGAATCGACTTGGCGGTATAGTCGGATGTATTAATCTTAAAGGAATAGCAGATTTTACAAATATTTGTTCCTATTTGCAAATGACGCAAACAAGCAAGGGTGTGTATAACGCATCTTCGCTTATTGGTGCAATAATCACCGAAAATGGTTCCCTCAACCTATCATCATGCTATTTGTCATTAAAAACAAATAAAAGTGAATTTAATGCGACAAGCAGTAGCGGATACAAAAACAGAACAAAAGGTTGCCTTGGCGAAGTGTATGGACAATTCAAGGGCAAGTCCAAGTTCACCAACGTGTTTGCTACGGTTAGTGTATTCAATTCGGATTACTCATCACAACTTGAACTCTATCCGTATGCACTGGAATATCACGATGCTTTAACGGTCAATAACTGCAAAGTAGTTAGCGTATTGCCAAACACCTGCGGCTTTAGCAAGTCTGCTTGGGATTTGAGTAATATGTCGCATCCGAAATTAAAGGATATCATTGGATAAATTAAGCTAAACAACAAAAAAAGAACGAAGCAGTTGCTTCGTTACTTTTAAATTAAGTCTAACAGGTTCGGGTAGAAGGTTCTTCGAACAAGGGAAGCTCGGGTGTAAAGAAGGTAAATACTACGAACAGTATACCAATAAAAAGAATAATTGCAAATGCTAGCCACGGCCGTTTGCAGCTTATGGTATTCTTTTTAAATAGTGTCCATTCTAAAATAAACGCTACTGCTGCAGCAATAAAGAAAATAGTAATATTAATCCAATCGGGTGATTTTCCAAAAACTCCATTATAGGTGTAGAAAATAACGGGAATCAGCAACAGTCCCGACAGCACGCCTATAAGCTTTACACACCAGAAGTTTTTATATTCTTTGAAAAAACTGCTTTGCAGCAAAGCAAATAACAACATAGGAAAATAGAGCAGTTTCATATGCTCCCAGGTGGATTCATTTATGCTTGAGAATGGAGATACTAACGAGCTTCCGTTTGTCCAGTCATATAAAAAGTGCAACAAGGTTCCGCCCAGCACAGCCAGCGTAAAACCGCCGAATTGCCAAATGGATAAATTTTGTTTCATAAGCCACCGCCCAAGATGTGTATTACTATAATTATATGCATACCATAAACAATTATGGCTATGTTTCTGTTTACGATATGCAGTTTGAGAGGAATGTTACGGTAAGGATAATTGAAAAAATGACCGACGTAAAAGCATCTATTACTTATAACACCCTAATACCACTTTTTTAGTTCAACCCACCCGAAAGGGTGGGCGGAACTAAAACCAGGCTACAGAATTATTTAAGTTAAAAGTACTGAAAATGCTTTGACTAGAATATGATAATAATATATAATAAAAATGTCGAATGTTGTAAAGCAATGTTTTGACAAATATTTTTGTTCTTGTGAAAGGAGAACCCACTATGAAAGAAAACAATTTAGTACGCTTTTTATTAACCTTTTTCCTTGGCTTTATCGGAAGCTTAATTATCAATCATACATCCTTAAAGCCCGAAGGTTTTAGTTCCAGAACTGCTGCATACATTTTCTTAACCTTTATTACCTGCGGCATCTATGGATTAGTTGCTTCTATCTGCAACCTTACCTTTGACCCGGCTAAAGAAAAGAACATAGGCTATAAAAAAGACTAATATTACATAAAAAAGACCAAGTCGCATGACTTGGTCTTTTTATTATATATCTTCCCAATTTTCCAGATAACTGTGCTTATCTCCGCTGTCTCTGTCACGCCAGCCTACAATAGAGGCAAGATTTACATTATGCACACTTCTGAAAAGGTTATCATCAACCGCAGGGTTTACCTTTTTTATTTCTTTAATAAGAGCCTTGATTTCTTTTCGTTTAGATAACTCTTCGTTATGTTCGCTTTCTGCGGTAAAGCGGCAGGCACACTGCAAAAATCTAAGTTCGTTAAAATTAGCCCAGGCAATAATGTCTTTTTCCTTAACCTTGTATAGCGGACGGATAAGCTCCATACCCTCAAAATTTGTGGATTTAAGCCTTGGAAGCATGGTCTTAATTTCGGATGCGTAGGTCATATTAAGAAGCAAGGTTTCTATCATATCATCGAAATGGTGACCAAGGGCTATCTTGTTGCAACCAAGTTCTTTTGCCTTAGAGTAAAGACATCCTCTTCTCATTCTTGCACACAAATAACAAGGTGCGCCTCCCGCTGTGGTTACAACATCAAAAATATTGCTTTCGAAAACCGTAATAGGAATATTCATAAGCTCTGCATTGTGCTGTATTAACTTAGCATTTTCATCGTTATAACCGGGGTTCATAACAAGAAAAACAAGCTCGAAAGGGTAAAGACTGTGGCGATGCAGCTCCTGCATACATTTGGCCATAAGCATAGAGTCCTTACCGCCGGAAATGCAAACCGCAATTTTGTCGCCTTCTTTTATAAGTTCATACTCGTTTACAGCACCAACAAAGCAGTTCCATATATTTTTCCTGAATTTTTTTATTATGCTTCTTTCTATTTCCTTATATCTTTCCATAAGCATCCTTAAAAGTATTTTTCTTATATTATATGGTTAAAGCCACCATATTGCAAGTAAAATCGTTCTTGTAAATCCTTGTCAAAAATGGTAATATGATACTATATAACTTTAGAGGTGTAAGATGGTTTCTAAGATAAAAAGCATAGGACTTTTTGGAATGGATACATACGGAATAGAGATTGAAGCCGATGTATCAAAGGGACAGCAAGCCTTTGATATTGTAGGGCTTCCGGACTCTGCTGTCAGAGAATCGCGTGATAGAGTGCGTTCCGCTATAAAAAACTGTGGATATAAATATCCTCTTGGGCATATAACCGTAAACCTTGCACCTGCAGACGTTAAGAAGGAAGGCTCGGCATATGACCTGCCGGTTTTACTTGCCCTTCTTATTGCAAATAAGCAGATACAACCGGCAATAGATATGGAAAAAAGCCTTTTCATAGGCGAGGTCTCTTTAGATGGGTGCATAAGAGGCGTAAATGGTATACTCTCAATGGCAATTGGAGCCAAGGAGATGGGTATTGAAAATTTCTTTGTGCCATTAGATAACGCTTGTGAAGGTTCGGTGGTAGAGGGAATAAACATCTTTGGCATTAAAACAGTAGGGGAGTTAATTTCCCATATTGTAGGGAAAGAGAGTGTAAAGCCCACCGAGACATTTGATGTAAACAGTATTGAAAACCTTGGGCATATGCTCGATTTCGCAGAGGTAAAGGGACAAACCGCCGCAAAGCGAGCACTTGAAATTGCGGCTGCAGGCGGACATAATGTGCTCCTTATCGGAAGTCCTGGCGCAGGTAAAAGCATGCTTGCAAAACGCTTGCCTACAATTTTGCCTGAAATGACCTTTGAAGAATCAATTGATACAACTAAAATATATTCTGTGTCGGGTGAACTAGACAGTAAAAAGCCTATAGTACTTGAACGGCCCTTTCGTGCACCCCATCATACAGTGTCTGCACGTGCACTTTCGGGTGGCGGAACCATACCAAAACCTGGCGAAATTTCCCTTGCACATAACGGCGTTCTGTTTCTAGACGAGCTTCCCGAATTTAACAGAGATGTTATGGAAGCACTTCGTCAGCCTTTAGAGGACGGCAAGGTTACAATTTCAAGGGTTGCCGGCTCGCTTACATATCCAAGTGCATTTACGCTTGTTGCCGCAATGAATCCCTGTCCTTGCGGTTTCTTTGGGCACCCCACAAGAAAATGCACCTGCACACAAAATGCGGTAAGAAAATATCTAAACCGTATTTCAGGCCCTATGCTCGACCGACTTGATTTGCATATTGAGGTACCGCCGGTTGATTATGAATCTCTAAAATCTGTTTCTAACGAAGAAAAGAGTAGCAGTGTTAGAGAAAGGGTTAATTCTGCCAGAGAAATACAAAACAGAAGATATAAAGGAATGGGCATTACCTGTAATGCAAGGCTTACACCGAGTATGCTTTCTAAGTATTGTGTGCTATCACCTGAAGCAGAGAAAATGCTTGCATCATCTTTTGAACGGCTTGGGCTATCGGCCAGAGCATATGACAGAATACTAAAGGTTTCAAGAACCATAGCAGACCTTGAAGGGAAAGAGGTTATTGAGCTTTCTCATATAGCACAGGCAATACAGTTCAGAAGCCTGGACCGTAAATACTGGGAAGGTTGACAAAAGGGCTTTTAAAGGTGTATAATACACTATATATTGGTATGCCTTTAGGAGCATGTTATGAAAACAATAAATAATCAGCCAATTGCTGATATTCATACTCATATTTTACCCGGCATAGATGATGGCCCAAAAACTGCAGATGAGTCTCTGGAAATGTTGCTAATGCAGCAAAAACAGGGAATTACAGATGTTGTTTTAACTCCGCATTTTCTTCTATCACATGGCAGTATAGAAGATTTTTTGGCAAAAAGAGATGTATCTTTTAAAATTCTGATGGAGAAAATAAAAGAAAGCAAATTGCCTATAAATATAAACCTACATCTTGGTGCAGAAGTAAGATATGACCCCAATTTAATATATAGCGATATTTCAAAACTTTGCATAGGAAATACTTCCTATATTTTGCTTGAACTTGCGGGTTCCTATCCCTTCAATTTCGAACAAACTATACAGTGGCTAATATCAAAAGGAATCACCCCCATACTTGCACATATTGAAAGATATGATTATCTGTTTTCAAATCAAAAACTTCTTGAAGAACTTTTTGATTTGGGTGTGATTTTTCAAAGCAATGCATCTAGCCTTAAAAGTGTACGATATGCAAGGCGTGTAAAAAAACTTATAAAACAGGGCTATGTTAGGGTGTTGGCATCTGATGCACACAATACGGTAACACGTTTGCCTGAACTTGTAAAAGGGCTGTGTGCAGTACCTAAATTCTCTCGGTCCCTTATTTCTAATTCTCTAAAAATTGTAGAAAACAAAACGATTTAATTCGGAGGAATTATGATAAAATCATCAACTATTCGCAGAATAACACTTATCTCAATAGATATGTTTTGTTATGTTGTGGTTTTTGCAACTTCTTTTGTTATATCTGAATATTTTTCTTCTACAAGTGTAAAGTTGGAAATGTCCACCTCTTACCTTATTACAGGTTGTATTTTTGGTGGCATTCTTCTGCTTAGCAGACTTCTTTTATCGGTATATACTAACGTTTGGAGATACGCTAACTCAAAGGCGTATCTAACAATGGTATTTTCGGATGTTGTAGGCGGTATTGTATCCCTTGTCGTTACCTACGCACTCGATAAATTTTCTCTTTACATGGGCGTTTGGCAAAGCGCAACAATTGTTGCACTTTACTGTCTTTCGACCCTTACTCTACGTTTCGGGTATCAACAGTATTATCGCCATTTCAATCTTAATTTAGACTATTTAAATAAAATTGGCGTTGCCATTGTTGGTGCAGGACAGATAGGCACTCTTCTTGCAGAAGAACTTAAATATAATGCAAATTCCCACTATCGTCCTGTTTGCTTTATTGATAAACGAGCAGATAAAATCGGCGGAAAAATTGCTGATATTAAGGTTTACAAGGAAGACGAACACATTATTTCTAAGATTAAGGATTTGCCGGTTCAGGAAATATTTATTGCTCTTCCCAATATTGACGGTGCAACAGCCAAGAAACTGCTTGATTTTTATTCTCAGACAGGCTGTAAGGTTAAACTTTACGATTTCCCGATAAACCAGACCGAAGGGGATGAAAATTCAAAGCGTGTCCTTCGTCCAATTAACATAGAAGACCTGCTTTTCAGAGACGCGCTTAAGATTGTTGATAAGGGAATGAATGCATTTTATAACGGCAAAACTGTTTTAGTAACAGGCGGCGGTGGCTCTATAGGTAGTGAGCTTTGCCGTCAGGTTGCAAAAAGACACCCCAAAAAGCTTATCATTCTTGATATATACGAAAACAATGCTTATGATATTCAGCAGGAACTTATAAGAAAGTATAAGGACAAGCTTGAACTTCATGTAGAGATTGCTTCGGTACGAGATGCCCAGCGTCTTGATGCTATCTTTAACTACTACAAACCAGAAATAGTTTTCCATGCTGCTGCACATAAGCACGTGCCTTTAATGGAACACTGCAGTGGCGAAGTAATTAAGAACAATGTTTTTGGAACCTACAATGTTGCAAACTCAGCCGAAAAGTACGGGGTAGAGAAGTTTATTCTTATTTCTACCGATAAGGCGGTAAATCCCACCAATATAATGGGTGCTTCAAAGCGTCTTTGCGAAATGGTTGTTCAGTGCCGTAATGATGGCAACACCTCTTTTTCCTGTGTGCGTTTTGGTAACGTACTCGGCTCTAACGGCTCGGTTATTCCTCTTTTCAAAGCTCAAATTGAAAAGGGCGGTCCCATAACAATTACCGATAAGAGAATTATCAGATACTTTATGACAATTCCCGAAGCGGCTCAGCTTGTTATGGAGGCAGGTTACCTTGCCGACAGGGGAGAGCTTTTTGTTCTTGATATGGGCAAGCCTATCAAAATAGTTGACCTTGCTGAAAATATGATTAAGCTTTCAGGATTTACTCCCTATAAGGATATAGATATCGTCGAGGTAGGGCTCAGACCGGGTGAAAAGCTTTACGAAGAACTCCTTATTAAGACAGAAACTCTTGATAAAACCGAAAACAACCTTATCTTTATTGAGCGTGATAATCCACACAGTCGTAAGCAGATAGATAAAAAACTTGATTTGCTTCGAAAGACACTTGAAAAGTCTAAAGATGAGCTCAATTCTGAAAATATTAAAACAGTTATGAAACAGGTAATTCCTACCTACCATAACCCTGAAGAAGTAAACAGTAAGGCAGAGCAGTCTGAGGAAATGCAAAACAGTAAAGACGTTAGTGCTACGGTCAATGTGTAAATCAAAAGCTCTTGACATCTTAAGTTTTTAGCAGTATAATCTTACTGCCAAGCAGAAAAGTTAATATTTAATCAGGGGTGCCGAAAGGCTGAGATAAGCAGATGCTTAAACCCTTTAACCTGATATGGATAATGCCGTCGTAGGGAGATTAGTGTTCTTTTAGATAATTTTTACCGCACGGAATTTTCTGTGCGGTAATTTTTATTTGAAAGGAGGTAATAACTTGAACAAGAATATTAAAAAGATAGCGGTAAGCGCAATGCTTATTGCCTTATCGTCGGTGCTTAGCGAAATTTGGATAGTTAGAATGCCCCTTGGGGGAAAACTAACACTGCTTAGTATGCTTCCCGTAATGCTGCTTGTCTTTATGTTTGGAAGAACTTGGGGGTTTTTCTCTGCGTTTGTTTATTCGCTTGTGCAGCTTGCTTTAGGGTTTGCGAATTTAATGACTTGGGGAATGAACGCTACAATGTGGGTCGGTGCGATAGTTTTCGACTATATACTTGCGTATACCGTTCTTGGAATAGCAGGATTATTTCAAAATAAAGGTTATACAGGCATCTGTATCGGCACAACTCTCGCACTTGCCGGTAGATTTTTGTGTCACACAATCTCGGGAACAATATTTTTTGCTAATTGGAGCGAATGGAGCAACCCCTTCATCTATTCGGTTTGCTATAACGGTGCATATATGTTGCCCGAGCTTATATTAACTCTAATTGCCGTAGTAATTTTGTATAAAACAGGCGCAGTAAAGAGAATACTAAGCGAAGTAAACAAATAAAATAAAAGGACTCGAAAGAGTCCTTTTATTTTATTGCAAATTTTGTCTTTTTGTGGTAATATTATTAATTGAAAGTTAGTTCCATTGGAGGAAATATGTTAAAACTTGAAAATATAACCTATAAGGTAGAAGACAAGACAATACTTGACAATATATCTCTTGAAATAGATGAACGCTTTGTGGCAATAACAGGCCCTAATGGTAGCGGTAAATCTACCCTTGCAAAAATAATTGCAGGCATTATTCCCGCAACATACGGTAAAATATATCTCGATGGCGAAGACATAACAGCCTTGTCAATTACCGAGCGTGCTAACAAGGGTATAAGCTTTGCCTTTCAGCAACCCGTTCGTTTTAAGGGTATTACCGTTATGGATTTAATATCGTTGGCCTCGGGTAAAAAACTATCTGTGACCGAGGCCTGTGCATATCTTTCGGAGGTTGGACTGTGTGCAAGAGATTATATAAATCGTGAGGTTGACGCTTCGCTTTCCGGCGGAGAACTTAAAAGAATTGAAATTGCAATGATTAATGCAAGAGGCACAAAGCTTTCTGTATTCGATGAGCCTGAAGCGGGTATTGACCTTTGGTCATTTAACAATCTAATTAAGGTTTTCGAGAAAATGTATGATAAGAATAAGGGTAGCATACTTATAATCTCCCACCAGGAAAGAATACTCAATATTGCCGATAAAATTCTTGTTTTAAAGGCAGGTAAAATTGATAAAATTGGCACAAAAGACGAAATTATGCCCTCGCTTTTAGGCGTAGAAACCGGTTGCCGATTTGTAAAGGAGGGCTAAGGTATGGATACAATTCAAAAGAACCTTTTAGAGCAGATTGCAGGTCTTCATGAGGTGCCACAAGGTGCATATTCTCTTCGAATTAACGGAGCTCTTCACGGTAAAAACTCTTCGGAGAATATTGAAATTGTTAAAAAAGAGGACAAGCCCGGTATAGATATTTATATTAAAGCCGGTACAAAGAACGAGAGCGTTCACATCCCTGTTTTATTATCGTCTACGGGGCTTAAAGAACTTGTTTACAACGATTTTTATGTTGGTGAGGACTGTGACGTGACAATTATTGCGGGTTGCGGTATACACAACGGTGGAAATGATGATAGTGAACATAGCGGTGTACATTCCTTCTTTGTCTCTAAAAACGCTAAACTCAAATATGTAGAAAAGCATTACGGTTCTGGCGAGGGAAAGGGCAAAAGAATTATGAACCCTACTACAGTAATTGAACTAGCCGAGAATGCCTATATGGAAATGGATACGGCACAGATTAAGGGCGTGGATGATACCATTCGCAACACAAAGGCAACCCTCTCAGACGGTGCCGTATTAAAGGTCGGCGAAAAGCTTATGACCCACGGGGAGCAGTATGCTGAAACTCGTTTCGAAGTAGATTTAAACGGCGAAAATTCAGGAGTTCATGTAGTTTCCCGTTCGGTCGCTAAGGAAAACTCAAAACAGTTGTTTGTATCTAAGATTAACGGCAATAACGCTTGTTTGGGACATACCGAGTGTGATGCTATAATTATGGATAACGCAAGTGTTTCAGCTGTTCCGGAAATTATGGCAAACCATACAGATGCCGCTCTTATTCACGAAGCGGCTATTGGTAAAATAGCAGGAGAACAACTTATAAAGCTTATGACCTTGGGCCTTACCGAAAAAGAGGCAGAACAGCAAATTATAAACGGATTTTTAGTATAATAAAAACGACCGCAAAGTTGCGGTCGTTTAATTTTTATTTACCTGTAAGGGCTTTTTCTAACCAGATAGTTGCAAACTGCATTGCTTCTGCAAAACCGTTTTTCTCGGTGGACTTAGCAATGTTATCAAGCTTTTCAGAATCATTCTTAATAAGCATTACCTTAATTTTATCTGCAACCTCAAGTTCACCTTCGGTGTGGGAGGTAAGAACTTCAAGCTTTACAACGTATTTTTCGCTCATATCACCGTAATAAACGGTGTTGCCCTTGCGAACCATGGGTTTATCTTTATAGGTTAAAAATTCGCTCACTGTTTTTCTCCTTTAGTTTTCATCAATTTTTCCATACAGATTAAATCTGAAAAGCAGACTCTCATCATCAGGATTAACGCAACGGATGGTTGCTGTTGTAACCTTGGCACCTTTTAAAATATTTGCAATGCCCATAATCTGGCAAAGCTTAGAACGAAGGTTTAAACAGTCACCGTCTGCCGTTTCTAAGAAAACATCGCCCTTGCAATGGTCCAGAGCATCGATAAATTTATTAAAATCTATATTGTGAATTTGTAATTTATCCATATCTATTCTCCTTAGTTTATTATCCATTAAATTATATCCCAAATAAATACTACTGTCAAGAGCCGAAAAATGCCGTAAATACTTGACAATAGGGGAAATGTTTTGTAAAATTATTAGGTATGTAATATATGGAGGTTTGATTTATGAAAAACAGTGATAAATCAATGGACACCGTTGTTGCACTTGCAAAAGCTCGTGGCTTTGTTTTTGCAGGCAGTGAAATTTACGGTGGACTTTCAAATAGCTGGGACTACGGCCCCTTAGGTGTGGAATTTAAAAACAATGTTAAACGTGCTTGGTGGAAAAAGTTCGTTCAGGAAAACAAGTATAATGTTGGGCTCGATTCTGCTATTATTATGAATCCGGAGACCTGGGTTACTTCGGGCCATGTTGGTGGCTTTTCCGACCCGTTAATGGACTGCAAATCTTGCCGTGCCCGTCATCGTGCAGATAAACTCATCGAAGACCACGGCGGTCATGCAGAGGGCATGACCTTCGAACAGATGAGTGAATATATTAAGGAAAACGGTATTGAGTGTCCTGAATGCGGCAGCAAAGATTTCACTGATATTCGAAAATTCAATCTTATGTTCAAGACCTTTATCGGTGTTACAGAAGATGCTAAAAATGAGGTTTACCTCCGTCCCGAAACTGCACAGGGAATATTTGTAAACTATGCCAACATTCAGCGTTCAACAAGAAAGAAGTTGCCATTTGGCGTTTGTCAGATAGGTAAATCATTCCGTAACGAAATCACCCCAGGTAACTTTATTTTCCGTACCCGTGAGTTCGAACAGATGGAGTGCGAATTCTTCTGCAAACCCGATACCGACCTTGATTGGTTCTATTATTGGAAAGATTTCTGCAAGAATTGGCTTTTAGACCTTGGCTTAAAGGAAGAAAATCTTCGTCTTCGCGACCACGAAAAAGAGGAACTTTCCTTCTATTCAAAGGCTACTACAGATATTGAGTTTTTATTCCCGTTTGGCTGGGGCGAGCTTTGGGGTATTGCCGACCGTACAAACTACGACCTTGGTCGTCACCAAGAAGCAAGCGGCAAATCTCTTGAATATTTCGACCAGGAAACAGGTGAACATTACATACCTTACGTTGTTGAGCCTTCTCTCGGTGCAGACCGTGTAGCTCTCGCATTCCTTTGCGACGCTTACGATGAGGAAACCGATGATAAGGGCGAAACAAGAGTAGTTCTTCGTTTACACCCCGCTCTTGCACCCTTTAAGTGTGCAGTTCTGCCTCTTTCCAAGAAGCTTGCAGAGCCCGCAGGTGAAGTATTTGATATGCTTTCGAAGCATTTTATGGTTGATTATGACGATGCAGGTTCTATTGGTAAGCGTTATCGCAGAGAAGATGAAATTGGTACACCTTTCTGTATTACCTACGACTTTGATTCTCTTGAGGATGGCTGTGTAACGGTCCGTGACCGCGACACCATGGAACAGACCAGAATTAAAATTGATGAGTTGAAAGACTACATTGCGGCAAAAATAGAATTCTAAAACAAAATGCACTGAACGTTGTTCAGTGCATTTTAGTTATACAATAAAAACGGATGCATCGTTTGATGCATCCGTTTTAAGTTTTATAAAATTATTTTCTTCCGCTTTTTTTCTTAGCTGTCTTAGGAGCTTTTTTATCTGTATAGTTTTTCCAGATAACCCAAAGGGGTGCTGAAATGAAGAGCGAAGAAATACAACCTGAAACAAGACCAAATGCCATAGGAATTGCAAAGCTGCGAAGAGAGGTTAAGCCAAAGAGCTCTGCAACGACTATAATCATAACAACGGCAGAGAAGGTTGTAAGCGATGTGATAAAGGTACGCACCTTAACCACGTTAAGACTATCGTTTACAAGCTCGGCTGTTGTCGCGGTGGGATTAATACCCTTGTTTTCACGAACACGGTCATAAACAACGATAGTATCGTTTAGGGAGTAACCAAGAATAGTAAGAACAACTGCCATAAAGTTGGAGTCGATTTGAAGTCTGAATATTACGCAGGTAAAGAAGGCAACCAAAACATCAAGGAAGAGAGAGGCAAATGCTGTAATACCGGCAGAAACGCCGCCAATCTTTCTAAAGCGTATGCCAACGTAAAGAATAACAAGAAGACCTGTTAAAACAACGGCAGCAAGGCTCTTTGCAAAGAATGCACCTGCAACGGTGGGGTTAACCGAGTTGGAATCGTAAAGATCAAAGGTGTTATCTTTATAAGCGTCGGTTAAAGCCTTAGCAAGGTTCTGTTGAGCCTCGTTTGAAAGAGAATCAGAGCCTACAAGTGTAATAACAATCTTTTTAGAGTTATCTGCAAGACCTGAACTTTCACTAACCGTTACGTCCTTGCCAATAGTCTTTTCAATTAAAGCCTCGGTGGACTTGTAGTCAAGCTCGCCAGTGTAAGAATAGGTAATACGTGTACCGCCCTTAAAGTTAATGTCAAGTTGTACGCCAAAGATAACTGTAAGAACAAGACCTATTGCAAGGAATGCTGCATAGATGATAAGTGCAGGCTTGAAAGCCTTGTTAAAATCAATATTTTTCTTAAACATTCTTAGCACCTCCGTATAAAGCAGCTTTTCTGAAAATCTTTAAGCGGGAGATGCTCTTAACCATAAGTCTTGAGCAGAGCACGCCGAGGATAAGGTTGAAGATTGTGCCAACGAGAAGTGTATAACCGAAGGAGTAGATAGAACCTGTAATGGTTGTGCCGAAGATTGAGAAGATAGGTGAGAGAAGTGTTGTAAGGATTCCTTCAGAACCAAAGGCACCCATAAGAACAAGCGATACAATAACGATAGTAACGTTTCCGTCGATAATTGCACTAAGACTGTTCTTGTAGCCGGCAGCAATAGCACCATCGATTGTCTTGCCCTTTGCAAATTCTTCTCTTATACGCTCAGCAGCAATAACGTTGGCGTCAACACCAACACCAATAGAAAGGATAATACCTGCAATACCGGGGATGGTAAGTGTAAAGCTGTCGAAAGCGTTAATGTAACCGGAAATACAAGCTATCATAGCGGCTACCTGACCGAGAAGAGCGATAGAAGCAATTCCACCGAGTAAGCGGTAGCGTAAAATCATAAGTAAGCAGATAAGAGCAAATGCACAGGAACCTGCAATAAGCATAACGTTAAGTGCATCTGAGCCAAGAGTGGGGGAGATAATTTGCATTTTGCTGTCGTCAACTGTAAGTGCGAAGGGAAGAGCACCGGCGTTAATCTGGCTGGCAAGATATGAGGCTTCCTCTGCTGTGAAACTACCGGTAATCATGGCGTCGCCTGTGGTAATAGCTTCGTTAACAGTGGCTTCTGAAATTTTTTGGTCATCCATCCATATAGAAATGGTGCTACCGACGTTAGCTGCGGTAGCGGTAGCAAACTTTGCCTTACCAACCGAATCGAACTTAAGGTTGATGTAATGTCCTACAGAAGCTTCATAGGCATAGGAAGCAGAGGCAACGTTCTTACCTTCTACCAGTGCATCGCCCTTTGTGGAGCCTTTGCAGAAGATAAGAGTAGCTGTCTGACCAAGCTTTGCAACCTCTTTTGCAGGGTCGAAATCGGTCTGGTCAGAGGACCACGGGAAACGAACTATAATCTGATGTGTGGTATTATCAGTGTAAACCTCATAGTCGGTAATGTTGTTACCAACAAGTCGTGTTTCGATAATAGCCTTTGCGGCGGCCATATCATCAGCGGTAATCTTTGAATCTTTAATATCGGGAGAGAAAACTGCCTCGACACCGCCGCGAATATCAATGCCCCAACGGATATCGTTGGCACCCTTGAAATATACGTTTCTGGCGTCTCCATAGTAGTTGTCAATTCCGAAGAATGATGTATAGGTAAGTGCAAGTATAAGTGCAAATATTACAAAAAATACCCACTTACCCGTCTTTTTTGCTTTCATTGGGTTTAACCTCCGGTTTCTTAATAACTATTGTATTATACTACTCGTTATCTATAAAGTCAACGAGTAACTATTTAAGAAGCTTTTCAAGTGCAGCATATTTAACCGCTACACATAAAACCTTAGCTGCAAGAGCTAACTCATCAACAGTGGGGAAGGATGGCGCAATACGAAGATTGCTGTCTTCAGGGTCATTACCGTATGGATAGGTGGCACCCGGAGTGGTAATAATAAGTCCTGCTTCGCGGCATAACTCGCCAACCCTCTTAGCGCAACCGCTAAGCACCTGCATGCTTATAAAATATCCACCGCGTGGCTTAGTCCAGAAGGCAATTCCAGTATCGCCTAAGGCTTCGTCAAACTGTTTAAGACAAGCCTCAAACTTAGGTCTTAAAATATCGCCGTGCTTTCTCATCTGTGCAAGAAGTTCTTCATAGGTTGGGAACATTCTTGCGTGGGAAAGCTGATTTAATTTATCGGGTCCAATAGTCTGAATGGTCATTCTGGATTTTATAAGCTTCATATTCTTAGGTGAGCAACCCATTGCAGCAATACCGGCACCGGGGAATGTAATTTTAGAAGTAGAGGTAAAGTGGAAGACCATATCCTCGTTACCGTTCTTTTCGCACTCGTCATAAATATTAAGAAGCTTATCGGTTTGGTCGTAAAGGTCGTGAATTACATAAGCGTTATCCCACATAAGCCTAAAGTCTTTGGCAGCGGGCTTTAAAGCGGCAATTCTCTTAACCGTTTCATCACTGTAAGTAATTCCTAATGGGTTAGAATATTTGGGAACACACCACATACCCTTAACAGCAGGGTCCTTAACAAGTTCCTCTACAGCGTCCATATCCGGGCCAGATTCTCCGCATTTTACGGTAATCATTTCAATGCCGTAGTACTGGCAAATACCAAAATGGCGGTCATAGCCCGGGGCGGGACAGATAAACTTAACCTTACCTTGTTTCAGCCAAGGCTCGTCACCAAAGCCGGTAACCATACCCTGAGTAATAACATCAAACATTAAATTAAGTGAAGCGTTGTTTCCACAAATAAGGTTATCTGCATCCATGCCAAGCACCTTTGAAAACAAAGCCTTCATCTCACCAAGACCGTCAAGCCCGCCATAGTTACGGCAGTCGGTACCATTTTGAGAATTGTATCCACTGGTCCTGTTTACTAAAGTTAAAAGGTTATCGCTTATATCAAGTTGGTCGGCACCGGGCTTACCTCTTGACATATCAAGCGATAAATTAGCACCCTTAATATCATCAAATTCACGCTTTACTGCATCGAATTCGGCATTAAGAGCATCCCTGTTCATAGAGAGATAGTTTGCCATTAAATTTCCTCCAAAACATATTATCAACTTATTATACCACTTTTCCATAATTATTTCAAGAAAATGTTATATATTTTATTATATTAATTAGTATATATTTTCAGATACATAATTTATATAGTATAAAGGAACGTGATCACTACTAATACCCCCAAAATTCTTGACATACAATAAATATAGTGGTATTATAAATAATGATATTTGTGGGAATATGTTTCTTATTTAAGCTTTGGCGGGTTTAAATAAGTAACTTTCATATCCGAGGTAAAACTGCAACCTCGCAAAATAAATGCTGTTTAATATAAAGGAGGTGCATTTTAAGTGCCCAACAACATGGTGTTTTATGTAATTATAGGCATCGTCGCTGTTTTAGTAGCTGTTGTCTTTTTCCTTTTAGGTATTGCTTTTAGAAAAAGCAAGGCCGAAAAAATAATCGGTTCTGCCGAAAAAGAAGCCAAAAGAATACTTAGCGACGCTATCCAAAATGCCGAAACCCGTAAGAAAGAACTGCTTATGGAGGCCAAAGACGAGGCTCATCAGTTAAGAACCGAAACCGACCGTGATTTAAGAGAACGCAGAAGTGAGGTTCAGCGTCAGGAACGCCGCCTACAGCAAAAGGAAGAAACCCTTGATAAGAAGATTGAAAACTTCGAAATTAAGGAAGAGAATATTGCAAAGCGTGCAAAAGAGGTTGAAGAAAAACTTCAGGAAAGCGAACAGATTAAACGCAGTCAACTTGAAATGCTCGAAAGAATTTCGGGCTATTCCAAGGAACAGGCTAAGGATTATTTGCTTTCTGTCCTCGATGGTGAACTTACCCACGCAAAAGCAATGAAAATCAGTGAATTTGAACAGAGAACTAAAGAGGAGTCCGACACCATTGCAAGAGAAATTCTTTCCCGAGCAATTCAACGTTGTGCCGCAGACCACTCTTCCGAGGTTACTGTTTCTGTAGTAGCACTGCCTAACGATGAAATGAAGGGTAGAATTATCGGTAGAGAAGGCCGTAATATCCGTGCTTTAGAGACTGCTACAGGTGTAGACCTCATTATTGACGATACCCCCGAAGCAATTACCGTTTCAAGTTTCGACCCCATTCGCCGTGAGGTAGCAAGACTGTCCCTTGAAAAGTTAATTACCGATGGTAGAATTCACCCCGCCCGCATTGAAGAAATGGTTACAAAGGCTCAAAACGATGTCAACAATACTATCAAGCGTGAGGGTGAACGTGCAATGCTCGAGGCAGGCATCCACAACCTGCATCCCGAAATTGTTAAGCTTTTAGGTAAACTCTATTATCGTACCAGTTATGGTCAGAATGTTTTAAACCACGCTTTAGAGGTTTGCCATTTATCCGGCATAATTGCTGCAGAGCTTGGTGAAAATGTTACCCTTGCAAAGCGTGCAGGTCTTCTTCACGATATTGGTAAGGCACTTGACCACGAGCAAGAGGGAACACATATTCAACTTGGTGTCGAAGTGGCTAAAAAGTATAAGGAAAACGAAGACGTTATCCACGCTATTCACGCCCATCACGGCGAGGTTGAAGCAAAGACCGTTATTGCCTGCATCGTACAGGCTGCCGATGCTATTTCTGCCGCTCGCCCAGGTGCTCGAAGAGAAAATATTGAAAGTTATATCAAACGTCTTGAAAAACTCGAGGAAATCGCCAATTCCTTTAGCGGCGTTGAAAACTCTTTCGCTATTCAGGCAGGACGTGAGGTTAGAATTGTTGTTAAACCCGAGGTTATCAGTGATGACCAAATGGTAATTATCGCAAGAGATATTGCAAACAAAATTGAAAACGAACTCGACTATCCCGGACAAATTAAGGTTAATGTTATCCGCGAAAACCGAGCCGTTGACTACGCAAAATAAACTAAAGAGCCGAGAGAAATCTCGGCTCTTTTTTGTTGCTAAACTATACAGCGTGAAGATTTGTAAAGGCGACCCGCTGGAAATACATACAGACATTGATACTTTTTACCTTGCAATAAAAAGCATAGTGGACAGATTTAAAAACTAAAGCGGAGTGAAATTCACTCCGCTTTAGAAGGTTTTTGTTGGATTTAAGAAATTATTTCTTTATTTTATATCCGATATTTTTCTCACCCTCTGTGAAAGAAATGTTGCAAATGCTGGCAACAGTAGGATAGATGCCCAAAGTTAGTCCGCTAAGCCAAAAATAAGCACCAGTGCGGCATTTGTAACCCTCGGGACGAAGATTAGAATGATTGATTATTACACTTCCAATCCATCCAAACATAAATGTGAGTAAGAAACGAACGATGTTTTTACGCATAAAAACAACCCCCCAATTTTTTGGCAACACACTTTATATGTGTAATCACCTACCAAAATATTACAATATAAAGATAAAGATGTCAAGATTTGTCGTATAATGACAGCCTTTAAAAATCCCTCTGAATGAAGGGGGATTTTTTGTAGATTTTTTAGATGTGTTGTGCTATAATATCTTGTTAGAAAAGGAAATGGTGAATGCTATGAGAATGAGAAAGAAAAAACACGCGGCAGAGCGTCTTGCTGCCTGTGAAAATTTGATTTTACCACTGTCTGTGCACGAGGCAGATTACCGCAAGGCTGAAGAGAACCCCACTTATTACGATATAGCCGAAATTTTTGGTAACGAAAATCCACTTCACCTTGAAATAGGCTGCGGAAAAGGTCAGTTTATCTGTGAACTTGCAAAACGCAATCCCGATATAAATTATATAGCTATCGAGGTGTGTGACGACGTAGCGGTTCTTGCTTGTGAAAGGGTAAAAGAGGCAAAGCTTAACAATGTTCGTTTTATGGTTTGTGGTGCGGAATATATACTTAAATATTTTAAACAGTCTACCATTGACCGCATTTACCTTAACTTCTCTTGCCCATATCCAAAGGCAAGATATGCCAAGCATAGACTCACATCACCTATATTCTTGCCAATGTATAAAAAACTGCTTAAAAATGGTGGAGAAATACACCAAAAGACCGATAATATGCACTTTTTTGAATATTCAATAGAAAGATATTCAGAGCTTGGATTCAGGATGCAAAACGTATCCTTAGACCTACATAAAAGTGGTTTTGAGGGCAACATAGTTACAGAATATGAACAACGCTTTTTAGACCTCGGACAACCAATCTACAGGTTAGAGGCCGTAAATATAAAGGAGTAATAAAAATGACTAAAATTGATATTTTTTCAGGCTTTTTAGGGGCAGGAAAAACAACACTTATTAAAAAACTTATTTTTGAGGCCTATAAGGGTGAAAAGGTTGTTTTAATAGAGAATGAGTTTGGCGAAATAGGTATCGACGGCGGCTTTTTAAAGGAAGCAGGTATAGAAATAACTGAAATGAATTCGGGCTGTATTTGTTGCTCTCTTGTCGGCGATTTTACCGAAGCGCTGGCTAAGGTTATAAAGGAGTTTGGTCCCGACAGAATTATTATCGAGCCCTCGGGTGTCGGTAAACTAAGCGACGTTATAGGTGCCGTTAAGGGCGTAGAAAGTGAAGATGCAAAGCTTAACGCACTTACCACCGTTGTAGATGCTAAAAAGTGTAAAATGTATATAAAGAACTTTGGAGAATTCTTCATAAATCAAGTAGAGCACGCTACTACTATTGTATTAAGCCATACGGCAAATCTCGACGAAGAAAAACTGCACAACTGTATGCACCTTCTTCGCGAACATAACCATGACGCAGTAATTGTTACAACCGACTGGGAGAAACTTTCGGGAAAACAGATTTTAGAGGCTATCGAGAAAGAAAATACACTGGAGCATCATCTTCACGAGCTTGAAGACGATGACCATTGCTGTGAGTGCGGACACCATCACCACCACGGTGAAGAATGCCATCATCATGAACACGAGCACCACCACGGTGAAGAATGTCACTGCGACCATCATGAACACCAACATCACGAAGAACACGAGCACCATCATGAGCATCATCACGAGCACGGTGAAGAATGCACCTGCACGTGTCATCACGAACATCA
>JAGBUU010000068.1 GCA_017630655.1 Clostridia bacterium
CCATAAAGTCTATAGTTTTGGGGATACTTTTGATGGTTAATAGATTTGCGGTTACATCCTCTCCGGTCTCACCGTCTCCGCGGGTAGAGCCGCGTACAAATTCACCATTTTTATATTCAAGAGAAACAGAAAGACCATCAATTTTTGGCTCTACCGAATAGGCGACTTGACCTACCGCATCGGCAACCCTTTTGTCAAATGCATAGAGTTCATCATAGCTAAATGCGTCAAGCAGACTTTCCATTTTTACACGATGCTTAACGGGAGTAAACAGGAGTGCGGCGGCTCCCCCAACCCTTTGGGTTGGAGAATCCTTGGTTTGAAGCTGCTCAAACTGTTCCTCAAGAGCACGAAGTTCACGGCCTAACATATCATATTCATAGTCTGTTATTTCCGGGGCGTCTTCATTGTAATACCTTTCGTTGTGATAACGAATAAGACGAGTTAATTCTTCCGCCCTTAATTTTGCATCTTTAAACTCCATTTAAAACTCCTTTATTTTGATGCACCAAAATCAAATATATCTTCCATTATTTCATCGGTTGCGTGGCCAACGCTTGTAAAGGCATCGGGTACGGCACCGACAATTACAGTTTCGGCAACAATAAAACTTGTTGTGGTGAACTGTTCGGTATTTCCGCCAAGCACCGCAACATCGCTTTCAAGCCCCACTTCAAGCAGTATTTGATGTAGCACCTGATTTATTCCTGCGCTTTGAAAATTGCTTTTAAAGTTAGACACAACTGTTGTGGTTATATGTACCGTATAATCCAATTTCGGCCATTTAAGTGTTGTATAGTAAATGCCAAAGGCTGCAAAAAGCGGCACCGAAAATGTGACGTCTTCGTAAGACGCTAACATATTTGAAATTTCATTGCTGATATAGGATTTAACTTTATTTGCCGTAGACGAATCTATCTCTACCGTTGTTGCAAGCCCTTCTTCGTTCCTGCTTATTTTTGCAAGTGATGAGTAATCAACCTCAAGTTCATTCAGCACCTTGTATGACGCCCTGTTTGCACAGTCTGTAACTACAGTTTTTACGGCACTTTTTGCAAAGGCTTTAACAACTGTACGCAGCCTGTAATCAAGGTAAACCGTAAAAGAAGCCAGCATTAAGCTTATGACTAATACAAATATAATTGTGCGGCTTAAACGAATCCGTACATTTCTTCTCTTATGTATCAATAAATCACCGCCTCCCGCAATACATATTACGAAAGACAGTGGGGTTGAGTGAAAACTATTTTACCATATTTCTCGCCGCAGTAACGATTATATCGGCAAGGGTATCTATTCCAAGGGCACTGTTAAGACAAAGGTCATAGGCGTTGCGTGCACCCCAACGAGTTTCGGCGTAATAGTTGTGATATGCGGCTCTTTTCTTATCAATTTTCTTAATAAGCGCTTCGGCTTCGTCTCGACCAATATTTTTGAGGTTGGATATTCTGTCTATTCTATCATTCATATCTGCGTGAATAAAGACGGTAAGTAGGTTATCGCGTCCCGCAAGAACAGTTTCGGCACAACGGCCGAGTATCACACAGGACTCTTTATCGGCTATATCCTTAATAATCTTCGAACAGGTTAAAAATGCCTTGTCGGTTAGTGGTAAGGTATTTATATTGGAATTTAAAACCGACGCACCGACAAAAGCGCCCGAAGAGAGCGCGTAAAGAAAACTGCTTGCCGCCGTTTCGTCAACCTCGCGGATAACATCTTCACTCATACCGCTGTTTTTAGCGATAAGGGCGATTAATTCCTTATCATAAAGTTTTACCCCGAGTTTTTCGGCAACTCGACTTGCAACTTCGAATCCGCCGCTTCCAAACTCTCTACCGATAGCAATTACCAGATTGCTGTCCACAAAAATCACCTCTTTTAATTTATTTTAACACAAAAAATGCTTTGTCGCAATAAAAATCGGCCCTTACCTTAAATTAAGTTTACAGGTTTTGGATTTTCTATAAGGGTCAGATTGTATTTTTCTACAATCTGCTTTGCAACGGGAATTGAATCTCGGTCAAATGCTGCCAAAGTGTCGTGGGCGTCGAAGCCGAAGACCACTTTGCACCCTACCTTGCCCGCAATCTCCCAAAATTTATCAAAGGGATAAAAACGGTTATCTCTTATACCGAAAAAGTTTATTTCAAGAGGAACACCGTATTCCCTTGCCGCCTTGCAAAGGCGTGTATTCTCTTTAATGTAGAAATCCATATCGTTGGTAGCATCGATAACATCAGGATGGCAAAGGTATGTAAACTTACCCGTTTTCATCCCTTCTATAGCGAGGTCAACATATTCGGTAAGGTCTTCCTTTGGACGTTGATACTGTCCAACCCAATGGCCCCAAGGTTCTTCGTTTCCTACAAAATGCTGTCCGAGCAAAAAATATTCCGCGCCCATTTTTATACATTGCTCATACATTTGATTAAAATATTTAGGCAAATATTCAACCTCAAAACCGATATGTATTTCTATTTGGTCTTTGTATTTTTCACGAAGTTGTTTTATCTCCTCAAAATATAGCGGCACATCCTTCATTTGTAGATGTGAGTCAAGCTCTTTACCATTTGGGAACTTAAACGGAACGTGCTCCGAAAAGCCCATAACCTTAACTCCATTTTCTATCGCTCTTTTAACATATTCCTCGGGCGTGCAGGTTGCGTGGCCGCAATGATACGTGTGGGTATGAAGATTAACGGTCATATTTTTTCTCACAAACATTTTCCTTTTGTTTTTTTATTTTCTTTGTCAGCATACAGGACAGTATTATCTGCTCGGTTGCAAAGGTTAGTATCCACGAAATAACATACGATAACCAAAGGCACTGTGGGGTATGATACTGCGGTATCTGAAAGACGGTATATATCCAAATAACGCGAAAAACACATACTCCGAAAACCGAGGCGAACATTGGGAAAACCGACAGACCCATGCCGCGCAAAACACCTGTTGAGATATCCATAATTCCGCCTACGAAAAAAGGCAGACATATATACAACATTCTAATGGTTCCCCACCGAACCGCGTCGGCAGAATCGGGTATATAAATGCTGACTAGGGGCTCTGCGTAGTAGGTCATAACCATACCGATTACAATTCCGCTTAAAGCGGTGGCAAGAAGGGCTATGCGGGTTATTTTTCTTACCCTGTCGTATCTGCCTGCTCCGACGTTTTGACCTGTGAAATTCATTGCGGTTTGTTTAAAGGCTTCGTTTGTTGTGAATGCAAAGTTTTGTATGTTCTGGGCCGCTGCATTTCCTGCAACAACACCGACGTAGGTAAGTTCAAGGGAGTTTATCGAGGACTGAATTATAACGTTCGATACCGAAAACAGACTTGACTGTATACCTGCGGGAAGACCAAGCCGAAGAATTTTTCTAAGGGGCTCGGAATAAATTTTCATCTTAGAAAGATTAAGTCGGCACTCATCATTTCGTTTTGTAAGTTCTATAATAACCAAAACGGCAGAAATGAAATGGGCAATAACGGTAGCAAGGGCAACACCCGCAACATCCATATTCAAAACCAAAACAAAAAACAGATTTAGAAGAATATTTACTATTCCCGAAAAAGTAAGATAGTAAAGCGGCTTTCTCGATTCGCCCGCCGCCCTTAAAATAGAGGCGCCGAAATTGAATACCATATTCGGCATCATGCCAAGAAAAATGATTTTCATATATACCGCGGAAAGCTCTAATATGTTATCGGGGGTAGCCATAAGTATAAGTAACGGCTTAGAGAAAACAAAGCCTATTATTGAAAGCAGTCCGCCGCCGATTACGGCAAAGGGTATTATTGTGTGAACGGCACGGTAAACTGCATCACTTTGTTTTGCACCGATGGCGTGGGCGACAGTAATTCCGCTACCCGCAGAGCACCCAATAAAAAAATTGGTCATAAGTCCCGTAAGGGATGCGGTACAGCCGACAGCGGCTACGGCATTGCTTTTTGAGGCTCCGAACTGACCTACAATAACAAGGTCGGCGGCATTGAACAAAAGCTGAAGAATACCCGTCAGAATAATAGGTATTGTATAAAACATCATTTTAGAAAAAAGAGGCCCTTCGGTAAAATTAGCGTTGTTTTTATCCACACTTTAAGCCCCCTTTACTCTCATCACTTTTATTATATTCCTATATTTTTCAAATGCAAATAAAAAATCGCGGAAAATGTAGATTTCCGCGATTTATAGGGTTATTTTTTAATCTCAACTGCACCGCCCTGTTTTGTGCGTATGAAATAATTTTTTGTATCCTTTGCGATAACGCCGCTGAGTGCAATAAGAGCAATAATATTCGGAAGAGCCATAAGCCCGTTAAAGATGTCTGCTATTGTCCATACGGCCCTTAAGGTCATATAGGGTCCGATAAATACTGCTGCAATATAAGCCAGGCGGAAAATCTTTATTGCCCAACGTCTGCCACCCGTAAGATACTCAAGGCAGCGTTCACTGTAATAGTCCCAGCCAAGAATTGTCGTAAAGGCGAAGAAGACAAGACAAACCATTAGCATACAGGAGGTAACACTCTCGGGCAGGAACGGTAGTCCGTAATTAAAGGCACGCATAGTTACGTCGACACCGTCAAGGCCAACGTTCCAAGAGCCTGTCATTACAATTGTAAGCCCCGTTAAGGTGCAAACCACAATAGTGTCAATAAAAGTTCCGGTCATTGTGACAAGTCCCTGACGTACAGGTTCGTTTGTTTTTGCTGCAGCGGCGGCAATGGGAGCCGAACCCAGTCCCGCTTCATTAGAGAAAATACCGCGGGCTATACCCTTTTGCATTGCAATAATCATTGTTCCAACAATACCTCCCGTTACCGCAGAGGGATTGAAGGCTCCGACAACAATAGTTGAAATTGCTGAAGGAATCTTATTGATGTTAAATAGCACAATGAAAAGACATACCGCTATATAAAGCACGGCCATAAAGGGTACAACAAACTCCGAAACCTTGGCAATACGCTTGATTCCGCCTATTACAACAAGTCCTACACAAACAGTAATAATAATTCCTGCAATTACTACAGCCCAACTGTAATTGTTTCCGAAGAGAGAAAAAGCGACGTTTTTTCCCTCCGGGTCAAAGAAGCTTTTTACCGCATTTGTAACACCCTGAACCTGTGTAAAGGTGCCTATTCCGAAAAGGCCGACGCAAACGCCGAAAAAGGCAAATAAAACAGCAAGCCATTTCCAGTTCTTTCCCATACCCTTTTCTATGTAATAAAACGGTCCGCCAAGGGCATGGCCCTTATCGTCTATTGTACGGTATTTAACTGCAAGTAGGCCCTCGGCATACTTTGTAGCCATACCAAAGAACGCGGCAACAACCATCCAGAAAAGTGCTCCCGGTCCTCCCGCCACGATTGCGGTTGCAACACCTACTATATTTCCCGTACCGATGGTAGCCGAAAGGGCGGTACAAAGAGCGCCGAAAGAGGAAACCTCTCCCTCGCCGTTCTCCTCGTTTTGAAACATAAACTTAAGCGCCTTGGGTAAATGGAATACCTGAAGCAACCTAACGCGCCAGGTAAGAAAGATACCCGCGGCAATAATTAAAACGATAAGTGGTACGCCCCAAACAATGCCATCTATTTTGTCTAAAATTTTTTCGAATTCTGCCATTAAATTATCTCCTTAAAACAAAAAATAAAAGCCAAAACCTTTGTTTTGACTTTGGAGAATTTCAGCACAAGTTTTTATCCCTGTCCTTTTGCCTGAGAGATAGGAGTAAAATCTCCGTACACCTTCGGCGCCCGTTTTCATCGGGACTCTCCAGAGCGTTGCTATACACAACGGAAGTGATTATAGCACAGTTCATTTTACTTTTCAAGTGATTTTACGAATAATTTTGTTATTGCATTTAGTCTTGGAAGAATATATACTATATTTAATATAGTAATAATAGGTAGCGTAGTTATGATTGAAAGTTTTAAGTTGAAAAAAATTGCCGAAATTCGAAACGGTTTTAAAGACAAATTCGGAATTCCGCGACAAAGCGGGCTTTGTGAGTCGGTTAAGTCTATAATTGTTTTCGAGGACGAGTATCGCGTTAACGAGGCATTTCGCGGACTTGAAGGTTTTTCGCACATTTGGATTATTTGGCAATTCAGCGAGGCTGTCCGTGAGGATTGGTCTCCTACCGTTCGCCCTCCAAGACTCGGCGGCAACAAGCGTGTCGGTGTTTTTGCAACCCGCTCACCATTCAGACCCAATTCGTTGGGTCTTTCCTGTGTAAAACTCGACAGAATTGAGTTTACCGAAGATATGGGGCCTGTTCTTCATATTTCGGGTGCTGACCTTTTAGACGGTACACCCATCTTTGATATTAAACCCTATATACCCTACGCTGATTCGAAGAGCGATGCTACCGACGGATTTCTCGCTCTTTCCCCAAGAGAATATTTAAAGGTGAACTTTGATAATTGCAACCTTGATAATATCGAGCCTGATATTATTAGTAGTTTAAGGGAAATTATTGCCGAAGACCCTCGACCTGCTTACCAGAATACACCCGACAGGGTCTATAAAATGGTTTTTTCGGGATATGAAACCGAGTTTACGGTAGAGAGCGGCACCGCACATATCAAACGTATTTATAAGGAGAAAAAATGAAAGAACTTTTCACCCTTTTCGGACTGTTTTTCAAAATAGGCATTATGACCTTTGGCGGCGGATACGCCATGCTTCCGATTCTTGAACGCGAGCTTGTTACAAAACGGGGCTACGTTACTATGGAAGAAATTATGGACTATTTCGCGGTAGGCCAATGCACACCCGGTATTATCGCAGTTAATACCGCAACCTTTATCGGCTTTAAACGCAAAGGCATTCTCGGAGGCGTTTTTGCAACGGTAGGGGTTGTTACGCCATCGGTTATAATCATTACCTTGCTTGCATCGGTGCTAAAGCTTATTGCAGGCAATGAAATTGCCAACAGCGCCTTTGCTGGCATCAGTGTTGCGGTCTGCGCCCTTGTAATTCAAGCAATTTTAAAGCTCATAAAAACAGGTGTAAAGGACGCCCTTACCTTAGGTGTTGCGCTTGGTGCTTTTCTTGCAATGTTTTTCCTTGACGCTTCTCCGATAATAGTTATTATTGCAACTGCCGTAATCGGCGTTATAGCAAAGCGAATTTTGGATAAATACTCCTCTAAAAAGGAGGTAAAATAAATGATTTATTTGCTTCTTTTTTGGGAATTTTTAAAGACAGGACTTTTCGCAGTAGGCGGTGGGCTTGCTACTATTCCTTTCCTTATGGATATGGCCGATAAATATCCCTGGTTTTCGACGGCAGAACTATCAAATATGATAGCCGTTTCAGAATCCACCCCCGGTCCTATCGGCATTAATATGGCAAGCTATGTTGGTTTTACAACGGCGGGCCCCTTAGGCTCGGTGATTGCAACAACCGCTCTTGTACTGCCAAGTCTTGTAATTATTATGATAATTGCAGGTTTTCTTAATAAATTCCGCGAAAATGCGTTGGTTAAAGATACTTTTTACGTTCTTCGACCCGCCGTTATAGGAATGCTTTTTGTTTCCCTTTGGTCAATGGTTTCCCCTCTGCTTATAGATTTAGCGGGAACAACCTTTTTTGAAATTTTTAACCTTAAAGGCTTAATACTCTTTGCGTTGTTGCTTTTCGGAATTTTGAAGTTTAAAAAACATCCGATAGTCTATATTGCTATCGGCGCAGTGGTTGGAATAATTTTTAAATTTTAGGAGTTATTATGAATTATACTGCCGACATTGCTATTATTGGCGGAGGAGCCTCAGGGCTTGTTGCGGCTATAACGGCAAAAAGACTTAACCCAAACCTTTCGGTATATATTTTCGAAGCACTCGATAGGGTTGGAAAAAAGTTAATAACAACAGGTAACGGACGATGTAATATTACAAATCTAAACCTTAATTTAGAGCGTTTTCACGGCGAGGACGTCTCCTTCTGCCGTTATGCTTTTGAGCGTTTTGGCTACAGTGAGGTTAAGGATTTCTTTTATGGTATTGGTGTAGATTTTATAAACGAGGGTGACAAGGTTTACCCCTCCTCGCTTCAGGCGGCATCGGTTGTTGATGCCCTGCGTTTTGAGTGTGACAGAATAGGTGTTAACACCGTTTTAAACTGCAAGATTGAAGATATTTCTTTTGGCGACAGCTTCTTTTTACGCTCTTCCGAAGACAGCATTTTAGCAAAAACTCTTATTGTGTGTTCGGGACTTTTATCGGGTGGGGATAAAATTGGCTCATTTGGTAATATATTTAGACTCTTTAAAAACGAAGGCTTTAAAACCGTTAGAGTTTCCCCCTCTTTAGTTCAGCTTAAAACCGAAACCGATTTTGTAAAACAACTCAAAGGAATTAAGGTAGATGCTAAGGCATCTCTCGTTTGCGGAAACAAGGTTGTAGCCGAGTATACCGACGAGGTGCTTTTCTGCGATTACGGTCTTTCGGGCCCTGCAATTCTGCAAATATCAAGACAGAGCGCAAGAGATGAAAAGGAATATACCGTTTCTCTTGACCTTTACCCCGATATAGATAAAACCGAACTTGCAAGCAAAATTAAAGATAGGGCAAAACTTCTTCAAAACAGAAATCTTGAGGAGTTTTTTGTCGGCTCTATTAACAAAAGGCTCGGACAGGTTGTGCTTAAATACTGCGGTTATAAACTTAGCGATAGTGTATCTGTGCTAAGAGATGCTGATTTTACTAAAATTGCAACGGCACTCAAAAGTTTTGAATTCAAGGTATTATCCAATACAGGCTTTTTAAATTCACAGGTTTCTTCCGGCGGAATTTCCACCGATGAATTCGACCCCAAGACCCTTATGAGCAGACGCTACAGAGGTCTTTTTGCCGCAGGCGAAATACTTGATATTGACGGAGATTGCGGCGGATTTAATTTGTCTTGGGCATGGGCTAGCGCATGTCTGGCGGCAGAAAGTGCGGTAAAGTCTTTATGATTTTGGTCTCGAATATAAAATTACCGCTCGATACAGATTTTGACGCCCTTAAAAATTCGCTTAATTTTAAGGGCGTTAACGTAAAATCGGCTACACTTTATAAAAAATCGGTAGATGCAAGAAAAAAGAATGACGTGCATTTTTGCTGCTCGGTGCTTATTGAAACCGACAACGAAAAACTATCCCTTAAAAAGATAAAAAATTCAAAGCCTTATACCGAGCCTGTTTATAAATATAAAAAGGCGGTTTCAAATATCAGACCCGTTGTTATAGGTTTTGGACCTGCGGGTATTTTTGCGGCTTATACCTTGGCTATGGCGGGGCTTATGCCTATTGTTATTGAGCGAGGCGACGATGTTGACACCCGTAAGGCTAAGGTCGATGCGTTTTGGTCGGGTTCAAAACTTGATACCGAATCCAACGTTCAATTTGGCGAGGGCGGTGCGGGAACCTTTTCGGACGGAAAACTCACAACCGGTATTAGCGATATACGCTGCCGAGAGGTTTTAAAAATTTTCTGTGAAAACGGTGCTAATAAAAATATTCTAACCGATGCAAAGGCACACATTGGAACCGACATTTTATCCGTTGTTATTAAAAATATCAGAAATAAAATTATTGCTCTCGGCGGTGAGGTTCGTTTTGGCGAAAAACTTGAGGGGGTAAACACCTTGGATGGTTGTATATCCTCTGTAGATATTAAAAAGCGTGACGGAAGCCTTTATAATCTGCCCTGTGAAAAGGTAATTCTTGCTATTGGCCATTCCGCAAGAGACACCCTTTATATGCTAAGAGATATCGGGCTAAATATGGTTAAAAAGCCTTTTGCTGTAGGTCTTAGAATTGAGCATCCGCAAAAGCAGATAAATAAAGCTCTTTACGGTGATTTCGCCGAACATCCTGCGCTTTCTGCCGCTAGTTACAAATTAGCGGTACATCTTGAAAACGGCAGAGGTGTGTATACATTTTGTATGTGTCCCGGCGGTTACGTTGTGAATGCATCAAGTGAAGATGGAAAAATCTCAGTAAACGGTATGAGTTATTCCGACCGTGGTGGTGAAAACGCCAACAGTGCAATACTTACCGAGGTTCTACCCGAAGATTTGGGCGAGGATTTGCTCAGCGGTATTGAATTTCAGCGGCAAGTGGAAGAGGTCGCTTATTCCTTAACAAATGGAATGGGTGTTCCTGTAGAGACCGTTGGCGGTTATGTTTTTGGTGAAGAGTTTCCCTCTTCAGTTACGCCGACAATAAAACCCAAAGCCGTCTTTTGCGATCTTAGTAAGCTATACCCCGATTTTATAAACAATTCTTTAAAGGCGGGTATTGTTGCCCTGGATAAAAAACTTTCTGGTTTTGCAGACAAGGGCGCACTACTTACAGGACCTGAGACCAGAAGCTCCTCCCCCGTTAGAATGGTTAGAAATGAGGCCTTTGTATCCGTATCGATTGATGGTCTTTACCCCTCGGGCGAAGGGGCGGGATATGCAGGCGGAATTATGTCTGCGGCAGTTGATGGCATTAAGTGTGCAGAAAGCCTTATAAAACATCTGTAATTTTGCACTAAAACCATTTTTTTCTAATTGGTTTTTAGTACACTTTGCAGAACTTTTCTAAAAACACCTTATTTATTGTTAAAATTTAAACGAAATACTTGCAAAATTTAATCTTTTAGGTTAAAATATATTCGTAAAAATTTTAGGAGGTATATTCCCATGGTTAAAGTTGCAATTAACGGATTTGGCCGTATCGGTCGTCTTGCTTTCCGTCAGATGTTTGGTGCTGAAGGTTACGATGTAGTAGCTATAAACGACCTTACAAAACCCTCTATGCTTGCTAATCTTCTTAAGTATGATACTGCTCAGGGCGGTTACTGCGGAAGAATCGGCGAAGGTCTTCACACTGTAGAGGCTAACGACGAAGAAGGCACCATCACTGTTGACGGCAAAACCCTCAAAATCTATGCTGAAAAGGACGCTAAGGACCTTCCTTGGGGCGAAATCGGCGTAGACGTAGTTCTCGAGTGCACAGGTTTCTATTGTTCTAAGGACAAGAGCCAGGCTCACATCGATGCAGGCGCTAAGAAGGTAGTTATTTCTGCTCCCGCAGGCAACGACCTTCCCACTATCGTTTTCAGCGTTAACGAAAGCACTCTTTCTGCTGATGACAAGATTATTTCTGCTGCTTCCTGCACCACCAACTGCCTCGCTCCTATGGCTAAGGCTCTTAACGATTATGCTCCCATCCAGAGCGGTATCATGAGCACCGTTCACGCTTACACC
>JAGBUU010000069.1 GCA_017630655.1 Clostridia bacterium
CAACTGCAGTAACACCAAGGGTGGATAAAGCCTTTTTACCTTCATAAATTTCCTTTGCGTTAGCAATAGAGAATAAAGAGTTGGCAAAAGGGGCCTTTGTGTCAGGGGATACGGCACGCTTAAAGGCAAAGACATAGTCATGTGCGGTAACAGCCTCTCCGTCAACCCACTTTGCATCGTTATTCAACTCAAAGGTATATGTGTTACCTTCTTTTGTGTAAGAATTTGCACCCGAGCAGGTAATTTTGCCGTTGCTGTCATATCTAAGCAGTGTATCAAAAAGGGAACGGACAACGGTCAGTTCCTCATCACTGTCGGCAAGCTGAGGGTCAAGGTTTGTGGGGATTGTGTCAAAATCAATATAAATAAATGCATCTTTATAACTATCGCCGCAACCACTAAAGGAAAGGCAAAGCAGTATAGCACAGAGCAAAACTGAGATAAGTTTCTTTAAAAGCATCATTTTCATCCTAATTAATTTAATAAAGTTATTATATTATATCCTACAGCATTTTTCAATATAAATATATGTAAAGAAAAATACTTGACAATTGTGTGCTTATGTGATAATATACCAAAGGCAAGAAAACAACTTGACAGGAGTGTTTCTTTTGGCAGCAAATATATATATATCAGAATTGCTCGACCGTTACGGTGAACTTCTGTCTGAAAAACAGTGCAGAATACTCGACGGCTATTATAATAACGACCTGTCTCTGTCCGAAATTGCAGAGAACGAGGGTATTACCCGTCAGGGAGTTAGTGACTTTGTAAAAAGAAGCGAAGCTCAGCTAATTGAGTTTGAAGAAAAACTCGGTTTTTGTAAAACGGCGGCAGCACATAAAAACGCCGCTGCGAAAAGCGATGTAAGTGAAATACAAATTATAATATATAAACTTTAAAGGGGTGATAAAGGTGGCTTTCGATAGTCTTTCAGATAAGCTAAACAGCGTGTTTAAAAAACTTCGTTCTAAGGGCAAAATCCGTGAGAGCGACGTTAAAGAAATAATGCGTGAAATCCGCCTTGCCCTTCTTGAAGCCGACGTCAGCTATAAGGTCGCTAAAGACTTTACTAACACTGTAGGCGAAAAGTGCATCGGCGAAAAGGTGCTCGAAAGCCTTACTCCCGCCCAAACGGTTATAAAAATTGTTAGGGATGAGCTTACCGCGCTTATGGGAGGTGAGCAGGCACGCCTTAGAACTGCTAACCGCATTCCAACAATAATTATGCTTTGCGGTCTTCAGGGTTCGGGTAAAACCACCCACGCTGCAAAACTTGCAAAACACCTTAAATCCAAGGGTCACCGCCCAATGCTTGCCGCTTGCGACATCTATCGTCCCGCCGCTATCGACCAACTTAAGGTTCTCGGTGAGCAGATAGGCGTTCCCGTTTTTGAAAAGGGAACACAAAAACCCGAAATTACCGCAAAACAAGCGGTAAACTACGCCAGAGACTATGGCCACGATTATCTAATTCTTGATACCGCAGGCCGACTTCATATTGATACCGAGCTTATGGAGGAACTTCGCCGTATAACCAAAGCGGTAGAGGTTGATAACATTCTTCTGGTTATCGACTCAATGGTCGGTCAAGACTCGGTTAATATTGCAAAATCCTTCAACGAAATTCTTGAAATTGATGGTGTAATTTTAACCAAGCTTGACGGTGACACCCGTGGAGGTGCCGCACTTTCGGTTCGTGCAGTTACAGGCAAACCTATTATGTTTGCGGGTGTGGGGGAGAAAATCGATGACCTGGATGAGTTCCACCCGGACCGTATGGCTTCCCGTATTCTCGGCATGGGTGATGTTCTTTCACTTATCGAAAAAGTGGAGACCGAAATCGATGAGAAGAAAGCACTTGAAACTGCTAAACGTTTAGAACAAAACAAGTTCGATTTAAACGATTTGCTCGAGCAGTTCCAGCAGATTAAGAAGATGGGCGATATTAAAAGTCTTCTTTCTATGGTTCCCGGTATGGGTAAAATCAGGGACGAGGATATAGATGAACGCGCTATGCTCAGAACAGAGGCTATAATACATTCTATGACTAAAAAGGAAAGGGCAAAGCCCGACCTTTTAAACGCTTCCCGCCGCAGAAGAATTGCCGCAGGAGCAGGTGTAACTGTTGAAGATGTTAACAAGCTTATGAAACAGTATGAACAAATGAAAAAAATGTTCAAGCAAATGAGCGGCAAGGGCTCAAAACGCCGTATGGGAAATATGAGAATGCCGGGTGGTATGCCGCCAGGCTTTCCAATGTAGTTAATTTAGAGTTTTCTCTTAATTATATAATTTAAAATTATGGAGGTGAATTTAAATGGCAGTTAAAATCAGACTTCGCAGACTTGGTGCTAAAAAGGCTCCTTTCTACCGTGTAGTTGTTGCTGATTCTCGTTATCCCCGTGATGGTCGTTTTATCGAAGAAATCGGTACTTATGACCCCACTAAGGAACCTGCAGCTATTAACATTGACGGTGAAAAGGCTAAGAAGTGGATTGCTAACGGAGCTCAGCCTACCGATACTGTAAAGGCTCTCCTCAAAAAGTCCAACGTTCTTTAATCTCATTTGGAGGTAAACACAAATGAAAGAATTACTCGTTTCTATTGCTGCAGGACTTGTTGAAGAGCCCGAGCAGGTTACCGTAACCGTAGATGAGCCTAACGAAGAAGGTGTAGTTGTATACCACCTTCACGTATCTGAAAACGATATGGGTCGTGTTATCGGCAAGCAGGGAAGAATAGCTAAGGCTATCCGTACAGTTATGCGCGCTGCTGCAAACCGTAGCGGCGATAAGGTTATGGTTGAAATCGACTAATTTAGTCACCCCCATGTTAGTATGGGGGTATTAATTTATATAATAGCCTTAGGCTTTATAATATATAGGTGATTGTTTTGAAAAACAAATTTCTTGAAACAGGGAAAATAGTTGGCACCCACGGTGTTAGAGGAATGGTTAGAATTCAAGCCTGGTGCGACACTCCCGAGTTTTTTTGCTCTCTCAAAAAGGTTTATCTCGACAAAGAGGGCAAGGAGTCACTCAGCATGGTTAAATCATCCCCTCACGGCAATGTTGTAATTGCTCAGATAAAGGGAATTGATTCTATTGAGGCGGCTGAAAAATATAGAAACAAAGTGCTTTATATGGACAGGCGTGATGCCAAGCTGGAGGAAGGCAGATATTTTATCTGCGACCTTATTGGATGCGAGGTTTTCGATAGCAAAACCTCTAAAAAGCTTGGTGTTTTGTCAGATGTTTCCGAAACAGGTGCAAATGATGTTTGGCATATTAAGAATGGCGATAAAGAATATCTTATACCTTGTATTGATGAGGTTGTTTTGACGGTCGATATAGATGACGAAAAAATCGTAATTAACCCTCTGAAAGGAATTTTTCCCGATGAAGATTAGTATTATGACCCTTTTCCCCGAAATGTGCGAAACAGTGCTCCAAGAGAGCATAATCGGTCGTGCCAGAAGGGCAGAAAAGGTTGAAATCAACTGTGTTAATATTCGTGACTTTGCGGGCAATAAGCATAATAAGGTAGATGACACTCCCTACGGCGGCGGCATGGGAATGGTGATGTCGGCACAACCTATTTACAACTGCTTTAATTCTCTTTTTAATGCCGAAACCGAGGTTAAGCCGCACCTTATTTATCTCAGTCCAAAGGGTAAAACCTTTAATCAACAAAAGGCAATAGAGCTCTCCAAACTTGAACATATTGTTCTGCTTTGCGGACATTATGAGGGCGTTGACCAAAGAGTGATTGACGAAATTGTGGATGAAGAAATATCAATAGGTGATTTTGTGCTAACGGGAGGAGAACTCCCTGCACTCACTGTGGCGGATGCTGTGTGCAGAATGTTGCCTGGCGTTTTGGCTGATGAGGTCTGCTTTACAGATGAGAGCCATTTTGACGGTCTTCTTGAATATCCACACTATACCAAACCTGACGAGTGGATGGGGAGAAGAGTGCCGGATGTTTTACTTTCAGGTCATCACGCAAACATAGAAAAATGGCGTAAAGAAAGAGCTATCGAAGAAACATATAAAAGACGTCCCGATATTCTTGATGACACAAAATTTTCAAAAAAAGAAAAGCAATTTCTTCAAGCCTTAATGGAAAACAATGTTTCAAATGAATAAAAGTTATTCAACTTGTTATACAAAATATACAAATTAAAAGGTTGAAAATTGCCGTCATTTGACTGTTTTTTAGAACTTATTTTTAATACATTGACTGCTGAATATATTGTGATATAATAATAAAAAATAATTAATACACCACAATATCGTATTGATAAGGAGTATATTTATGTGCGTTAAAGATGTAGTTATAAACAATCAGGTAGGACTTCACGCAAGACCCGCAACCTTCTTTATTCAGAAAGCTAATGAATTTAAGTCTACTGTTTGGGTTGAAAAGGAAGAAAGAAGAGTAAATGCAAAGAGCTTACTCGGCGTTCTTTCTCTCGGTATTGTTGGCGGAACTAAAATTAGAATTATCGTTGACGGTGCAGATGAAGAGGTGGCACTTGCATCTCTTGTAGAACTTGTTGAGTCAGGCTTTGAAGGTATGTAAAAATTAAAACAACCGATATGAAAAATATCGGTTGTTTTTTAAAATTTCCCCTTGATTTTTAAGATTTACTGTGATATAATCACTTTTGCGTTAAATAATGTATCCGGGTGTGGCTCAGTTTGGTAGAGCGCTTGAATGGGGTTCAAGAGGCCGCAGGTTCGACTCCTGTCACTCGGACCAAATAACAGGACTAACCTTTTGGTTAGTCCTGTTATTTTTGTTTGGTCGAATCAAAAGGATGGTATTTTGGCGGCGGATTTAACGAAATTATTGACGGACATTACATAAATCCTGACGGAACAAAAGGAAAATCGGTTTTTGGCGATTAACGCTACACTTCTTTTTAATTTTTACAATTTCTTCTTTGTGTAAAAGCAATTTTCTATCTCTTCTGGTTGTATCTCCGAACCTACCAGCATCAAAAGAATTTGAATATTCTTTAATGTATGAATTTCTTAAAAAACACTCGCCATCTTTAATGAAACCATATGTATCTACAATTGAAAAATGCCCAAGTCGAACTGACTTAATTTCATCACCTGTTAGAACAATTCCCGCCTCGAAAGTTTCCAACAATTCATATTC
>JAGBUU010000070.1 GCA_017630655.1 Clostridia bacterium
GCCGTTTGTTATCAGCCAACCCTTGCAAACGAAATGGGTGCTTTACAAGAAAGAATTACCTCTACAAAAAAGGGTTCTATTACATCTATTCAGGCTGTTTATGTTCCTGCCGATGACCTTACAGACCCCGCACCCGCTACAACCTTTGCCCACCTTGATGCTACTACGGTTTTATCCCGTTCTATAGCTTCTCAGGGTATTTATCCCGCTGTTGACCCGCTTGAGTCTACAAGCCGTATTCTCTCCCCTGAAACCTTGGGCGAGGAGCATTATTTTGTAGCTCAGGAAGTTCAGCGTATTCTTCAACGTTACAACGAGCTTATGGATATTATTGCAATTATGGGTATGGATGAGCTTTCCGATGAGGATAAACTACTTGTTGCCCGTGCACGTAAAATTCAGCGTTTTTTATCTCAGCCCTTTGACGTATCCGAAAAGTTTACAGGCTTTAAGGGTAAATATGTTCCTCTTAATGAGACTATCCGTGGCTTTAAGGAAATTATTGAAGGTAAGCACGATGATTTGCCCGAATCTGCCTTCCTCTTTGTTGGAACTATTGATGAGGCGGTAGAAAAGGCAAAGAAGGTGGCACGATGAACACCTTTTTGCTTGTTATTTCTTCTCCCGACGGGGATGTGTTCAGAGACGAGGTGCGTTCTGTCTCTGTCAGGGGTGTAGAGGGTGACCTTGCCGTTTTGGCAGGTCATATCCCCTTTGTTACAACTGTTAAACCCTGTGATGTTAAGATAGTAACTGCAGATGGCAGTTCTAAAATTGGTACAACCGAGGGCGGTATCCTAACGGTTGGAAGCGATATAACAACACTACTGTCGGGCAGTTTCACTTTTTAGGTTAATTTATGAAGATAATTATAAACGGAAACAACTTAGAGCTTCACGATATAACAAACTTTATCCTTAGCGAAACTCTTGACTGCGGACAGGCTTTTCGTTGGCAGGAGTGCGGAGATAATATTTGGCAAGGCGTCGCCTTTGGCAGATACTTGAAAATAGGCTCAAATAACGGAGTTATAACTCTTTTCGATACCACAAAGGAAGATTTTGAGCTTATTTGGAAGGACTATTTCGATTTAGAGCGTGACTATGCTAAGATATTATCTGTACTCTCACAAAACGAAGTGTTAAAGACTGCCGGTGAATTTGCTTGTGGTATTAGAATCCTAAGGCAAGAGCCGTGGGAAGCGCTTTGCTCTTTCATTATTTCCCAGAACAACAACATTCCGCGAATTAAGGGTATAATTGATAGACTCTGCCAAAATTTCGGTGAGCAGATTGTTGATGGTGTTTACTCGTTCCCTACCGCTGAAAAAATAGCCTCTTTAAGCCTTGAAGACTTAGCAATTTTAAAAAGCGGTTTTCGTGCAAAATATATTCTTGATGCAGCAAAGAAGGTTGCAAGCCGAGAAATTGTTCTTGATAAACTTAAGGATATGCCGCTTGATACCGCAAGAGAAGAACTTGTAAAAATATATGGCGTAGGCGAAAAGGTAGCCGACTGCACCCTGCTTTTTGGACTTTCCCATATCGACGCCTTTCCTAAGGATGTATGGATAAAAAGAGCAGTAGAAAAACTATTTGACGGTGTTCTGCCCGAATGTGCAATACAGTATGCAGGTATTGCTCAGCAATATATTTTTCACTATGCGAGAATGACAAAGTTAGATATATAAAAAAGACCTTGCGCTGCAAGGTCTTTTCTTTTATTTTGTGGGGATTATAAACTTTTTAGGCTCGCAAAGCACATCTTCCTTTACGGCGTTTAGCACCTTTATTTCCTCAACACTACTATTATATTTACGAGCAATATCCCAAACCCTTTCACCAGTCTCAGCAAAATAGAGAACTATGCTGCTGCCTCTCGGTTCAACTATACAGTTGTTTTCATCCTTTACTACGTCAACTATAACATCATATTTTAAATTATCGTAAATAGTAACCGAAACCTGTGGCTCTGCGGCAACAACTACGGTATTTGCTCCCGTTATGGTGTAGGAACAGTTGGCAACCGTTATGTTGTAGACAACATTTGGGTCTTTATATTCCATTTGTGGCATATATGAATATTCAAAATCTATGGGTCTTTCATAGCATTCGGGGTTGCCGTCACAGTCGTACGCTAAAAGGTTAACAAGTATTGTGCCCATGATTTTGAGTTTCTTATCCTCAAACTTTGAAGAAGAACACTTGGTCTCGCACCACATATCTATTACCGAGCCTATCGCACCGTCGGTAAACTCCAGGCTCTTTTTTGCAATAAACTTTTCGCAGAAGGATTCCCTTATCTTTTTAAAGGCTAATTTATCCTTTTTAAACGCATAGCCGCCGCAGGTGGAATATGCATCAATAATGGTTGGAATCTCATCTTCGCAATATGCCTTTACCGAAACCGCGAGTTTTATCGAGGCTATAAAAGAGCGTATTTCATCATCTCCGGTAGTTCTGGGTGAAAGTTCACAAAACAGAATTTTTACAAAACTGTCACACTTGCAGTTGTCTCCTATTCCCTGAGTATCTATAAGTTGGCTGAACGGGAAGCTCTCTTCAAAACTTTGGGGTCGCGTACCCTCTACAGTCTGATAAAGAACATATATCTTTATCATTCCTTTTACCATTACCTTTCCGCCCATAATTTTTGTATCCTCTATATGTGCTACTGCATTACTTCTGATTAGGCAAAGTGCCGACGGCTGAGAGGCACCTATAGAGATTTCTTCCTCAATAACCAAATTCTTTTCGCCGTATGCCATTGGCATTGTGCTTTCGGCCACACCTCTGAGTTTTTCAATATTTTTAATGTCTATGTCGCAAAGCATTTCCTTGTCGTATGTTCTTGTAACACTTACCTCCAAGCCAGCCTCTATATTAATGCTCACTGAGCAGTCACTAAGTAACTTTGCGTAGAACTTTTCGTCGGTTACTTTTACAGACACATCTGCGCCTGTAAGGTCTACGTTGCCCTCTAAGGTTTTAGAAAAAAATGATGAATGCTCAAAATTGCAAAGACAGTTTTGCTCGTCAAGGTAGATTATGCTGATATTGGCGGTGCCCTCTATAGTAACCGTTTTGTCCGAAACGTATTTTGAACTAACGGCAATTTTTCCACTGCATTTAAGTATTTTTCTGGGCTCACGACCGTTACTTATATGAACAGTATCCTCAATTTGAATTTCCATAGGTGCAGAAAATAAGAGTTCTTCGGTGCGAACGTTATGTCTGGTAAGACTGATATCCATTATTTATTCTCCTTTTTCGTTTTAGTAAAGTATATTAAACAAATACTCAAAATATGAAAAAACGCCGAAATTAGTTTCGGCGTTTTTATGTACTATTCGTTATCTACTTTTTTAACCTTGAATATGAGTCTTAAAATACCGCTTAAAAGTTTTGGGCTTTTATAGAGCACTACCTTCATAAATGTCCTCCTATCGACAGTTTTTATTAAGTAAAATTCCCATAACTATAAGTGCTGCAGAGAGCAAAACGACCAGCCATCTCAGAGGCAGAAAAAAAGCAAACATTACGCCTACTGAAAAGGTAATTATGAAAAATCCGTTTCGGCCTTTATTTCTCCTTCTGATACAACCACCCGCCTTTACGTTTCTAATACATTATAGTCAAAAACTTAAAAAGGGTTAAAAAAAAGTGAGTGCAATGCACTCACTTTTTAATATTCCAAGCCTTTATATCTTTAAGTTCTTCAAAAATTGTTGTATATGACTTGTACCTTGTTTCTTCAATTTTGCCTTCATTTACAGCCCGACATACTGCACAGCCCTTTTCCCCAATATGCTTACAGTCGGAAAAACGGCAATCATATTCAAAGGGAGCAAAGTCGGTAAAGAAATCACTTAGTTTTTCTTTAAATTCAAGGTCATCTCTGTCAGCTTCAAGGGAAGAAAAACCCGGTGTGTCGGCAACATAACCGTCAAAGCCATGAGCAAAAAGCTCGGTATGTCTGGTTGTGTGACGTCCTCTGCCAAGCTTACTGCTTACGTCCCCTGTACTAAGACAAAGGTCGGGGAAGATTTTATTTAAAAGGCTTGATTTTCCTGCCCCTGAATTTCCCGTAAAGGCACTTACACAGTCTTCAAGTTCCTTAGTGATTTTCTCTATGCCCTCTCCGCTTAACGCAGAACAAGCAATAGTTTTAAAGCCTGCCGACCTATAAATATTGCACCAAGATGACACATCTTCAAGGTCATTTTTATTGAATACAATAATTGGCTCTATATTCTTATATGCACAAAGTGCCGTCATTCTGTCAATAAGCAGTGTGCTTGGTGTGGGAACTACAGACGACGAGACAATAAACAGTTTATCTACATTCGCTATAGGAGGGCGGTTAAGGGTATTTTTGCGTTGCTCTATGCTATCTACAACAC
>JAGBUU010000071.1 GCA_017630655.1 Clostridia bacterium
TAGCTAACGAGGCTTGTGATGCAGGCAGGGTAAGTGTAAACGGTAGACAGGTTAAGGCCTCCTACGATGTTAAGGTGGGAGATGTTTTGGAAATAGCATTTGGAACAAGAACTGTTAAGGCAGAGGTGCTAAGCGTTGCAGAGGTGGTTAAAAAGGATGACGCAGCACTCCTTTACAAGATTGTTGATTAGTAATAAAACGCCGCCCAATTCAGTATACTGAAACGGGTGGTGTTTTTATTATGGCAGAGGATAAAAATATGTCGGTTCACAACCTTGTTATGGAGCAGTGCAAACAAATCAATTTAACCGGTGTAAGTGAGGTTAAAACCTTTGATGAGGAAACGGTCGTGCTCGACACTTCCAAAGGTACGCTTACCATAAGAGGAGAGAACTTAATAATAAATAGTTTTAGTGCTACATCTGGCGACCTGTTTATGCAAGGGGAAATATGGGCACTGGTTTATGCTGGCAATCAAAAGGGTGCTGGCTTTTTAAAGCGTATACTAAAATAATATGTGGGAAATAAGTCTATCATGGCAGATACAGGTTTTCCTTTGCAGTGTATTTCTGGGTGTAATATTTTGTTTTGCATTTGATTTTCTGAGTATTACAGAAACGAAACTAAGGTTTTCAAAAACTGCGATTTTTCTAACTGATATATTGTTTTTTACGGCGTTAGGATTTATTAACTTTTGCTTTTTTCTTGCAGGCTGTAACGGTGAAATTCGAGGGTATGTTTTTATAGGTGAGCTAATAGGTTTTTTTCTGTGCAAAAAGACCTTGGCGGTTATATATGTGCCGCTTTTTCTTTTGCTTTTCAGGGCGGTCCGGAAATATATTATTCGACCAGTTTCCTTCGTTTTTCAAAAAATACATATAAAGGCTTTTAAAATTGGACGAAAAACCCTGTTTTTTATAAAAAAAGGCTTGAAAAAACCTAAATGGTTAGTGTATACTAAAGAAAAATGCCCAAAGAAGAAAAGAAAGGATGAGCAAATTGAGCACTAAGCCTCAAAACAAGAGTTTTCTTTTGCGTTTGTTAATTGCACTTTTCTGTGCGTATATGCTTGTTTCGCTCGGCACCCTTGCTTTTGAACTTTCACAGAACAAAGAGGCATTGGCCGAACTTAAAGAAGAAACTAAACAAACCTCGCTTCGTATAGAGGAGAAGGAAAACCTTCTTAAAAACAGCACCAAAGAAGAACTGATTGAGCGTGCAGCAAGAGAGAGTCTTGGGTTTGTTTATCCAAACGAACAAGTTTTTGTGGATATTAATTAGTTTTACAGTCGGTTTTATTTTGAGGAGGATATACCGCTTTGCAGCTCACCGTAGGAGATATTGTCGAGGGAAAAATTACAGCAGTTAAGGATTACGGCGTTTTCGTTGACCTTGGAGAAGGAAAATTTGGAATGGTACATATATCCGAAATTGCTAAGTCTTATGTTAGTGATATCAGGGAATTTGCCCGCGAAGGCGACGCCGTTAAGGTGAAGATACTTAATATGTCGGACGATGGGAAGGTTAGCCTTAGTATAAAACAGGCAACAGAGCCCGGCACCAATGAAGCAAGGCAGGAAAAAAGGGAAAGAAAACCTTTGGCTCAAAGGTCTGCGCCCCCTGCTCCCGACGGCTCTTACGTATGGACAGCAAAGAAGAGTGAGTCAGCTTCATTTGAAGATATGATGAGCAAATTTAAAGCAACAAGTGACGAAAAGTTTTCTGACTTAAAACGCAAAAATCCCGATGCAAAAAGAAACCGTCGTACAGGTGGCAGATAATATTACTATAAAAGCGGATTTCGTCAAACGAACTCCGCTTATTTTTTGGGGAAAAGATAATGAGAGAAATTAGTTGCAATACAATAACCGAAGCAATATCCGAGCTTTTTATAAAGGCCAATAGAGAGCTTCCCTGTGACTTGTTGTGTAAAATCCTTGATTCTGCAAAAGCTGAAGAGAGTGAGATAGCAAAATCGGTTATGTCGGATATTGTCGATAATATAGACGCCGCAAAAAAACTGTGCCTTCCCATCTGTCAGGATACAGGCATGGCAGTAGTTTTTATTGATGTTGGACAAGATGTTCATATTGTAGGTGGCAATTTTGAAGAAGCAATTAATCAAGGAGTAAGGCAAGGATACCAAAAGGGGCTTTTGAGAAAATCGGTTGTATCTGACCCTCTTTTAAGAAAAAATACTGAGGATAACACACCCGCTATAATTCACACAAGAATTGTTGATGGCGAGCATATTAAAATTACCGCCTGTCCAAAAGGATTTGGAAGTGAAAACATGAGCGGCATTCGAATGCTTACCCCGTCCGCTCAAAGACAAGGTGTAATAAATGCTGTTTTGGAAATTGTAAAGTCGGCAGGTGCTAACCCTTGCCCACCCATTGTTGTTGGTGTAGGTATAGGGGGAGATTTTGAACAGTGTGCACTGCTTTCTAAAAAGGCTCTTTGCCGAGATATTGACCTTCCAAACGAAAATCCTTTTTATGCCGAGTTTGAAAAGGAAATGCTTGAAAAAATAAATAAACTCGGCATCGGTCCCCAAGGCTTTGGCGGAAAAACAACCGCTCTTGCTGTCAATATTGAAACGGCACCTACACACATTGCAGGACTTCCCGTTGCAGTAAATATCGGTTGCCACGTTACACGCCACGCTACAAAAATAATATAATTTTGGAGAAATAAATGTCAGATTTTAAATATGTTGCTCCGTGTCTTTTTGGGGTCGAGGGCATCTGTGCCTTTGAACTCGAGCGAATGGGAGCAAAGAATGTAAAAGCCGAAAACGGTAGGGTGAATTTTGAGGGAGACCTAAATATTCTTGCCCGTGCTAATATTAATTCTCGTTATGCTGAAAGAATTTGTATAAATGTAGGCGAATTTGATGCCGAAACCTTCGAAGAACTGTTTCAGGGAGTAAAGGCTCTGCCTTGGGAGGATTTTATCGGCAAGGATGATGCTTTCCCCGTAAACGGATACAGTTTAAATTCAGCACTTCATAGCATACCGGATTGCCAGTCCATTATAAAAAAGGCGATTGTTGAAAGACTTAAAACAAGGTATAATATCGGTTGGTTTAATGAAACGGGAGTAGAACTTAAAATCCGCTTTTCTATTCTTAAAAACCGCGTTTGCATTATGATAGATACCTCGGGCGAGGGGCTTCACAAAAGAGGATATAGAAGAAAATCTAATGATGCTCCGCTTAAAGAGACACTTGCAGCAGCAATTTGTGATACAGCAAGAATTTTCCCCGACACAAAAATGTATGACCCATTTTGTGGTTCGGGCACAATCCTTATAGAAGCGGCTATGATGGCGCTTAAAATGGCTCCGGGGCTACGTCGATTTTTTGCGGCCGAAAAATTCGGGTTTATACCCGAGAATGTGTGGAGAGAGGAAAGAGCTGCCGCTCAGGATAAGATACTAAAGGATATTGAGTTTAGAGCGGTGGGTTATGATATTGACCCCGCTGCCGTTAAGCTTGCAACCGAGAACGCTGCCAAGGCAGGCGTTTCCAAATATGTTAAATTTGAGGTTGCCGACATAAAGGATTTTAGAGCACCGGATGAACGATTTCTTTGTGTTACAAACCCACCATACGGTGAAAGACTTCTTGACATTAAACAGGCTCAGGAACTATACAAAATAATGGGTCAGGCATTCGCTCAGGGTCAGGGCAAAAAGTATTTTGTAATAAGCCCCGATGAAGATTTTGAAAAACTTTTTGGCAGACCGGCTGACAAACGCCGCAAACTCTATAACGGTATGATTAAATGTCAACTGTTTATGTATTTTAAGTGAGGACTTTAAAAATGAGAGATATTTTTATAATTAACCCCGCGGCAGGCAAGGAAGACAGCACGATAGCGCTTACTGAGCAAATAAGAGAGGTTTATGGTGACGACTGCAAAATTCTTATTACAACAGGCACGGGAGATGCCTTAGTTAAAGCAAGAGAGGAAGCGCAGACAGGGGATGATGTCAGAATTTTTGCCTGTGGCGGTGATGGCACATCTTTTGAGGTATTAAACGGAAGTGTAGGCTATAAAAATGCTGCTATCGGCGTTATACCTATTGGCTCGGCTAACGATTTTATTAAATATTTCGGTTTCGATTCCAAACCCCGTTTTTTAGACCTTAAACGCCAGAAAAACGGCACCTTAATGTCTATTGACCTTATTAAAGCAGGGGAATACTACTGTATGAATCAGTGCTGTGCGGGTCTTGATGCACAGGTAGCGGATTTAATGAAGGGTTTTAAGAGATTACCATTTGTTTCTGGTCCCATGGCATACAACCTTGCAGTAGTTAAAGCTATTTTAGGCAAAATCGGCATTAATATGAAGGTTTCAACCGATGGCAAAATTTTTAAAGAGGGAAGCGTACTCTTTGCAGTATGCGCAAATGCTCCCGTTTACGGTGGAGGATATATCAGTGCACCCAAGGCTGTGCTAAATGATGGACTTTTAGATTGCGTTACTATTGATACTGTTAAAAAACTGCAAATACCATCACTTCTTCCAAAATATAAGGCAGGTAAGCACGAGGACCTTGATGTTTGCACCTATGGCAGATGTGAGGTATTCGAATTTGAGGCAGAGACAGACATTCCCGTTAGCCTTGACGGCGAAATAATACATACAAAAAGCTTTAAGTGTGAAATAATTAAGGACGGCATAAACTTCGTATTACCCGAATAATTATTAATAAAATAAAAATTTTGGTAAAAGCCCTTGATTTTTATGAAAAAATTGGTACAATATAATTAGCACTCTAAATATGCGAGTGCTAATTATATTGTTATTTTGTTTTGGAGGCTCAAAAAAATGACTATTAAACCCCTATTAGACAGAGTAGTTTTAAAAACTGTCGAAGCAGAGGAGACCACAAAAAGCGGAATCATTTTAACCGCATCTGCTAAGGAAAAGCCTGAGGTTTCAGAGGTTGTAGCCGTAGGCCCGGGTGGCAAGGTTGACGGCAATGATGTTGAAATGTATGTTAAAGTGGGAGATAAGGTTATCACCGCTAAATATTCAGGCACAGAGGTAAAGGTTGACTCAGTAGAATATTCTATCGTTCGTCAGTCTGACATTCTTGCTATTGTAGAGTAATATAAGGAGATTTTTTAAATGGCTAAAGATATAATTTTTGGTGAAGAAGCCCGTAAAGCGCTTCAGGCAGGCGTTGACCAAATTGCTAACGCCGTTAAGGTAACACTTGGTCCTAAGGGCAGAAATGCTGTTTTAGAGCGTAGCTATGGGGCACCCCTTATCACAAACGACGGCGTAACCATCGCAAAAGAGGTTGAACTTGACAATCCCTTTGAAAACATGGGTGCTCAGCTTGTAAAAGAGGTTGCTACCAAAACGAACGACTGCGCAGGTGACGGTACAACCACCGCTACAGTACTTGCTCAGGCACTTATTTTAGAGGGCATGAAAAACGTTGCCGCGGGTGCCAATCCTATGATTGTAAAGAAGGGTATTAAAAAGGCGGTTGATACTGCGGTTAATACCGTTGTTTCAAACTCTAAAAAGGTAACAGGCTCTGCAGACATTGAACGCGTTGCTACAGTTTCCGCAGGGGACAACTTTATTGGCAAACTCATTGCAGAGGCTATGGATAAGGTTTCTGCTGACGGCGTTATTACTGTTGAAGAGTCTAAAACCGCCGAAACCTATAGCGAGGTTGTCGAGGGTATGCAGTTCGACCGCGGATATATCACTCCCTATATGGTAACTGATACCGATAAAATGGAAGCGGTTATTGATGATGCCTTCATTCTTATTACAGATAAGAAAATTTCTTCTATTCAGGACATTCTCCCCGTGCTCGAGCAGATAGTTCAGGCAGGTAAAAAGCTTGTAATTATTGCCGAGGATATTGAGGGTGAAGCACTTTCTACTCTTATTGTTAATAAACTTCGAGGAACCTTTGTTTGTGTTGGTGTTAAGGCTCCCGGCTTTGGTGACAGACGCAAAGAAATGCTTCAGGATATTGCTATCCTTACAGGTGGTGAGGTTATTACCGAGGAACTCGGTCTCGACCTTAAGGATACCCAAATCACTCAGCTTGGACGTGCACGTCAGGTTAAGGTTGGCAAGGAAAACACCATTATTGTTGACGGTGCAGGTGCACCGGAGGCAATTCAGTATCGCGTTTCTCAAATCAGAAATCAGGTTGAAACTGCAACCAGCGATTTTGACAGAGAAAAGTTAAACGAGCGTCTTGCAAAGCTTGCGGGCGGTGTTGCAGTAATCAAGGTTGGTGCCGCAACCGAAGTTGAAATGAAGGAGCAAAAACTCAGAATAGAGGATGCACTTGCAGCAACTAAGGCGGCCGTTGAAGAAGGAATTGTTGCAGGCGGCGGTACAGCCCTTATCAATGCCATTCCTTCTGTTAAGGCTCTTCTTGATACAACTGAGGGTGACGAGAAAACGGGTATTAGCATTGTGCTTAAGTCTTTAGAGGCTCCCATTCGTCAGATTGCCTTTAACGCAGGTCTTGAGGGCTCTGTAATTATTGATAAGATTATCAGCGAGGGCAAGGCAAACTACGGCTTTGACGCTTATAATGAAATCTATGTTGATATGATTGAAGCAGGTATTGTTGACCCAACAAAGGTTACCCGTTCTGCTCTTCAGAATGCCGCATCGGTTGCATCTATGGTGCTTACAACCGAAACCCTTGTTGCTGAAAACAAGGACGATGCCAAGGCAAGCAAGGCCGCTGCAGCCGCAGCTGCTGCCGCTTCCGGCGGAATGTATTAATACTATGGACCACAACTTATGTTGTGGTCCTTTTTTATAAAACAAAAACTGTTGCATAAATCTATATAAAATAGTATAATATTTATGTATTTTGTGAAAACATCTTCCAATAATAAAATTGGAGGTTGTTTTATGAGTACTGATAAATTTAATCTTTGTAATGAGGTGTCGGGAGAGGGTAGTGAAAACACCCTTTTCGAGCAGATAAAAGAGTGTGCGTCGGTCACCGCTTCGGACGGCAAGCACACAATTCAGTGCCTTACAATTATTGGAGAAATTGAGGGCCATATAGTCTCTTCTTCTCAAAATAAAACCACAAAGTATGAGCATATTATCCCTCAGCTTGTGGCAATAGAGGAGTCTCAAAATATTCAGGGCTTGCTTGTGATTTTAAATACCGTCGGTGGAGATGTGGAGGCTGGTCTTGCCATTGCCGAGCTTATTTCGGGTATGAACAAGCCTACGGTATCGCTAGTTCTTGGCGGTGCACATTCTATAGGCATTCCGCTTAGTGTTGCCGCAAAAAAATCTTTTATTGTGCCAAGTGCTACAATGACTGTTCATCCGGTCCGTATGACAGGCTTAGTCCTTGGGGTTCCCCAAATGCTTCGCCATTTCGAGCGTATTCAGGACAGAATCATCACATTCGTTACAAAGAATTCCAAAATAACTAATGAAAAATTTTCTTCTCTTATGATGAATGTTGGAGAAATGGTTAACGACGTAGGCTCAATACTTGACGGCGAAAAAGCGGTCGAGGTAGGGCTTATTGATAAAATAGGGGGATTGTCGGACGCAATCGACACCCTTTACGAAATGATTGATAAACAGGATACCAAATAGCGTATCCTGATACATAAGCATACACGAATAATCCAAACCTGATTTTAAAGGAGAATACATAATGGCGGCTAAAAAAAGAACAACGGCCAAGAAGGGTAGCGGTAAGGCTACACAGAGAAAATCTAACCAAAAGCCAATGACAGCACTGGTGCTTTTTGTAATAGCACTTTTTATTCTTGCTGTTATTTTTATACCTGGTGAAAATCTTTGGAACGCTCTTAGGAATTTCTTTTTTGGCCTTTTTGGCGTTTTAACCTACCTTTTCCCGTTTTATCTTATCGCTATGTCGGTTTTTTACGCTATGGACAAGCTTAAGGGAATTGCAGTTCTTCACTTTATTGAAACCGCAATTTTAATTCTTCTTACCGGCGGCTGTATAGACCTGTTTATTGCAAGGCCCGAAGCAGAAACCTTTACACAGCATTTAACTGCTGCCTACCAAAGTGGAATCGTCCTTAAATCGGGAGGATTTTTTGGTGGCCTTTTTGGCGAGCCTTTGTATCTTGCATTTGGAAAAACAGGTGCTCTTATAACTGTTTTTCTTCTTATTTTTGTATTTTTAATGCTTATTACGGGTACAACCCTTGTTACACTTATCAGAAAAATGCAGAGTTCTGCAAAAACGGTTAAAGAATCCTATAAGGAATTCCGCGATACCGTAGAAGAGCAGAAAAAATCTCGCAGAGATGATATTGATATTCCACTTGATGAGCCTAACACCGCAGTTATCACAAGTGGTATGAACAATAAACAGAAAAAGGTAATCAGCACCTATCGTGATATTGATATCCCTCTTGATGAGGAAGAGGACAAAGAGGAGCTTGAAAGCGTAAGTGTAAACGATGCACTTGTTGCCGCAGAAAAGGAGGTAGCCTCTGACTCCAAAACCGAAGATGCTGTTAGCGACCAGCCTAAAGCAGAAAAAGCCGACGAGCCCGAGGTAGACACTATTGTTATGGAAAGGGAAGATTACGTTTTTCCGCCTATGGAACTGCTTAAGGGCAATATTTCAAAAAGTCCTGCTGCAGAACGTGCTGAGCTTGAAAACACTGCTCAACGACTTGTAGATACCCTTAGAAGCTTTGGTGTTGAAACAAGTATTGTGGACATTTCAAGAGGTCCTACAGTTACTCGTTATGAGCTTCAGCCAAGCTCGGGTGTTAAAATTAGTAAGATTACAAATCTTGCCGACGACATAGCATTAAATCTTGCAACTGCAGGTGTTCGTATTGAGGCTCCTATTCCCAATAAAGCAGCAGTTGGAATTGAGGTTCCCAATAAGGCAAGCAATGTGGTACATATCAGAGAAATTCTCGAATCCTCCGCCTTTACAGGTTCTAAGAGTAAGCTTACCATTTCTCTGGGTAAGGATATTGCAGGTAATGCAATAGTGGGTGATATTTCTAAAATGCCTCACGGTCTTATTGCCGGTGCAACAGGCTCGGGTAAATCTGTTTGCATCAACTCCATCATTGTAAGTATTCTTTATAAGGCTAAGCCTGATGAGGTTAAGCTTATAATGGTAGACCCCAAGGTTGTTGAGCTTGGCATTTATAACGGCATACCCCATCTGCTTTTGCCCGTTGTAACAGATCCAAGAAAAGCTGCAAGCACACTCGGTTGGGCTGTAAGCGAAATGGAAAAGCGTTATCAAATGTTTGCCGCTAACGGCGTACGTGATATTGACGGCTTTAACCGCCTTGCAGAAACAGATGAAGATATTGTAAAACTGCCCAGAATTGTTATTATTGTCGACGAGCTTGCCGACCTTATGATGACGGCACCAAAAGAGGTTGAAGATTCCATTAACCGTATTGCCGCCAAGGCGCGTGCCGCAGGTATGCACCTTATTATTGCAACACAGCGCCCCTCTGTTGACGTTGTTACGGGTGTTATCAAGGCTAACATCCCGTCGCGTATTGCGTTTGCAGTTTCTTCACAAATTGATAGTAGAACAATTCTTGATAATGCAGGTGCCGAAAAGCTTCTCGGTCGTGGCGATATGCTGTTTAGCCCTATTGGTGCAACCAAGCCTTCCCGTATTCAGGGCTGTTTTGTAAGTGATGAAGAGGTTGAAGCGGTAACCGATTTTGTTAAGGGACGCCACACCTCTGAATACGACCAAAGTATTATGGAGGATATTGAAAATCGTGCTTTGGCAAGCAACAAGGAAAAGGCTGGTGCCACAGCTGTAGCCGATGAAGAGGGCGAAGAGGACCCAATGCTCAAGGCAGCTATTGAATTTGTTGTGGAGAGTGGACAGGCTTCGACCTCAATGCTTCAAAGAAAACTTAAGCTTGGATATGCAAGAGCCGCAAGAATAATGGATACAATGGCAGATATGGGCATTATAGGACCCTATAACGGAGCAAAGCCCCGTGATGTTTTAATTACTATGGAGCAGCTGCTCGAACAAAAGGCGAGGGAAGAATAATTTATGAAGCGTTCTCGCTCCTTTTACCTTCGTCTGCTGGCAGCCTGTGTTATTTGTCTTTGTGGCGCCATATTACTGATATCTTTTTCCAACACTTATAAGCTCCCGGGTTGGAGTGAAATTTTTTCGGCTGTATCCGGTGAGAAAATCGTACAAACCGATGAAGATTTTGTACGCTTTATTGACGTAGGACAGGGAGACTGCATCCTCATAAGCAGTAATGGATATAACGCACTTATAGATTTTGGTAATCAAAGTGATTTTGGAAGTGAACTGCTTAGTGATTTGCAGTCGTACGGAATAAAAAGACTGGACTGTGTTATGCTTTCGCATTTCGATGCCGACCATGTCGGCGGCGCGTCAAAAGTTATAGGTGCAATAGAGACCAAGTATGCCGTCTTGCCTGAGCAGGACGATAGGTCTGAGAGCAGTTACGATAATTTCACATACGCACTAAAAGAGAGTAAAACCGAGGTCTACCCTGCAAAGCTTGGCACGGTTATAAATATTGGCGATTTCGAAATCACCGTTTTAGCTTATAATCGCGACGCTAAAAATTCAAATGATAAGTCGGTTGTATTAATGGCTAAAATAGGAAATATTAAATTTCTTTTCACAGGTGATGCCGGGACAGAGGTGGAAAAGCAGATACTGTCAGATAAAATAAATGTCGACTGTGATGTCTATAAAGCCGCACACCACGGCAGTCGCAGCTCAAATTCAAAGGAATTTATTTTATCGGCGTCGCCCGAATATGCAGTGTTTTCGGTTGGTGCAAATAATTCGTACGGACATCCTCATAGTGAGGTCACCGATATATTAACCGATGCAGGTGCAAAAATATACCGCACCGATAGAATGGGTGATATAACCTTTAAGGTTGAAAACGGTAAAATCACGGTAGAAACAGAGTTTTAAAAAATATGTACGGGCGAGCATCTTGCTCGCCCGTTAGTTTAATTATTCGTGAATACGGCCGTTATCTCTGAAAAGAAGAGAAATGCACCAAATTCCGGCAAGTGCAATAACAGAATAGATGATTCTGCTAACCAGTGCATCCTGTCCGCCGAACAACCAAGCGACTAAATCAAACTGAAAGATACCAATAAGGCCCCAGTTGATTGAGCCGAGTATGGATAAGATTAAACAGATTTTATCAAGCATTTTATCAACTCCTTTTGATGATATTATTAACTGTTTTGCATTTATTATTCATTTTTTAAAAAAGACTTGACAAAAAAACAAGTTTAATTTATAATACAATTCGCTGACTAATTAAAAATGCTGCTATGGCTCAGGTGGTAGAGCACATCCTTGGTAAGGATGAGGTCACCAGTTCGAATCTGGTTAGCAGCTCCAAAAA
>JAGBUU010000072.1 GCA_017630655.1 Clostridia bacterium
ATGAGACCTACATCATTTTTAGTGCGTTCGTTGAATTCCTTAGTGAACGCCATGATGTTGACGCCGTGCTGTCCCAGGGCAGGACCTACCGGGGGAGCCGGAGTGGCTTTTCCAGCGGGAATCTGCAGTTTAATGTAACCTTTAATTTTCTGAGCCATTGTTTGCACCTCCATTATTCGTGGTAACAGTGATTTTTCACTTGGCGGAATGGTCGTATACCCATTCCTCCCACCGTGATACCTTTTCGGTATCGGCGGCAAACTGCCGCGGTTTTAATACCCCCAAAGCCTTGGGGTTAACGCGCCTTTTATTGACGCTTTAAGCAGAAACTCTGCGTATTGCCAATGTTATTTTGCCAGAGAAATCTGGTAAAGTTCGAATTCGGCAGGCGTTTCCCTTCCGAACATCGAAATATTTACGCTGACGCTTCCATTTTCCAAATCGACAGCGAGAACAGTACCCTGAAAATCTTTAAGGGGACCGTCGATAATGTTGACAAGGTCGCCCACTTTGTAGCCGACTTCAACACTATGCTTTTCAACGCCTAAGGCTTCAACCTCGGCATCGGTTAAAGGCACCGGCTTGGATGCTGGGCCTACAAATCCGGTTACACCGCGGATGTTGCGAACGACATACCAGGAATCGTCGGTAACAATCATCTTGATTAAAACATAACCGGGGAAAATCTTTCTTTCGTACTCTTTAACTTTATCTTCCTTTACCTCAGTTACGGTTTCAGTAGGAATCTTAATGTCAAGAATGAGGTCCTGCATCTTACGGTTTTCAACCATAAGTGCAAGGTCTGACGCTACCTTATTTTCGTAACCTGAGTAGGTATGAATTACATACCATTTAGCTGAATTGTTGTCAGACATCTTAAACCTCCATTACAGTTTAGTAATGAAATTCATTAGAGAGCCTAAACCAAAGTCAACAAGCCAGATAAATATACCGATAATCAGACAGATAACAAGAACAACAAGTGTGTTCTTAATAACATCATTTCTGCCGGGCCATACGATTTTCTTAAGTTCGCTCTTATAATCACGAAGTGTAGCAATAAGTCTTTGGAGAATTGTCTTCTTTGCCTTTCCTTCGAGGACCATAATTCTGTCATCTACAAAAAGGTGACAAGCACCAAATACTGCCGCTACAAAGAGAGCAAGTGAAGTAAGAAGAACGAAAATAGTATAAACCGGAGCAGCTGTAATCACCAAAGGACGGCTGTCGATAAACATACCGGGGCGAGATAATGCTATAACGAGCATATATATCGCATCGGCAAGAGCCACTGCCGGAGCCCAATATCTGATTTTCTTGAACTTAAAGGTAAGCCCTGCGAAAAGAACAGAGACAACAGTTAAAATGAAACAAAAGAGGATGTGACTCGACTTATAAAGCTGACCAACACCTTCAATTTTGGTACCAAAAGCAAGCTCTGCACCAATAAAGTTGGTTGCGCCTGTTTGGGTGGCAATTTCTGCGAAAGGCATAAAGAAAAGGACAACTGCTGCAGCCGAGAAAACAATTGCCAATATCTGACTGATTTTGTTAACTGCTTTCATTGCTTTTCCTCCTTATTTTGTTTCCTTGTGAACTGTGTGCTTCTTGCAGAATCTGCAGTACTTGTTCATTTCAAGTCTGTCTGGGTCGTTTTTCTTGTTTTTCATTGTGTTGTAGTTGCGTTGCTTGCACTCTGTGCAGGCGAGTGTAATTTTTACTCTCATGACGGCACCTCCCGTTTTACGGAATATTTTCGTTTTTTGTTCCTGTCCAAAAAACAATTTAGCCTCCCTCATGCGACAAGGCTTTGTTGCACACAAAACCGCCTTTTCGCTTAGAAAAAAGGTCTTCACAAAAAAAAAGACCTTCAGAGGTAGATAGATTATATCACAATCTACCACTGAGGTCAAGCATTTTTTTAATAAATTTTTTATACTCTTATTTATGATACTTTGAGCCTTCTTCTATCTTAAAGCCTCTGTAAATTTGTTCCAAAAGCATTACCCTGAAAAGCTGATGCGGGAAGGTCATTTTAGAGAAAGAAAGCTTTATGTCGGCCTGGTTCTTAACATACTCATGAAGACCGTATGAGCTACCTATTATATATACAAGATTGGAATGCCCTTGTATACCTTTAAACATTTGTCTGCTCATTTCCTCACTTGAATATTGCTTGCCCTCGATACAAAGTGCAGTTACAAGACTGCCCTCGGGTATTTTCTTTTTTATTAGCTCGGCTTCAGATTTTAATGCTTTTTCTATTTCGGCATCCGACGGATTATCACTAAGACGAACAGGTTCAAGTTCTATTAGTTCGCATTTTGCGTAGGACGACAATCTTTTAAGGTATTCCGTCTCAGCTTCCCTTAGATATTTTTCCTTGAGTTTTCCGAGAGTTATTATTTTTAGTTTTATCATATAGATATCACCTTGTTGCCCTCTTTTTTTGCCACATATAATATGTAGTCCTCATCCTCAACGGCACCCTTATCCATGAGTGCAGACCTTGTTGCCGACGCTGCTTTTTCGGGAGTATTGTTCTGCTCTGAGAGGTGGGCAAGAACAAAACGGCTTGTGCCATGCTTATAAAGTTCCGATAAGGTTTCAGCACAAACGGCGTTCGGAAGATGCCCTTTTTCTGAGGCAATTCTAATTTTGAGCTCGGCGGGATAGGGACCCATTCTTAACATTACAGGATCGTGGTTTGACTCTAGCATTACAAGATGTGAGCCTTTAATCCCCTCCTTTATGGCGTCGCTCATAACGCCAAGGTCTGTACAAACGGCAACCTTTTGCCCCTGGCCAAGCGTTATTGTAAAACAACTGGAGCCGTTACAGTCGTGGCTGGTTGAGATTCCTTTGATTTTAAAATCATCGAACTGAGCAAATTCGATTTCGTCTATGTAAATGCGAGGATGCTCGCTATTGATAATCTGTAAAAATTCAAGAGCATATACCGTTTCTCTTGAAGCAACCAGTGGTACATGGTGCTTTTTAAGAAAGGTTTTTAATCCTTTTATATGGTCATTATGGTGGTGTGTTATAAGAACGGCTTTTATATCTGAAATTGAAATTTCGGCAAAAGATAAGGTGTCTTTTATTTTTTTATAGGATACGCCTACATCTACAAGCAGTCCGCCGACACCTGTACCTATATATGTAGCATTCCCCTCGCTACCCGAAAACATAGGAAAAAACTTAGCCATTATCACACCTCCTTATATATAAGTATAGGGAGGAGATGCCTCCTCCCGTTTAGTTTAATTTGCCTTTAATGAATAACCGAACTTTTCGTCCGACACTCTTTTAATATCTGCACCAACAGCGGTAAGCTTTTCGACAACCATTTCATATCCGCGGTCGATATATTCAATATCGGTTATTTCGGTCTCGCCTTCTGCAACAAGACCTGCAATTATCATTGCCGCACCTGCTCTTAAATCATCTGCGTGTACCTGTGCACCTTTAAGTTTTTTGACGCCTGAAATAATTGCAGATTTTCCGTCCACTTGAATATCTGCACCCATAAAGGTAAGTTGTTCAACATAACGGAAACGGTTTTCCCAAACGCTTTCATTTACAATAGAAGTTCCATCTGCAACAGCAAGCAGTGTCGCAAACTGAGGTTGCATATCGGTTGGGAAGCCGGGGTGAGGCATTGTTTTAACATTACATTTGCCGGGGCGAGTCTTCATAGACACCCTGACAAATTCATCGCCCTCTTCTACCGAGGCACCAACCTCTTTTAGTTTTGCAATGATAGATTCCAGGTGCTTAGGGATAACATTGCTGATGATTACGTCGCCACGAGTTGCTGCGGCAGCAACCATATATGTTCCCGCTTCAATTTGGTCGGGTATAATACTATAGGAAGTTCCGTGAAGATTTTCAACGCCACGGATTTTAATAACACTGGTGCCCGCACCCATAATATCGGCACCCATAGAGTTAAGGAAGTTTGCAAGGTCAACTATGTGAGGCTCTCTTGCGGCGTTTTCAATAATTGTCATGCCTTTTGCCTTTACAGCAGCTATCATAATATTGACTGTGGCACCTACAGAAACCATATCAAGATAAACCGAGCCGCCCGACAGCTTGTCCGCACGGGCAACAACCATACCCGATTCTATGCTAACCTTAGCGCCAAGCGCTTCAAAGCCCTTGATGTGTTGGTCGATGGGACGAAGACCTATAGCGCAACCTCCGGGAGGTGCAACCTTTGCCTTTTTGCATCTTCCAAGCAAAGCACCAAGAAAATAAGAGGATGCTCTCATACCCTTTGCCATTTCCTTGTTGACAACGTAGGATTTTACGCCTGTAGGGTCAATTTCAAAGCAGTTGCGTGTAAGGGGTTTTACATTGGCACCGAGAGCCGCCATTGCACGAAGAATTCCGTGAACGTCGGAAATATCGGGAACATTTTCAATTATACAGGGAGAATCCGCAAGAAGCACCGCCGGCAGAATTGCAACTGCGGCGTTCTTTGCACCGCTGACGCAGATGCGTCCGCAGAGCCTGTTTCCTCCGTTTACGACAAATTTATCCAATTCGGCACAACCTTTTACAAATTTCTAATGCTTTTGCTTAGCATAAATAGTATGCCCGAGATTAAAATGCAGTTTCAAACCACAATATAGTAGATTTCTACCTTTATATTATATACACAGTTCACTATAAAGTCAATTCATATTTTTTCAATAATTTTCTTGCTTTTACAGACCAAAAGTATATAATGAAATTGAAAACAAAACCAATTATTTTAAGGTGCGTTTTTGAGGTGATTTTTTATGGAAAAACAGTCACATTTCAGCGAAGCTGAGATAATAAAGGAAGAAAACGATTTTATAGAAACCTATACCAAGCGCCGCGGCGGAGCCTTTAGAATACTTATGAATCTTTACAAAACTCATAAATGGCGTCTTTTGCTTTCGGCTATATTTTTCGCAGTAAAGGTTTCTCCTACCTGGATAATTCCCATTATTACGGCAAACCTTATTAATATTGCGGCATCACCGCCCGAAAACGCAACACACCTTATTGCAAACAATATTATTGCTGCGGTTGTTGTTCTTGTCCTAAATATACCTTTTCACACCCTGCACACAAAATATTTAAGCCTTGCAAGACGAAATGTTGAAGCGGGGCTTCGCGGTGCTATGATAAGAAAATTACAACAGCTGTCTATTTCCTTTCACAAGGAAATGCAGTCGGGCCGTATTCAGTCTAAGGTTATGCGTGACGTTGAATCTGTTGAGGCGTTTTCCTCCCATATTTTTGGCACCTTTTTAGACGTGATTTTAAGTATGTCTGTAACTATAGGAGTTGTTATTTCAAAAAATATTACCGTTTTCTTTATATTTCTTATTACTGTGCCCGTTGCGGTGCTTACTATGCTTCCCTTTAAAAATACAATAAAAAAGCATAACCGTATTTTTAGACGCGAGATGGAAAATACGTCTTCGAGGGTTATGGATATGGTGCAATTAGTCCCTATAACCCGTGCCCACGCACTTGAGGATGATGAAATTCACAAGATGACCGACCAAGTCACTGCTGTTGCAAAAAGCGGCTATAAACTTGATATGATTCAATCTCTTTTCGGCTCAACGAGTTGGGTAATTTTCAATCTTTTTCAGATTATCTGCCTTGCTTGTTCTGTAATTCTTGCAACCAAGGGTGAAATTGCGATTGGCGATATTTCTCTTTATCAGACATATTTTGCCGCTCTTGTTGCAAAGGTTGCCGGCATAGTTGCCCTGCTGCCCACCATCTCAAAGGGTGCCGAAAGCATTTATTCTATAGGAGAAATTCTCTCCTCTTATGACGTTGAGGACTACAAGGGCAAAACCAAACTAAAAAAACTAAAAGGCAAATTTGAATTTAAAAACATACGGTTCCATTACCCCGACGACGAGCGTCCGATATTAGACGGACTAAACATTACGGTAGAGCCCGGAGAAACGATTGCGCTTGTAGGCGAATCAGGCTCGGGAAAGACAACAATTGTAAATATGGCTATAGGCTTTTTTAGTCCCAATGATGGCGAGCTTTTAATTGACGGCGTTAGTGTCAGTGAAATTGATATGCACTCATACAGGCAGCATCTTGCCGTTGTTCCGCAAAATACTATACTTTTTAGCGGTACTATAAGAGACAACATTACATACGGCAAACCGAATGTGAGCGAAAAAGAACTTAATGCTGTTTTAAAGGCAGCAAATTTGGATTCTGTTGTAAAAAAATTACCAAACGGACTTGACACCGATATCGGTGAGCACGGAGATAAGCTATCCGGTGGGCAAAGGCAGAGGATTTCTATTGCAAGAGCAATTATCAGAAACCCCGATGTTATAATTTTTGACGAGGCAACCAGTGCACTTGACACGGTATCCGAAGCCGAAATTCAAGAGGCTATTAATAACCTCACCGCAAAGAAAACAACCTTTGTTGTAGCACACAGGCTCTCAACCATTAAGAACGCCGACAAAATTGCCGTAATTAAGGACGGACGGTGCGTTGAATTCGGCACATACCGCGAGCTTATGGATAAAAAAGGAGAATTCTACACCTTTAAAACTATGCAGGCATAAATAAAAATCACCCAACAGCAAGTTGGGTGATTTTATTTTACAGTTTTGCTCTTACCGACTTTATTTGGGCCTCGACCGACTCTATTGCGGTACCGCCCTCGGAATTTCTTCTGAAGGTGCAGTTTTCAAGATTAATTGCATCAAAAACATCCTCTTCGAAAACATCGCTAAATTCTTTGAACTCGGCAAGGCTTAAGTTCTCGAGCACAGTGTTTTTATCAATACAATATGCAACAAGGGTACCCGAGATTTTGTAGGCGGTTCTGAAGGGTACGCCCCTTTTAGTAAGGTAATCGGCAACATCGGTCGCGTTAATAAATCCCTTTGCGGCGGCATCCTTCATATTCTTCTCAATTACCGTCATTGTGTTAAGCATAGGAGTAAAGATTGAAATACACTGCTTTAAGGTATCAATAGAATCGAATATTGCTTCCTTATCTTCTTGCATATCCTTATTGTATGCAAGAGGAAGTCCCTTGAGCATTGTAAGAAGTGTGACTAGGTTTCCGTAAACTCTGCCTGTTTTACCACGAACAAGCTCTGCTATATCGGGATTTTTCTTTTGGGGCATTATAGACGAGCCTGTTGAATAGGCGTCATCCAGCTCAATAAACTTGAATTCCCAGCTTGACCAAAGAATAATCTCCTCACTAAAACGAGAAAGATGCATCATAACCAGGGATGCAGCAGAAGCAAGCTCAACAGTAAAGTCGCGGTCGGAAACGCCGTCTAAGCTGTTTTCGCAGATGCCCGACATATTAAGAGCCGTTGCCACAGTCATACGGTCGGTTGGATATGTAGTGCCTGCAAGGGCACAGGAGCCAAGGGGTGAAAAATTCATTCGTGCCGCGGCATCTTCTATTCTGGATATATCACGCAGGAACATTTGGGCATACGCCATAAGGTGATGTCCAAACGTTATGGGTTGGGCCCTTTGAAGATGGGTATATCCCGGCATAACGGTTGCCTTATGCTCCTCCGCCTTATTAGTAATAACAGAAATAAGTTCTCTTAGAATGGCGACAACCTCGTTTGCCTCATCTCTTAAATGAAGACGAATATCAAGGGCAACCTGGTCATTGCGGCTTCTGGCTGTGTGAAGTTTTTTACCCGTATCCCCAATTCTCTTTGTAAGCTCGGCCTCAACAAACATATGTATATCTTCTGCATTCATATCAAACTGAAGGCTTTCTGACTCAAGGTCTGCTAAAATATCACTTAAGCCCTCTATTATCTTTTCTGCATCATCCTTGCTTATAATACCCTGTTTGCCGAGCATTGCGGCATGGGCGATAGAGCCGTTGATGTCCGAACGGTACATACGGCAATCTACCCTTATGGATGAATTGAAATCATTAACCTCGCTGTCAAGCTGCTTTTTAAAGCGGCCTGCCCACATTTTTTCACTCATCTTTAAAACTCCTAAGAATTAGTATGATAGTATTATACTGTACTCATTTGTTATTGTAAAGCATAAAAATAGCCAACGGCAAAGCCGTTGGCAGATTTTAAAGAAAGTCTCTTATATCGATAGCAAGGCGTTCTTCTAAATTAATAAGTCTTTTGCAGATATCCTTCGAGACCTCGTCGGCTGCCTCGTACTGATTTAGGTAACGGTTAAGTGACTTAACCCCCATATTGCAACCATCGGTCATAAGGTCGGCAACCGTTTTATCTGAATCGTCATTAGCAAGTTTTAGGTTTGTTTTAATCCAGCTCATACCCTTTGCAATGGGGTTTGGGTCCTTTCCGTCATCGCGGTACTTATCAAGCAACCCGTCAATCTCTACCGACAGTTTATCGTGTTCGTCCTTGCACTTATTAAGCCTATCAAGCAGCGCCTTTGATTTTACATGTGGCATTACATCATCAATAGATGCAACCCCCATTTTTACTCCCGCATCACATTCGCGAAGTAATTTTACTGTATCTTGCTCTATCATATTCCATCATCCTTTTAGTTTGATAGAATAAGTATTGCCAACGTTTTGTTAATTATTCGCCGAAAATATCGCCGAATTCATTAGACAATGCCATTGAAACATAGTCCTCGGAACTGATTATTATATGGTCGAGCAATTCCACCGATATTGAGTTTAGTGCTTTTTTCAGCTGGCGGGTAACTATTACATCCTGCGACGAAGGCAGAGCAATTCCACCGGGGTGATTGTGAGCAATTACAACAGCAGTTGCATTGCTTTTAATTGCCTTTGAAACTATGTCTCTAACGCTTAAGCCAACGCTATCAACATTTCCTGTCATAACTACCTCAAAAGACAAAACCTTGCCAAGACGGTTAAGGCAGAGCATAGATAAACATTCCCTGTTTATTGCAAAATACTTTGCAAACAAATACTGACCTATCTCACTATGGGTTTTAAGTGTATCTGTAAAGGTGTATTTTTCAAGGGTATATGTTCTAAGCATAGGGAGCATAAGTTTGATTAGACTTGCAGAATTTCTGGTTATACCTGAAACATTAACTATATCATCTATATCGGCCTCCAACACCCCTGCAAAGCTTCCAAAGGTGTTTATAAGGTCATGTGCCATTTTGGATGTATCCTTTTGAGGCGTGTCATAAAAAAGCAACATTTCAAGCAGTTTTACGGGCGGCCTTGGCTCACTTATATCTGCCGCTACTATTTCTTCTCTAAGGCGGTTTCGATGCCCCGCGTGAATATTTTCAGACATTTTTATTACTCCTTCTTCCAAAAGCGAGAATTTTGTGCTACAATGTATATATTCTTAAATTTGGAGTTTTTTATGAAAAGCTTTACAGTAGGCAAAAATGATGCCGGCAAACGCCTTGACAAGTTTATTCAGAAGGCTATGCCTACCCTACCCGCTTCGCTTATGTACAGATATATTCGTACAAAGCATATAAAAGTAAACAGAAAAAAAGCCGAGATTTCAACCAAGCTTTGCGAGGGTGATATTATTGAGGCTTATATTAGTGATGAATTTTTTGTAGAGGCAAAGCCCAAATACGATTTTTTGTCGGCAAAAGCTGTCCTTGACATTGTTTATGAGGATGAAAATATTATACTTGTTGACAAAAAACAAGGGGTGCTTGTACACCCCGACGATAAAGAATACCGTGACACCCTTATTGGCAGAATTCAGCACTATTTATATGATAAGGGAGAGTATAATCCTGAGCTTGAAAACAGCTTTGCCCCCGCCCTTGCAAACCGTATTGACAGGGGTACGGGCGGTATTGTAATTGCGGCAAAAAATGCCGAGTCGCTTCGTATTCTTTGCGAGAAGATTAAGAAGCGTGAAATAGACAAGCAATACCTTGCAGTTATTCACGGAACACCAAAAGCAAAAGAAACAACCCTTGAAGGATACCTTGAAAAGAACGAAAGCAAAAACAAGGTTTTTCTTAAAGCCCACCGCGACGGCGGTGCTTTATCTATTAAAACAAGATACCGAGTATTAGCCTCAAAAAACAATTTATCACTAATTGAGGTTGACCTGCTTACAGGCCGCACCCATCAGATAAGAGCACATATGGCATCTATTGGCCACCCACTACTTGGTGACGGCAAATACGGTAAACTATCCGCCGACAAAAAACTTGGCTTTACCCGACAGGCACTTTATTCCTACAAGCTTACCTTTAACTTTAAAGGCGACAGCGGTATTTTAGAATATCTAAGCGGCAAAGTCTTTACTGTTAAAAAAGTTTGGTTTGCTGAAGAGTTGTTTGGATTTAAAGGTTAATATTAACCTCTTTGCCCCCTACGGTGTAGGGGGTTAATTTTACACCTGCGGCTTTAAACATCATTTTTGAAGCCATTACCGAATTAGAGTCGGCATATTTATCGCAGGCATAAATAATTTCTTTAATTCCCGCCTGAATTATTGCCTTTGCACATTCGTTACACGGGAAAAGGGTTGCATAAAGACGGCTGCCCTCTAAACTGCCTCCACGATAGTTAAGTATAGCGTTAAGCTCGGCGTGGCAAACAAAGAAATACTTTGTTTCAAGCTGACCGCCCTCGCGGTCCCAAGGGAACTCATCATCCGAACAGGATTTTGGCATACCGTTATATCCTACCGACATAATTTTGTTATCGTCATTTACAATACAGGCACCAACCTGAGTTGAAGGGTCTTTGCTTCGACGAGCAGAAAGCTCCGCAATACCCATAAAATATTCGTCCCAAGAAAGATAATCTGTTCTTTTCATACTTGCACCTCTAAAGTTTTTTAATAATTTCATATATATCGTTTGGTGTCGAGGCTATAAACTCGGCATCATTTTGTTTTAATTCCTCTTCATCTCTAAAGCCCCAAAGCACACCAATGGAGGTGGTGTTTGATGCGGCGGCAGTTTTCATATCTATCCCCGAATCCCCAATAAACACAGTTTCGTTTGAAGTAACCTTATAGTGCTCCATAATTTCATTTACAGAAAATGGGTCTGGCTTTAACGGGCGATTATCCGACTTGCCGATTACCATATCAAAGGTGTTGGGGAAAAGTTTATCCAAAACCTTTACCGCCATATCGTGTGCCTTGTTGGTACAAACGGCAATATGTATTCCGTTATTTATCAAATTATCAAGAAGCTGAGAAACTCCCGTATAGGCATAGGTTTTATCTGCAAAATGGTCTTTATAGTGGTCGAGCATAAGTTCTTTCGCCTTTTCTACCTCGGCCTCATCTCTTTTATCTTCAGGTAGTGCACGGTAAACAAGATTTTTCATTCCGCTGCCCACCATATATTTATACGCATCATTAGGATGAGTGGGATAACCTAAGGTTTTAAGAGCAACGTTTACCGATGTTGCCAAATCTTCTATTGTGTCACACAAGGTTCCGTCCAAATCAAAAACGGCGAGTTTTACCATATCTTTTCCCTCCTTTATGGGCATTTTATCATAAACAGAACGCATTTACAATAAATATATAATTTTTTTAAAAAAACACTTGCAAAATTAGATGTTTTCTGTTATTATATCATTTGCTATTGATTAGAAACCTAAATTAAGGAGGTGCAGTATTCATGGCAAAGTGTGATATCTGCAGCAAAGAAATTGCTTTCGGCATCAAGGTTTCCCACTCTCACAGACGTACTAACAGAACTTGGAAGCCCAATGTTGTAAAGGTTAAGGCCATCGTTAACGGCACACCCCGTCGTGTAAACGTATGTACTCGTTGCCTTCGTTCCGGCAAGGTTGTACGTGCCATCTAATTTAAGACGGTTAAGCAATAACTTAAAACCCGAAGACAAAAGTCTTCGGGTTTTTGCTTTTTATTTTTTTGATGTAATTTTTTGTTCTGTTCCACGGGCAAGTCGAATAATATTGTCTTTGTGCTTTATGAAAACAATTGCTCCCGCAACTATTGAAAGCACTATTACAGGAATTATATTATAGTTTACTTGCTCTGCAAAAAATTGATATGTAACAGAAGCTCCCACAACTATGATGGTTGCTACAAGGGAACTGAGCGAGACTATTTTGCAAACCAGCAAACTAACCGCAAAGCCTATAAGCCCCAAGATAATAGCAATCGGACAGCAAACCGCAAAGGTACCAACACTACAGGCAACCGCCTTGCCCCCTTTAAACCCAAAGAATAAAGGGAAGATATGTCCAAGCATTACAACAACACAGCATAGATATGCCCCGTACGCGGGTGTGAAAATTTCATTTGCAGATGTGGTATACAAATAGGAGAATACCGTCTTGCCTATTATGCAAGCGGCAAATCCCTTTAAGGCATCGAAAACAAAGGTCAGTATGCCGGGCAGCACTCCAACCGTGCGTAACGTATTTGTTGCTCCGGCGTTTCCGCTGCCTTCATCTCGCACATCTTTACCCGTAAATATTTTAGAAAAAATTACAGCAAAGCTTACCGAGCCTATTAAATAGGCAACAACCAATACACCAAGAGCTGTAAATATATACCCTACCATAAGCTATTTATCGCCTCTTTCTCTAATAACAAATCGTATAGGGGTGCCTTCAAGCCCAAAGGTAGAGCGAATCTGATTTTCTAAATATCTCTGGTACGAAAAATGGAAAAGCTCTGCTTTGTTGCAAAAACATACAAATGTAGGCGGTTTTGTAGAAGCTTGAGTCATATAGAAAATCTTAAGACGTTTACCCTTATCTGAGGGGGGTTGTACACGTGCGGTGGCATCGGCAAGGATATCATTAAGTTTGCCTGTAGAAATACGCATGGTATTCTGCTCGTGAACATATTTAATGAGTTCAAAAAGCCTGTCCAGTCTTTGTCCCGTTTTTGCAGAAATAAAAATAATGGGTGCAAAGGACATAAAGGAAAAGTCCTTCATAAGTTGCTTTCTGTAGGCATCCATTGTTCTGCCGTCTTTTTCAACTATATCCCACTTATTTACTGCAATAATGCAGGCCTTTCCCTGCTCTAAGGCAAGGCCTGCAACCTTTGAGTCCTGTTCGGTAAAACCATCTACTCCGTCGAGCATAATAACGCAAACATCGCTACGCTCAATAGCCATTTTGGCACGAAGAACACTATACTTTTCAAGTTTGTCCTCAACCTTGCTTTTTCTGCGAAGACCGGCGGTATCGGTGAAATTGAATTTACCAAACTTGTTTTCAACAAGGGTATCAATAGCATCACGTGTTGTGCCCGCAATGTCCGAAACTATAGAACGTTCCTCACCGGTTACTGCGTTTACAAGTGAAGACTTGCCCGCATTTGGCTTGCCAATTACGGCAACATTAATGATTTCTGATTCGAATTCCTCTTCCTCTTCTTCGGGAAGTTCTTTTATAACCTCATCCAAAAGGTCGCCTGTGCCGTGACCGTGTACAGAAGATACGGCAACGGGGTCACCAAGCCCTAAATTATAGAACTCGTAAAAATCAAGTGGAATATCGCCTATATTATCGCACTTGTTTACACAAAGCACAACCGGTTTGCCGCTTTTTTGTAGCATTGCGGCAACATCCGAATCGGCCGCGGTAACGCCGCTTTTAATATCAACAACAAAAATGATAACATTTGCCATATCAATTGCAAGCTCTGCCTGGCTCCTCATTCCCGCAAGAATTACATCATCTGTGCCATGCTCAATACCGCCGGTATCAATAAGCATCATTTTACGGCCACACCATTCGGCATCCCCATATATTCTATCACGGGTAACGCCGGGAGTATCGTCGACTATTGACACACGTTTTCCTATTAATTTGTTGAAAAGGGTCGATTTTCCCACATTAGGACGGCCGACCACCGCAACAACCGGTTTAGCCATAAATTTTCACCTCTTTAAATATCTGCAAGAGAACAAATGAAAGAATATCCGTCGGGCTCGGTTATTTTAACCTTTACCGACAACGCCTTTTCAAGTTCCTCTACTGATACATCGTCTAAAAATAAATCGCGCTCAAAACGAAGCATATTAGAGGGAACAAGCAGTTCTTCCCCTAAATCCTTATCTTTAAGCTGTGCCATTATATCCTGCCCTGTAACAAGACCTGCCACCGTGATTTTATCCCCAAAGAAATTATTTTTAATAGGATAAACCTCACACTCTAAATTATGCCATTTTAAATCTGCCTTGTCAACAGTTGCCTTTAAGAGAGGATATGCGGCAACGCCCGTTACGCAGGATATTTTCCTGTTAGTTTTTGGCTCGTCTATATTCAAAAGAGCATCATCCGCTTCTTTTTCAAAAAGGCTCCACATGCCAACGCCGTTATCAAGTTGAGGAAAATCACCATATTCTAAGTAGTGGGGCATCTGCCTTTCGGCCTTTAAATAAAATTCATCAGCCGCATAGACAAGTCTATTTCCGAATCTCTCTTTATTTTCTTTTGCAATTTCTTCAGTAATATCAATTACCGCAGCGGCGGTTTCCTTGTTAAAGGGCTCTATTTTGGTAAGCCCATCGCGGAACCTTGTTAGTCCTACGGGCACCGATGCTATGCACTCTACATTTTTGTACTGCGATAAATCCTTTAAGCTACGCCTTAACTCTTCGCCATCGTTATAACCGGGCACGAGCACAAGTTGAAAGTTAAGGCGTATACCTGCATCATCAAATCTTTTAATTATGCCCAGCGTATCCCCGGCAAAACGGTTGTTCATCATCTTGCAGCGAAGTTCGGGATTTGTTGTGTGAACCGAAATATTAACGGGGCTTATGTGCATTTTAATAATTCTCTCAACCTCGTGCTCGGTTAAATTAGTAAGCGTAATATAATTGCCAAAAAGGAATGAAAGACGCGAATCATCATCCTTAAAATATAATGTATCTCTCATACCTTTTGGTAACTGGTCAATAAAACAGAAGATACATTTGTTTTTACAGGAATGCTGAGCATCCATAAGATAGGAGTCAAAGATAAGTCCAAGCTCGGTATCTTCGCTCTTTTTGATTTTTACCTGTTTTTCTTTTTCCCTGCGAAGAAAAGTTAGCGTAAGCTCGGTTTCTCCTTGATAAAAACGGTAGTCAAGTACATCGACAATATCATTACCATTAATTTTAAGCAGGGTATCTCCCGCCTTTATTCTCTTTTTAGCCGCAGGGCTCTTCTTTTCGACACCGCATATTTTGACTGCCACTTATATCACCTCAACAAAAAAATAGAGAAGGAAAAACTTCCTCCTCTACTTAAAAATTAGTCTTCAACCTTAATAACTTCGCGACCGTTGTAGGTTCCGCAAGCGGGGCAAAGTCTGTGAGGACGCTTATATTCGCCGCATTTTTCACATTTTACAAGGGTGGGAGCGGTAAGCTTCCAAAGGTTATTACGTCTTTTGTCTCTTCTTGCTTTTGAAGTTTTTCTCTTCGGTACTGCCATTTTCAGTCCTCCTTAAAATATCTTTTCAGTTTGGTAGATTACTCTTTTAAAAGTTCTGCTAACGCGGCAAGCCTTGGATCAATCTCACGGGTCTGGCAACCGCAGTCGCCCTCGTTAAGATTTTTACCACAGACTGAGCAAAGTCCCTTGCAACTGTCCTTGCACAAAAGTTTTGTGGGAAGGCTCATTACAATGTCGGGATAACAGAAGTCTTCAAGGTTAAGCTGCATATCGGGAACAACCGCAATATCATCGTTTTCCTCGCTTTCGAGGCTTACCACGATTACTCGGTTAATTTCCACAGTGTAGTCTACTGCCGTTTTTTTAAGACAACGGTCACACACACCTACATAGTTAACCTTGCAACTAAGTTGAGACTGTACAATACCTGCACGGCTGACAATTTTTCCGCTAATTGCCACGGGAGAACCAAATGGTTTGACGCCAAGGAATTCAAATTCAGACAAATCCATTTCAAATTCTACCGACAGAAACTCTCTGCTGCCCGCAAATAAGGGCTTCAAATCTAGAAGCATAATCTCACCCCAATTGTCACAAAGTACATTATATATAAAGCACCACTTTTTGTCAAGACTTTTTTATGCCCAAAAAACGATATGCTTTTATTACAAAACAATTGATTTTTCGACAATAGTTGTTATAATTAAGTTGTATGATTTTAACTAACTAAAAATATTGGGGGAATCCTTGTATGAAGGAGTTTTTCGGTATTGGCGGATATAACAGAATACCTGAGGGTGCCTACTCAGTAGAGCATCTTGTGTTTGTTGGTAGTTTACTGCTTATTATGGTTGTTTTGGCGGTCGTGCTTGGAAAGGCAAACCGAATAAAATCTGAAAAAGCGAAAAACAAGGTTTTAATTTGGTCGGCAATTTTAATTGATGCATTCGAAATCTTTAAAATTGTTTCTATGTGCGTAAGAGCCGAAAGCCTTGAACCTATACGTTATGAGCTTCCACTCTTTTTGTGCAGTATTCAGCTCATTACTTTGCCCCTTGCCGCTTTTTCAAAGGGAAGAATTAAAGAGGCTGCAACAGATTTTGTTTGTATTTTTGGCATTTTGGGTGCGGTGTTTGGAACAATTGGTGCCGCACAGAACTATAACGCTTATCCGGTTTTATCGCTGGACAATGTTTGTTCGGGAATAACTCATTCCATTTCGGGCTTTGCCTCCCTTTACATAATGTTTGCCCGACTTACAACAATGAAAAAGAAAAACATATTTATTACTGTGTCAATTCTTTTATCTTTCTGTGTTATGGCATACATTGCAAACATACTTATAGACTATAACTATATGTTCTTAATGAATCATGACGGCACGCCCTATTCAATTATTTACAATCTTGTTGGCGGTCATCCCGTTTTGTATCCTTTGTCGGTTGTGGCTCTGTTTCTTATTTATATTGCACTCTTTTATTTTATCGTTCATCTTAGGAGCAAAAAGCAGGGCACCACGGTATTAGAGGTTCATGAAAGAAAGGAAATTACTGTTTAGTTTTTGGTGACAATATCATGAAGGATAAATCTCTTTCATACTACAAGGTGGTTATTTTAGGCTTTGCAGTATACTTTTTCAGTTATGCTATGCGGCTTGATTATTCGGCAAGCCTGGTTGCTATTGTTAACGATTTAAATGTGTCGAACACCGTAGCCTCGGCGGCAATAACCGGAAGCCTTATAACCTACGGAATAGGGCAAATTCTTTTTGGATTTATTGGAGACAGACTCTCCCCTATTAAAATAATTTCCTTTGCTATGCTTGGCACTATTCTTGTAAACGTTTTGGTTTCGGTATTCTCAAATATTTTTGTAATTGCTTTTTTGTGGTGTTTAAACGGCGTTTTTCAGGCTATGATTTGGCCTCCGCTTTGCCGTTTCGTTGCCGAACATACAAGGTCCGAGGAATATTCCTCGGCAATCACCCTCGTTGGTCTTTCGGCTTCTACCGGAACGATTTTCGTTTATCTGCTTGTTCCCGTTATACTTAATATAACCATTTGGAGAAACGTTTTCAGATGTATGGCAATCTTGGGCGTTATAATAATGCTGGTGTGGATGCTTTTAACCAGGGGACTAAAAAAGGTAAACGCCGCCACAGAACAGGCTGAGGCGAAATCCGACCTTTCGCTACTTAAGATTATTGTCATCTCGGGTTTGTGTCCCATCTTCCTTATAATTATATCGCAGGGATTTTTAAGGGACGGAATTCAAACCTGGCTGCCCTCTATGATAAATTCCGAATTCAATTTATCGGAATCCTCGTCGGTACTGAGTGCATCTGTGTTGCCTATTTTAAGTATGATAAGCGTTCTTATTTCAAACTTTATCTATCTAAGAATTAAAAACGAGCTTAAAACCGCGGCGATAATGTTCACCTCGGCGGCGGTTACAACCCTGCCTCTTGCACTCGGCGCCCCAATGCCTGTGTTCTTATCTATTTTCCTTGCTGCACTTATCTCGGGCGCTATGCACGGAGTAAACCATATGTTAATAGCCCTTGCACCCAAGAGGTTTTATAAATACGGTATGATGTCGACCTTTTCGGGAATTCTCAACGCCTTTACCTACGTTGGCGCTTCCCTTTCAACCTACGGCTTTGCCGCCGTTTCCGACAATTTCGGTTGGGGGGCAGTTCGCATTCTTTGGTGCGTTGTCGGTGTTCTCGGTTCGGCCCTTTGCTTCTATAAGATTAAAGGTTGGACAAAATTTATTAAGGAATAAAAAAGCACCGCTTTTGGTAAATCAAAAGCGGTGCTCTAATTTTATATTTATTACGCCTTATCAACAGAGCCGAAAAGTTCCATCTTCTCTTTAACGGTAGCCTTAATAGCCTCTACGCCGGGAGCAAGAAGTTTTCTCGGGTCAAAGCCCTTGCCTTCTCTGTCCTTACCTGCTTCGATATATGCTCTTGTTGCTTCCTGGAAAGCGAGCTGGCACTCGGTATTAACGTTAATCTTTGAAACGCCGAGAGAGATAGCCTTTTTAATCATATCTGCGGGAATTCCTGTGCCGCCGTGAAGAACTAAGGGCATTGTACCGGTAAGCTCCTGAATAGCAGCAAGAGTTTCGAAAGAAAGTCCTGCCCAATTTGCAGGATATTTACCGTGAATATTACCAATACCTGCAGCAAGCATTGTGATACCGAGGTCTGCAACCATTTTGCACTCTTCGGGGTCGGCACATTCGCCTGCACCAACAACGCCGTCTTCTTCACCGCCGATAGAGCCAACCTCAGCCTCTAAAGAGAGACCAAGTTCATCACAGATAGCAACGAGTTCCTTAGTCTTTGCGATGTTTTCTTCAATAGGATAATGAGAACCGTCGAACATTACAGAAGAAAATCCTGCTTCGATGCACTTCTTTGCACCCTCGTATGAGCCGTGGTCAAGATGAAGAGCAACGGGAACGGTGATACCAAGTTCGTTAATCATACCATTTACCATGCCCACAATGGTGGTGTATCCGCACATATATTTACCTGCACCCTCGGAAACGCCGAGAATAACGGGAGAGTTGCACTCCTGTGCGGTTTGAAGAATGGCTTTAGTCCACTCAAGGTTGTTAATGTTGAACTGGCCTACAGCGTATTTGCCGGCCTTTGCTTTGTTAAGCATTTCTTTTGCAGAAACTAACATAACTAAAATTCCTCCAAGTAAAAATTTCTACCTAATATAATATAACAAGACACCTTAAAAATCAAGATGTAAAATGTTAATCTTCTTTTCTTTCGGGCTTTTGCTCTAATAGAGCAGGGTTTTCAAGATAATTGCTGAATTTTCTAAAGGCAGCGGCAAAATAAATTCCTGAACAGATACGTTCATCCATTACAACGCCAAGGGGCATACACTTTTCGAACACAATTTCCCCGTTTTTTCTTTTGGCAACCTCGCGGTTTTTACCCATGGCAATAAAAACGCTTGTTGTACCAAAATTATAAATATGGTGATAAATATGATTTGTTCTGATAGACGCAAGGTTTGTAAGGGTTACAGAAGCGTGGAATGGGCTTAAATCTGTAATAAATTTGGGTAGTAAGCCATATCTGTCAAGAAGTTTGAAAAGACCCACTCCCACAAGAAGAAGCCCCGGCAAAGAAACCAGAAATTTAATCATTTTGTCGGTGTTGTTGACGGTTGTAGTTTTTCGGTTTTCTTCAACATATTCGGTCATTTTTCTGTTGACCTCAAATATATCGTCGTCGAGTTCAAACTTAACCTTA
>JAGBUU010000073.1 GCA_017630655.1 Clostridia bacterium
CAAACTCGTCTCTGTTTTCCGCTCTGTCAATTGCGGCACAGTCGGTGCCTATAATCTTAACGCCGAGATCGTGGAGAGGCTGAGCGAGGTTAATTGCGGTCTGTCCGCCAAGAGAAGCAACTACGCCTTCGGGCTTTTCAAACTCGATAATGTTCATAACATCTTCGGGAGTGAGGGGCTCAAAATAGAGCTTATCTGCGGTAGTATAGTCGGTAGAAACGGTTTCGGGGTTGTTGTTTATAATAATTGCCTCGTAACCCGAATTTTTGATGGTAGATACGGCGTGAACGGTTGAGTAGTCGAACTCAACGCCCTGACCGATACGGATGGGGCCTGCACCGAGAACTACTATTTTCTTCTTATCGGTTAAAATCGAGGTGTTTTCTCCCGAATAGGAAGAGTAGAAATACGGAATGTATGCACCTGTGTGGCAGGTATCTACCATACGGAATACAGGGAAAAGATTCTTTTCTTTACGATAAGCAAATACATCAAGTTCATCACAGTTCCACATTCTAGCAACATACTTATCAGAGAAGCCCATCTTCTTAGCGGCTACGAGTGTATCATAGTCAAATACATTTTGCTTAAGGGTTTCTTCCATATCTATAATGCGCTTAATAGCTTCGAGGAAGAATGCGGTGATTTTTGTGATTTCGTGAATTTCCTCAACGGTTGCACCCCTGTAAAGAAGCTCGGCAATTGCAAAGATATTATCGTCTCTGAATTCCTTGATATACTCACGGAGTTCATCATCACTCATATTGTCAAACTTGTGATGATAGAGGTGGTTTACACCGATTTCAAGAGAACGGATACCCTTTAAAAGACTTTCTTCTAAGGTAGATCCAATTCCCATAACCTCACCGGTTGCCTTCATCTGTGTACCAAGGCTGTTGGATGCTGAGGTGAATTTATCAAACGGGAAACGAGGTAATTTTGCGATTACGTAATCGAGTCTGGGCTCGAATGCAGCATTGGTATTTGCAATCTTAATTTCTTCGAGAGCCATACCAAGTGCGATTTTTGCGGTAACACGTGCAATTGGGTATCCACTTGCCTTAGATGCAAGTGCGGAAGAACGGGAAACGCGGGGGTTAACCTCTATAAGATAATACTCACTGGTTTCGGGGTTAAGTGCGAACTGAACGTTACAGCCACCGCAGATTTTAAGTTCTCTTATAATTTTGATTGCAGAGTCATTAAGCATCTTCTGGTCGTGGTCACTTAATGTCATAATAGGAGCCACAACGATAGAATCGCCCGTATGAACACCAACGGGGTCGATGTTTTCCATACCGCAGATGGTAATAGCGTGGTCGTTAGAGTCACGCATAACCTCAAACTCGATTTCCTTATATCCCTTAACGCTCTTTTCAATTAAAACCTGATGAACGGGAGAAAGCTTGAATGCGTTAAGACCGATTTCAATAAGTTCCTCTTCATTATTGGCAAAGCCGCCGCCCGTACCACCCAGGGTAAAAGCAGGACGAAGAACAACGGGATAGCCAATTCTTTCGGCAGCTATTTTTGCTTCGTCTAAGTTGTATGTGATTTCGGAGGGGATTGTAGGCTCGCCGATAGACTGGCAAAGTTCCTTGAAGAGCTCGCGGTCTTCGGCACGCTCTATACTCTCGGAGGAGGTTCCAAGAAGTTCAACTCCACATTCCTTTAAAACGCCCTTCTTTTCAAGTTGCATTGCAATATTAAGACCTGTTTGTCCACCAATACCGGGAACGATAGCATCTGGTCTTTCATATCGGAGGATTTTTGCAACATATTCAAGGGTTAAAGGCTCCATATAAACCTTATCCGCAATGGTTGTATCGGTCATTATGGTCGCGGGGTTAGAGTTAACAAGAACCACCTGATAACCCTCTTCTTTAAGGGCCAGACAGGCCTGTGTTCCTGCGTAGTCAAATTCAGCGGCTTGACCGATAATAATAGGACCTGAGCCGATTATAAGTACCTTTTTGATATCTGTTCTTTTTGCCATTATTTACTTCCTCCGTTATATTAATCTTCTTTATATACTATTTGTCCGTTTACAAATGTCATTTTGCATCTGCCAAAGAGCTCTTCTCCCTCAAAAGGAGATGCTTTACCTTTAGATACAAAGTCTTCCTTTTTAACCGTGAATTTTTCATTAAGGTTAAATATTGTCAGGTCTGCAGGTGTGCCAACCTTTATCTCATTTCCTATACCAAAACGCTTTATTGCGTTTGTGTTTAATAACTCTATTAACTTTTCAAGGGTTATTATGCCCGTTTTAACAAGCTTTGTATAACATACCGCAAAGGCGGTTTCAAGCCCCACAACACCCATTGCACTCTTTTGGAGCCCTTTTGCTTTTTCTTCATCCGAATGTGGTGCGTGGTCGGTTGCTATTACATCTATTGTTCCGTCTTTTATACCCTCTATTAATGCCAGACGGTCTTCCTCGCTACGAATGGGCGGATTCATTTTAAATCTGCCATCCTCTTTAAGCATCATATCATTCATTGTAAGGTAATGCGGACCTGTTTCGCAGGTAATATCGACGCCGTCACGTTTTGCCTGTCTTATAATTTCGACACTTTCTTTTGTCGAAATATGGCACACGTGGTATTGACAGCCGCTCCTTTTCACAAGTTCAATATCCCTTTTTATCGGTCCCCATTCACTTTCGCTGCAAATACCTTTGTGTCCGTGTAGCCTTGCGTATTCGCCGTCGTGGATATATCCGCCAAAGAGAAGGCTGTTGTCTTCACAGTGGGCAGAGATGATTTTGCCGAGTTCTTTTGCCTTCTTCATAGCAGATAGCATCATTTCCTCGTCTTGAACTCCCCTGCCGTCGTCCGAAAAGCCTATGACGTTTTCTGCCATACCGTCCATATCGGAAAGAGTTTCTCCATTTTCACCAACGGTTATTGTTCCAAACGGATAAACATGTATCTTGGCATCCTGATTAATAATATCAAGTTGCTGATTTAAATGCTCTACACTGTCGGGGCAAGGCTTTAGATTCGGCATTGTACATACACTTGTATATCCGCCCTTAGCCGCCGCCAAGGTTCCGCTTGAAACCGTCTCTTTATAAGAAAAACCCGGCTCACGCAGATGTACGTGTACATCTGTGAAACCGGGGAAAACAGTAAGCCCTTTAGCAGAAATAACAGTAGCGTCAAAAACAGTGAGGTTTTGGCCAATAGAAACAATATTTCCGCCATCAATAAATAAGTCGACCGAGGAAAAAGAATTATCTATATAAACGTTTGCTGATTTTATTAGATACTTCATAAAACGGTCTCCTTACAAATTTTTTCAATTATATCATAAGGAAACAGTAGTGTCAATAAAAAGTATATAAAATTTATATATATTTACATGCAAATTTCTAAGGGTTGTTTGGAATGTGTTTTATGATTTTTTTATAAATATAATAATAGCAAATTGCACTAACTGTGAGTGACATAACTTCGTCTATTGGAAAGCAAAGACAGAAAATGTTTATATTGTAGGTAAAAAGTACAGACAGTATATATGAAA
>JAGBUU010000074.1 GCA_017630655.1 Clostridia bacterium
CTACAACACCTTTATCACCATCAGGCAAAAACTCTACCCTATCACCAACCAATAGTGTTTGGTTGGCATTTTTAAACTTGCCCCTTGCCTTGCATTCAAAGACCTGTCTGTCCTCTGTTTCAACATAGTAGAATCCTGAAATTGCTTTAATAATAAGTCCCTTCATACTACGACTGTTCAACCTTTGCAACACACATACCCTCGACCTCATCAAAGCCGGTAACCTTGATATTGCTGATTTTAACCTCGCCTATAGTACTATTATAATAATATAGTCCATATTCCTGTGGGAATGTGGTTATTTCTATGCCATCAAAGGTAAACATAGTTTGGGTGGTAAGGTCAATTTCCTCCCATGTTCCATCAACTATCGTGTCACCCTTCTTAAGATAAACACTTACAAACGTTTCAGTTTCATGCGCAGGTGTAGTAACTGTAAGTACAAGGGGAGGCATTTCGCCCTTACTTACACTAATATTAACCTCTGTTCCCCTGCCAACCTCTTTATTTTTATTGGGGTCAGGAGACATTTCGCATACATATCCCACTGGGTAATCGGAATACACCTCAGTAATTGTACCGAGTTTTAAGCCCTGGAAGTTTAATTTGCTTTCAACGTTATCCTTATGCTCTCCAATCAGATTAGGAAGTTTTACTAAATCTTCGGGAGGTCCTGAGCAAACATAAAGGGTTATCTCACAGTCTGAGGGTACATCCTGTTTTGCAAGAGGATTGGTTCTGGTAATATGGCCAACCTCAACATCAGCATTAGTTTCTTCTTCTATCTTAATATCATCAATATTAAAGCCCGCATTTTCAAGTATGTTTTTAGCTTGTTGCAGCGACTTCTCATAAACATCGGGGAAGGAAATCATCTTTTGACCAAGGCTAACTGTTAGTGTAATTGTGCTTCCCTCTTTAACTGCCGAGCCGCTGTCGGGATTTTGGTCACAGATAAAGCCTGCACCATAGTCGGAGTTGTACTCCTGTTCCCATTTAATAACATACTTGTCGTTATATTCGCTTTCTAAAACCTCTTCCTGTGTCATGCCAATAAACTCGGGCAGCTTAACCTCATCCACGCCCGAATTGAAGAAGTTGAAAGCATATAAGAGCATTAAAACAAGTGCCAAAACAAATGTAAAGGTAATGCCTAAAAGTATAGGAATTATAGGCGGCTTTGAGTCCTTTTTAGCTTTTTGTTTAGTTTCTTTTCTTTCTTTCTCTGCATTTACATCGGGGATATATTTTGTGGGAGAATCATCTACAAAATAATCATAATCAAATGTTGCAGCAGGGTTTTTCTTAAAGGCTTCAAGGTCGCAGAGCATTTCAGAGGCAGATTTATACCTGCGAACGCCGTCTTTTTGCATTGCGTGCATTGTAATCTGCTCCAGACCAAGTGGAATAGAACCGTTAATGTCGCGAGGAAGTGTTGGGTCCTTTTGCAGCTGCATAATAGCAACCGAAACGGCACTTTCTGCCTGGAAAGGAAGTTTTCCCGTAAGCATCTCATAAAGCATTACGCCAACAGAATAAAGATCTGCCTTTTCGTCGGTCTTTTCTCCCTTTGCTTGTTCCGGAGAAATATAGTGAACAGAGCCAATGGCTTTATCGGTAATTGTCACCTGTTCGCTACGAGCAAAACGTGCAATTCCAAAATCTGCCACCTTAATTACGCCATCGGGTAAAACCATAATGTTTTGGGGCTTTATATCACGGTGAACTACGCCCTTATCATGAGCGTGTTGAAGACCTCTGAGTATTTGAAGAGTAAACTGGACAGCCTCATTCCACGAAAGCGGACCGCTTTTTTCGATATATTCCTTAAGGGTAATACCGTCAATATATTCCATAACAATATACTGAATAAGGTCGCCAAAGCTAACATCGTAAACTTTAACAACATTAGGATGTGAAAGCACCGCAATGGCCTTTGATTCATTTATGAAACGACGCAAAAATTCATCGTTTCCTGTATATTCCTCTTTGAGTATTTTTACAGCTACTGTTCTGTTTTCTAAATTATCGTAGGCCTTATATACTACTGCCATTCCGCCTACGCCAACAATTTCCTGTAACTCATATCTGCCGTCAAGTCTTTTTCCTAGATATTTATCCATAAAATAAACCTCTCTTAGTAGATTAATACCGCTGTTATATTGTCGGAGCCGCCTGCCTCATTTGCCATATTTATAAGGGTCTGAGCAGATGCTTCCTGCGGTGTGTTTTTTATTGTTTCAAAAATGCTATTCTCTTCTATATGATTAGTTAGTCCATCAGTACAAATAAGTAATGTTGCACTTTCAGGCTTTAAAACAATATTATAATCACACATAACATCCTTTTCGGCACCTACCGCACGGGTAATTATGTTCTTTCTGGGGTGGTTTTTAGCCTCTTCTGCACTAATTTCGCCCTTATTTACCATAGCCTGTACAACCGAATGGTCGTTTGTAAGCTGTTCTATCTCAGATGCGGTAACAAGGTAGGCTCGGCTATCCCCCACATGAACAATGTGAGCCAGATTATCGATAATCAGAGTTACAACTGCAGTTGTACCCATACCTTCATAGTCTTCACCCGTGTGTGCAAGTTCATAAACCTCGCTATTGGCAGAATCTACCGCGGCACGAAGCAGATTTTCTATTGCAGTAGAGCTCATTTTAGGGGAATATGATTTTACAATATATTCCGATATAACGGCAGCCGCCGTTTCACTGGCAACATTACCGCTTTTTGCGCCGCCCATTCCGTCGCAAACAACGGCAAATACTGCACCATTATCAAACTCGCCAACATAGAATGCGTCCTGATTAATTTCTCTTTTTCGGCCAATATCGGTTTTACTGTAAATCTTCATTTTTCTCCCCTCCTTTTTCTTCAAATTTACGGCGAAGTTGTCCGCAAGAGGCATCTATATCTCCTCCAAGGGTTCTTCTTACCGTGGTATTTATACCAAGACCGCAAAGTTTATCTGCAAAGTTTTGCAGTGCTTTTCGGTCTGATTTTTCATAATCATTTTCTTTTACGGGATTAACGGGAATTAAATTTACATGACAGAGTATGCCTTTTAATATTTTTGCAAGCTGGGTGGCACATTCGTCTGTGTCGTTTTTCCCCTTTATCATAGCATATTCAAAGGATATTCTACGTCCTGTCACCTTTTGATAGTCCCTACATGCAGTCAATAACTCATCAATGTTCCAACGCCTGTTTACCTTCATCATATCACTTCTGATAGAGTCAAAAGGCGCATGAAGGGAAATTGATAAGGTTATTGGTAAATTAAGCTGTGCAAGTTTATATATGCCGGGAACAACACCCGAGGTTGAAAGTGAAATATGGCGGTATCCTATTCCAAGCCCCTCTGGGTCGGACACTAGTTCTAAAAACTTTTTAACATTATCAAAGTTATCCAGCGGCTCTCCCATTCCCATTAAAACTATGTTAGAGACTCTAATATTATTATCTTTACCAGCCATCATAACCTGGGCCAGCATCTCGCTAGGCAAAAGGTTTCTGAAAAGGCCGTTTAAACCTGATGCACAAAAACTGCACCCCATTCGGCATCCTACCTGGGTAGATATGCAAACGGTATAACCGTGATTGTACTTCATAAGCACCGATTCTATTGTTTCGCCGTCATGAAGCTCATAAAGGTACTTTACAGTTTCATCAAGATTTGATTTTAACTTCTTAACAATCTTTACCGTGGGAATAAAATATTTATCCTTTAAATTCTCTCTTAGGGTCTTTGAGATGTTGCTCATATCATCGAAGTTCTCACAGCCCGAAGCAACCCATTTATATACCTGAGCCGCACGAAAGCCTTTTTCGCCCATTTCTACGAACTCGGCTTTAAGTTCATCTAAATTCAGCGAACGAATATCCTTCTTAATAAACATCTCACCCCGTTATTATTCTTTTTTCATAACCGCAGCGTAAAAGCCGTCGGCATTATCTGTTTTTGGATAGAAAGTTTCTTCAAATATAAGCGAAAAATCCTTATGCTCTTTTAAAAACGCATCTACATTTTCTCTGTTCTCTGCTTTGTTTAAGGTACAGGTGGAATAAAGTATTTTTCCGCCCTTACCAAGATAATGACAGGCGTTTTCAAGTATCTGCCTTTGAAGTGAAATAAGTTCTTCAAAGGAGTCCTGAGGCTTGTATTTAATATCCGGTTTACGCCTTATAACACCAAGGCCTGAGCAAGGCACGTCGCAGATGATTCTATCAAATTTGCCAAGAGTGTAATTATATTCGCTGGCATCTGCTGTGGTGGCCTTTAGATTTTGAATTCCCAGCCTTTCTGCTCCCTCTCTAATTAGCCCGACCCTTTGGGGATATAGGTCACATGAGACGATTTCACCTTTTTCGGCGGACATGGCAGCCGAAAAGCTCTTTCCCCCCGGTGCTGCACAAAGGTCAAGCACCCTTGAATTTATATTTATATCTAACGCCTCTATAGCCTTTTGACAGGAAATATCCTGTACGAAGAAAAGGCCCTCCTTATAGACTGAAATACTCTCTAACGAACCTGCAGAATTAAGCTCAAGGGCATTTTTGCTACTTGTTTGTTTTACCAAAATTCCTTGTTCTTTTAATTCTAAGCTGAGTTTTTCGGCGGTTGTTTTAAGGGTGTTTACCCTAATAAATATAGGTGGCGGCAAAAGTGATGCCGATAGAAAGTTTTTGGTGAACTCTACACCGTAATCTCTAATCAGTATAGATACAATCCACGCCGGGCAGGAATAGGCAACCGAAATATCATAAAGTGAATTGCCCGTAGGCAGCGGTATTTCTTCTCTTAAAAAATTTCTTAGAACCGCGTTTACAAATGATGCGTTAAAGCTTTCACTTGATGTTTTTATTAGTTTTACCGCTTCATCTACTGCCGCAGAGTTTGGAATTTTATCCATATATTTGATTTGATATACTGCCGTTCTAAGAACTGCTAAGGTAAAGGGTATAACCTTTTTAAGTGGTGTTTTTATAAGCTTTTTAAGATAAAAATCAATTGTTACCATACGGTCTAAGGTGCCGTAAAAAATTGCGGTACAAAGTGCTTTATCTTCACTACTTAAATTATGCTGTTCAAGGGTGTTATTTAAGACCAGGTTTGAATATCCACCCTCATCGGTGACCTTTTTTAAGGATATGGCTGCCGCATATCTTGCATTATTCAAGGCACTCACCCTCTGTTACACTGTGTCCAATAAGATAGTCCTTTGCCGACATTCTTTTAGAACCCTCAACCTGAATTTCCAATAGTGAAATTGCACTGCCGTCTTTGCAGGCGATAACCAATTCGCCATCTGATTTTATAACGGTTGCGGGGGCTTTATTAGTGTCTTCCGAGACCTTTGCCGAAAAGACCTTCACCCTTTTACCGCCAAGCATAAAATAGGCGGCAGGCCAAGGGTTAAATCCACGAATAAGGTTGCAGATTTCTTCTGCAGTTTTATCAAACTTAAGGTGCCCCATCTCTTTATTTATTATAGGAGCGTAGTTTGCAAGGGTATCATCTTGCTTTATAGGTGTAATAGTATTGTTTTCTAAACCGTGAAGGGTGTTAACCATTAGAGATGCGGTAATTATCGACAATCTATCGTGAAGCTCACCCGCAGTTTCATTTTCCTTAATATTAGTTTCCTCTGTAAGAAGAATATCACCTGTATCTATTCCCTCACCCATAAGCTGAGTGGTAACACCTGTTGTTTTGTCTCCGCATACAAGTGCCCACTGAATAGGAGACGCACCTCTGTGGCGTGGAAGTATTGAAGCGTGGCCGTTTACACACCCGTATTTGGGGATGTTCAAAATATTCATCGGCAGTATTTTACCGTAAGCAACAACCACAATAGCATCGGGCATTAGTGATTTAATTAGTTCTTCCGCCTCTGCGGTTTTTAAGGAATTCGGTTGAAAAACAGGTATACCAAATTCGTTTGCACACACCTTAACAGGCGGAGGAGTTAGAATTTGTTTTCTGCCAACCGCTTTATCGGGTTGGGTGAAAACGCCAACCACATTATAGGAAGAATTGACGAGTGATTTTAGGGTGGGAACGGCAAATTCGGGAGTTCCCATAAAAATGATATTCATAAAAGAAGGCTCCTATTTAATAAGTCTGTCTTTATAAATTATACCGTCCAGGTGGTCAATTTCGTGACAGAGTGCACGGGCTAAAAGCCCCTCACCCGTAACCCTGATGGTCTCACCGTATCTGTTTTGTGCACGGACAGTTACCTTCATAGGCCTTCTTGTTGTACCGTATTCTCCCGGGTAGGAAAGACAACCTTCGGTTTCTTCTTGAATGCCCTCTACCTCTTCAATTACGGGGTTAACAAGTTCAATAACGCCATCGCCGATATCTATTACGCAGTAACGTCTTAGCATGCCAATCTGCGGTGCGGCAAGGCCAACACCGTCGGCGGCATACATTGTCTCTATCATATCGTCTAGCACCGATGCCAGTCTGTCATCAAAGGTCATTTGTGTACGGCAGACCTTACGAAGTATATCATCGCCGTTTTTAACAATATTTCTAATTGCCATTATTTTCTCCAATTATATAATTGTTTCGGGACCTATATCCACCGAAATCGAAGTATCGTGCGGACACTTAATATCTATTGCACGCCTAAGAAGTTCTCTAAAGCGTTTGCTGTTCTTTGTCTTGATTATCAGCCTAAAGCGGTATTTATTGTTTACCTTAGACATTGCGGCTGCTGCGGGCCCAAGTATTTTTATAGGAATATCGGAAAACTCACCCTTTGCACCCTTGGTAAGCTCTTCAAAAACACGCTTGCAGGTTTGCTCTGCATCGGCTTTGGTTAAAGATGTGACCGCAACCTGCACAATATCGCAATAAGGCGGATAAACCATCATTTTACGCATTCCTATTTCACCGCTATAGAAGGTATCGTAATCTTGTGTGGCGGCTAGTTTTATTAGGTTGGATTCGGGTTCATTGGTTTGAATAATTGCAACACCGCTGTCATTACCTCTGCCGGCACGACCAAGCACCTGAGTAAGCAAAGAAAAAGAACGCTCAAAACTTCTGTAGTCGCAAGAGTTTGCCGCACTGTCGGCACCTATTACACCAACAACGGTAACATTTGGAAAGTTAAGTCCCTTTGCCACCATTTGTGTGCCAAGCATTATATCGTACTTGCCCTGTGCAAAATCGGTAAGATATGCCGAATACGAGCCTTTAGAGGTTGTGCTGTCGGCATCCATTCTAAGAATTTTTGCCTCCGAGAAGGTGGCTTTTAATTCCTCCTCTATTTTTTGGGTGCCAACACCCATAAACCTAAGCTTTGAATTTTCACAGTTAGGGCAGTTTTTACTTGATGATTCGCTGTAACCGCAGTAGTGACACATTAGTCGTTGATTTGCAGAATGATAGGTCATTGACACACTGCAGTTGGGACATGTCGCCACATAACCGCAACTAGGACAGGAAATATAGGTGTTGTGGCCTCTGCGATTAAGCAGAACTATTGACTGTTTGCCGTTATTTAAAGCCTCGTTTATTGCATTTTTAAGGCTTGTGCTAAGCGGACCTGTGTTACCGCTTCTAATCTCTCTTCGCATATCAACCGTTAAAACCTCGGGCAGCGTTGCACCGCCATATCGGTTTTTTATGGTGCAAAGAGCGTACTTGCCGATTTTGGCTGCGGTGTAACTCTCAAGCGATGGAGTTGCAGATGCAAGCACAAGAAGAGATTTATTGTAAGCCGACCTAAATTTAGCAAGGTCTCTTGCGTGGAAACGAGGAGATTTTTCTGATTTATAGGTATGTTCCTGCTCTTCATCTATAACAATAAGGGAAAGATTTTTCACAGGTGCAAAAACCGCCGAGCGTGTTCCAATGGCAACTATTGCTTCGCCTCTGCTAACCCTTTTCCACTCATCCATACGTTGTCCAAGTGACATAGCCGAATGAAAAACTGCTATTTTATTGCCGTAACGCCTACCGAAAATTTCGATAGTTTGCGGGGTAAGGGCAATTTCGGGTACCATAATAATTACGCCCTTGTTTTCACTAACCGCCTTATCTACAAGTTTTAAAAACACGCTTGTCTTTCCGCTTCCCGTAACACCGTAAAGCAAGCCCACCTCGCCTTTATCGGAATCATATAATTTTGACAATTCATCAAAGGCTTTGCTTTGCTCTGCGGTTAAGGTTATTTCGGTGTTATCGGTTTTTGTTATATTTTGAACAGGACTTCTATAAACTTCTCTTTCAAAAAGGTCAATTACACCCTTTTTGTTTAACGTTTTAATAACCGAATCTGAAGCACCCGTAAAGTAGGTTATTTCCTTTACCCACAGCTCACCCATATCTCTAATGAGCGACACTATTTCAAGCTGCCTCGGGGTTAACTTTAGCTTATCAATTTCGGCATCAGACATCTTTAGTCTTGCAGATTTTAGGGACTTGTCCCCCATTTTTCTGTTAGATAAAGAATCCCTTAAAAGACAACCCGCTTTAACCAAATGCAATAGTTTTTGGTCATTAAGGTCGTCAAAGGCTTCAAGCAATGTATCTCTTGTTGCCGACTCGCATTTTGAAAAATACTCTTCAAGATACGAATATTTTTCATCAAACGGGGTGTCCCCTTTTACGAAAATTTCGCTCACCTTAAAGCTTACCCCTATGGGAAGGACTGCCTTTACTGCATCGAAATAGGTGCAAAAGCAATGCTCGTGCATCCATTTGCACAGCTTTAACATTTCACCGTCTATAACGGGAGTGTCATCAATAATACGCTGTATATATTTATACGGCATATCATCTTGCACCTCGTTTATTTTAAGCACCATTCCCTGCCTGTGAGTATTGCCCTTTCCAAAGGGAACAACCACACGACAACCTGCCTTTAGGGTGTTTTTGATGTCTTCGGGCACCGCATAAGAATAGGGCTTGTCAAAGGAAAAGGCAGTTTGCTCTATTATAATTTCAGCAATAAGCATACGCACTTCTCCTTTCCTATCACCTCAAATGAGTATTATTTTATTTCTTCTGCCATTTTGTTAATAGCAATGCTAACAGGCTTCTCAATTATAATTTCGCCCTTTTGCTCAGCCTCGTCAGAAATAGTTCTTGCGGTTTTTGCAATATCTTTTACAAGCTTGTAGCGGTTGTCGCAGTTGTTGATAAGTTTTCCGATTGCGGGATTTAACATTTTCCTAGCACCTCATCTATAATTTTGTTATTTCTTTGAATATTCATACGGTCAGCCTTTATTATGGTAACAAAGTCCTCTACCGCTTTTTCTAAATCGTCGTTAATGACGATATAGTCGTAATTTTTTGCACATTCCATTTCAAAAATTGCCGTTTTCATTCTTTTTTCAATTACCTCGGCCGAATCAGTGCCGCGGCCTATAAGACGTTCTCTAAGCACCTCAACCGACGGGGGCATTATAAATACCGAAAGGGAGGATTCAACCTGGCTTTTAACATTTTTTTGTCCGTTAACGTCAATTTCTAAAATTATTTCCCCGCCCTCATTTATTACCTTTTCAACGGGGGCTTTTGGTGTTCCGTAATAATTTCCTACATAGTTATTATATTCCAAAAGCATATCATTTTTAATCATATCTTCAAAGTATTCTTTAGAAACAAAGTTGTATTTCTCTCCCTCTACCTCACCTGGACGCATAGGTCTTGTAATGCTGGAGATTGAAAACTTTATCTCAGGAAGAATTTCAAGCACCCGTTTAAGTATGGTATCCTTACCCGAGCCCGAAGGACCCGATATAATAACCAAACGGCCATTACTCATGGTCTTCCACCTCTTCCTCGTTAAAGTCATCATCCACCTCAACCCTGTTTGCTACTGTTTCGGGGTAAAGATAGGTTAAAACTATTAGGTCACTATCGGTAATAATTACTGCACGGGTACGTCTGCCGTGGGTAGTGTCAATTAAGGTTCCCTTTTCTTTGGATTCCTGAATAAGACGCTTAATCGGTGCAGACTCAGGGCTAACTATTGACACGATACGGTCTACCGACACCATATTACCAAAGCCGATATTTATAAGTTTCATAAATTTCACCTACTCGATGTTCTGAATCTGTTCTCTGATTTTTTCGATTTCTGATTTTATGTCCACAACTACCTGTGCAATTTCAAGGTTTTGGGACTTGGAGCCGATGGTATTGGTTTCTCTGTTCATTTCCTGAACGATAAAATCAAGCTTGCGGCCTACTGCTCCACCCTGCGCCAGCATAGATAACATCTGGTCAATATGACTTCTAAGCCTTACAGTTTCTTCATCAACGGCAACCTTATCGGCAAGAATGGCCGTTTCCACAATAACTCTATTTTCGTCGTAAGTGGCACCCTCTAAAAGTTCCTTTATACGAGCCTCAAGTCTTGCTCTGTAGGCTTCTACTGTTTCGGGCGTTTTGCTTTCGATGAATTCTACCTTTTTAAGAATTTCGGCTGCACGGAATTTTACATCACTGTGAAGCTTTTCACCCTCAATTTCCCTCATAGCAAGAAATTTATCAATTGCTTCTCCTGCTACCTTTAGCACAGCCTCAGTTACAGCCTCCTCATCAATTTGGCTGCGGACAATCTTAAACATATCACCGTTACCTATAAAGTCGGCCGCGGTTACCTTGCCTGCTATTTTATACTCTTTAGATAAAGTATTCAGGGCTTTAATATAGGCATCGGCATAAACCTTGTTAAGTTCAACCGTTATATTATCGTCACTGCCCGAATCTATTGACACATACATTTCCACCTTGCCTCTGGAAACACGCTCGGCGGTATATGCCTTCAGCTTATCTTCAAGGAAGAGATAACCCTTAGGTAAACGACAGTAAAACTCAAAATAGCGAGAATTTACAGATTTAAGTTCTACCGTAATGTTTAGTCCTGCACCTAAGCCTTGGGCTCTGCCAAAGCCTGTCATACTTCTTATCATAATATACCTCATATCCAAATGGGGCATTAACCCATTTTAATTCATATTATTTTACCAAAAAAATGAAGCCCTTGTCAATGTTTTGGGGCTTCTTTGTAACCGTTTTGCAATATTTAAAGGGCAGGAATTAACTTCCCGCCCTTGTTATTTCATTTCAAACAACTTAGTGTTATATGCTAAAAGAATTTTACCTGTATGGGGTTTAGATAAAACCAAATAGAATTCATCATCACACTCGGAGTAATTGTAAACGCCTTTATTTGACATAGAGAACATTTCACTCCACTTATAATTTTCCAGCGGTATTGTATATTTGCCGTAACTGGAAAAATGCAGGTGGTAAATTACATCTACTCCCATAGTAACACGATTATAATGCTCCTCGATTTCCATACCAACCAGTTTATCTGTAACTATATAATCAGTATTATAAAATATTTTATGTAACCTTATAACCTGTATAGCCTGGATTATCACAACATAAAGAAGAAGTGCAGCCGCAAAGCAAAAAAATACTTGGCTAATTACCAGTGATGCCTCTATATATTTTTCTGTACCAATCCTAATAATCAGAGCCACAAGAGCCACAAAAATAAGTGTTGTAGATATTAGCCTGATATAACCATTTTTAAGTTCTTTGCGTAGGTCGGCTTTAATATTCTCTACAGTAAGTTTTTCTCTTTTCACCCTACCACTCCTATGTTTTATATTACACCATACATATGTGTGCAATATAGCACGCCCTCTAATCTCTTAGAGGGCGTTTTAGTTAACTTAATTAGCCAAGTTTGGGAAGGCTTGCAGCGGCCACAGACTGACCAACGCGGCGAGAATTCTCGTCGGGGATATGGAGAGTAATCTGCTTTGCAAGCTCGGGGAATTCCTTATCGAGAACTTCCTGAGCGCGCTCGAGAAGAATAACTCCGCCCTCTCCGGAAGTAACACGACCCATAATGAGAACGTGCTTAATCTCGTAGAACTCTGCATAGTAAGCGATAGCATAGCCGAAGTATGCACCAATGGTGTCATAGATAGCGGCAGCTCTCTCGTCGCCGTCCTTCATAAGACCCTGAACAACCTTAAGCTTTTCTGCGGGAGAAAGGCTCTCGTCAAGCTCAATTCCTGCCCAAGGAGCGCACTTAATTACGCCGTCCTGAGAGAAGTACTTAACGCCGCAACCGTAGTCGCCAGACCACTCGTCGACCATAGCCTCTTCATTGAAATCGCAAGGAACAAAAGCAAGCTCATTGAGCCAACCGGTGATATTGCCGTCGGGGTCAACGTATCCGCCTGCCTCACTTGTACCCATAGCGATACCGAGAACGGCATTATCGTTCAGGTCCATAGCGCCTGCAAGAGCGGTAACGTCACCATCGTTTGCAACCTCAATCGGAATATTTTCTCCGATTTCCTTTGCAACGTCTAAGTACATATTCTTAACCTTAGAATCGAACTCTTCCTCGGGAACCTTTAAGAAGAGAGAAGCAACCATTATGCGATTATCAACGTATACGCCTGCAGAGGAAACGCCGATAGCGTCAACGCGGGGCATATGTGAAGCGGCAGTCTTCATAGCTTCCTTAATGCCTTCAAAGTGGTAATTGGGGTCGGAATTAATCTTGGGGAACCAAACAACCTCTTCGGAATATACGCTTTCGCCGTTAATAACAGCGCTAACCTTTCTATCGCTTCCGCCGGCATCGAAACCGATACGGCAACCGTCTAAATGACGACCGATAGGAGCAGCGGCAGACTTATCCTTGGGAGCATCTTCGTATGCGCATACGATAACCTCGAACTTCTCCTCGTAAACTCTTTCCATAAACTTGACGTCGAAATCACGGATTCCGCCATAGGAGAAAGCTTCTTTAATCTTTGCGCCTACAACCTCACTGCCTGCGATGATAACCTTATAACCGCCTGCAACCCAAAGAAGAGACTTAGCAATTCTTTCAATGAAACGGAAGTTTTCCTCATCGTGACCTGTGCCGTCCTTGTAGATACGTGTCTTGTAGGTAGTGGTATAGCCCTTGTTTCTTTCAATAGCTACAACGATGTCCTGTCCGTCTTCCTTGGTGTTTTCGCGCATTTCGCGGCAAACGAGGGAAAGAGGCTGGAACTTGGGGTCGAGTTTTGCATTAACTTTAAGCTTCATATTTAGTATCTCCTCTGATTATAGTTTTCTTAACTTCAAAGTTTTCATCAGTAATTACGATGTCGGCATCCTTACCGATATCGAGTGAACCCTTGCGGTCGGCAATACCGATAGCCATAGCAGGATTTAAGGATGCGCAATTTACACATTCGTACAGCGGTATGTTAGAGTTTTTGTAAACATTCCATACGCCGTGGTTTAAGTGAAGTACGCTTCCTGCAACGGTGCCGTCTTCAAGGCGACAAACGATGTCTCGATAGATAATCTTTGCACCGCCAAGCGTATACTCACCGTAGGGCAGTCCGCCTGCGGGTAGACAGTCGGTAATAAAGCAAAGTTTTCTCTGCTTTACCTTCCAGAGCAAATCGTAGAAGCACTTATCAACGTGGAAGGTGTCGACAATAAGCTCAACGCTTACGTCGGAATTAAGCGCTGCAGTTACAACGCCGGGTGCACGGTGTGCAAGGGGTGTCATCGCATTAAAGAGGTGGGTTACGTGCTTAACGCCTGCATTTACACTCTTCATTGCGGTTTCGTAATCGGCAGAGGTGTGACCCATAGAAACGACTACGTCGGTATCGCGGCAAATTTCACGGATTGCGGCAAAATCGTTTTCGTCGGTTTCGGGTGCAAGTGTGATTGTCTTTATAATGTCGGAATATTCCTTAACAAAAGCGGCATCGGGTTTGAGAATATATTTCGCATCCTGAGCACCTTTTTTGCTCTCGCTAATGAAGGGGCCCTCGGCGTGACAGCCTAAAATTTCGCTTCCCTTCCAGTTTTTGCTTTCCTCTTTAAGACTGCGGCAAACCTCAAGCGCCTTCTTTATTACCTTCATATCTACCGTCATAGTAGTAGGAAGATATCCTGTAACGCCGTTTTTAACAATACCCTCAGAGATTGTTCTAATGCTTTCTTCTTCGCCGTCACAAACGTCTTTTCCAAGGTAGCCGTGAATATGTAGGTCAATTAGTCCGGGCGAAACGTAGCCGCCATTGGCATCGATAACCTCTGCATCTTGGGGAACGTTTTCTGTGGGAACAATACCCTCGATAACGTCCGAATAGAGCAGAGCAGAGCCCTCTACTATACGGTCTTTTAGAATAATTTTACCATTAATAATTGCTTTCATCTAATCCCCCCAAAAACAAATTCTATTAATCGTTAAACGGTTTCAACGATTTTCTTCATTGCATCCCATTTGCTTTCCATATCTGCTACAAGCTTAAACTGTGTATGGCAGCGGTCAAGGTTATGGTCTGCATATTTAGTTTTAAAGTATGTATCGCCTTCTAGATAGTCGGTTAAGAATCTCATACCGCACTCGATGGTCATCATTTTTGCACCCTCGGGCATAAGCATAATTTCGTCCTTGGTTAAAAGTCCTCCGCAACCCTTGATGAAGCCCTTTGCATAGGTTTCGAAAAGGTTGATATCCATCTCTACTTTGCTGAGATCTTTTTCGTCCTCGGCTGCGGTAGAAGCGCCGAAACGGATAGAATCGCCAAAGTCATTTACCGAGAAGCCGGGCATAATTGTATCAAGGTCTATAACGCAAAGTGCGGTGCGGGTCTCAAGGTCGAGCATAACGTTGTTAATCTTGGTATCGTTATGTGTAACTCGAAGAGGAAGTTTACCCTCTTTGTTGTTGTCGAAAAGCACCGAATAGAAATCTGCTCTGTCGTTTACAAATTTGATTTCTTCCTGTACCGATGCAGCTCTGCCGCAAACGTCCTTTTCCACAGCCTCTTTGAACTTTCTGTAGCGGTCGGGTGTGTTATGGAAATCGGGTATTGTTTCATAAAGCTTTTCTACAGGGAAATCATTGAGAAGCTTCTGGAACTCACCAAAAGCAATAGCCGACTGATAGAAATCCTCGGTGGTTTCGGGAAGGTCAAGGCTGAGTGAGCTTTCTACGAAATCGTAAAGTCTCCAATATCTGCCATCTTCATCCTTATAAAAGGGTTTGCCATCCTTTGTGTTAACAAGATTTAATACCCTTCTCTCGTCATCGGTCTGAGACTTTAAGAAGGAGGTAACCAAAGATATGTTATGCATTACCTCTTCAGGCTTTTTAAATACGTTTGAATTGATAGACTGTAAAATGAAGCGCTTTGTGTCACCTGTTACAAGGAAGGTGTCGTTTATATGACCGTTTCCATAAGGTGCACAGCCTACTACTGTTACGTCGGTATCAAAAGCAGAAAAAGCTTTCAGTGTTTTGTCAATTGGTATAATTCGCATTAAAATTCCCCCAAATTTTATTTCTATGTCTATTGTATAAATTTTTGAGAAATTTTTCTATAAAAAATACTGTATTTTTTAGTAAAATATGATATAATTATCATAAAGTATAGAAGTTCGGAGAAAAACTATGACAAATTCACTAGAAATTAACAATATATTAAAGCAGTTTTATAAAATTTCGGGCTTTCGTATCTCTATACATGATACCGAGTTCAATGAAATATATGCATACCCCGAAAATCTATCTCCCTACTGTTCAATGATTCAAACAGATATAAACAACAAAAAAGAGTGTATTAAAAATGATAGACTTGCCTTTTTAAAGGTTAAGTCCACGGGTGAAATTGAAGTTTACAGATGTGTGCATGGACTTTTTGAGGCGGTGGCTCCTATTTACCATTACGGAATACTTGCGGGCTATTTAATGATGGGACAGGTTTGCGATGACAAAAACAAATATTCCAAACGGCTAACGCAGTCGCTTGTGCGTGTTGTTGCCGATGAAGAAAAAGTGTGGGAGATTTTTAACAGCATCAGAGAGGTTCCCCAGGAGCTTTTTAATTCTTATATTCTTATAATGAGGGTTATAGCCGAGTATGTTACCCAAACAAACAGTTCGTTTGATGCAGGCGAAAGTCAGGCAGAGCTTGTTATGAAATACATAAAGCAAAATTACGCCTCAAAAATAACTCTTGATATACTCGCAAATAAATTTTCCTGCAGTCAGTCTATGCTCGTTAAATGCTTTAAGAAAGAATTCGGTACAACCATAATGAGTGCACTTATGGATATAAGGCTTAAAAAGGCGGCCGAGCACCTTAAAAACGGCAGATTATCGGTTAAAGAGGTTGCCGCAGAATGCGGATTTTCAGAACAAAACTACTTCTCAAAAGCCTTCTCTAAAAAATACGGTTGCTCCCCGAGTGAATATAGAAAAACCCGTGATTAAATCACGGGTTTTGTTTATTTGTCGTTAAATTCAATTCGGGGTAGTTTCCAGCGGTATTTTGCGGCTATCATACGCATGGTAACGGTGAAGATGAGTACAAAGAAGGTTGCGAAAACAATGTATCCAAGATAGATGCCGAGCAGGTAGTAAAAAGTGCATCCAAGCACCGATACAACGGCATAGATATGCTTTGTTAAGATATAGGGCTTTTCGTTAACTAAAACATCCCTTAAAACTCCGCCGCCAACACCTGTGAAAACGCCCATAACTATAGGTAAAATGGGGCCTGAGTCGGGCAGAGCGAGGTAAGCTGCCTCTACACCGGCTATTGAAAATGCGGCAAGACCTAATGCGTCGAAAACAATGTTTATAGCATCGATTTTTTCGCTTAGTTTTTCGAACTTATTTCTGTAAAAATAGGCAATAAGGAAAACTAAGAGAGATATAAGAACAGAAACAATTAAAACAAGCGGATTCGAGAAGATTTTGGGCGGAATATTACCAACCATAACATCCCGCATTATTCCCCCGCCAACCGCTGTTATAGTGCCGACAGTAAGCACGCCGAAAAGGTCTAAGCTGTGGCGAATAGCAACAAGTGCACCTGAGGTTGCAAAGGAAACTGTACCAATCCATTCGATAATAAGTAATATGATTTCACTAGCCAAAACAATCACCGACCTTTAGGTGTATTATAGCATAAAAGCGACTAAGTCGCAATACTTATTACTTCTTACCTATTACTTATTACTTTCCAAAAATCCCGCGGAGTTTTGGTCTAGGTAAGAGCGAAGAGGTAATAGGTAAGAAGTAAGCCCCAAGAACTTTCGTCCTTGGGGCTTTGGGACCGACACTCAAAATAGAACCGGTCTAAAAACCTGATTTTCTTTACGACTGTTACTTATACTTTTTGATTAACTGTTCACAAACATCATTAGTGAACTCTTTTCCATTTTCCGCTTTGTATGTACAGGCTTTATTTAAATCATTGTTTGGAACAGTAGTTAAATTTCCATCTTCTCCTAAAAACAACCGATACTCTACATCACCAATAGTCACATAAAAACTATTGGATGGAAATACATAAATTTCATGCAACTTATCGTTTGGATAATCCAAAGAATAAATATAACTGCACAGCATTTGAATATCTTCATTTTCAGTTATTTCAAGTTTGTCGGAATAATAGCCTTCATATTCTTCATATATAAACTCAACCTTTTCTATATCATCAAATGATTTTGCACCTAAATCATATAAAAGATTACCTTCTACAAAAGTGTTTTTTTGACCACAAGAACATAAAACCAAAATCAAAGCAATACTCATTAAAAATAAAGAGATTTTTTTCATCTAATCACCGCCTTGAGTGTATTATAGCATAAAAGCGGCAATAAATCAATGCGGAGCATTGTATGAAATCAACACGAAGTGTTGGATGTAATCATTTCGAAGAAATGTATGTAATCCACCGTAGGTGGTATGTAATCAATCCGAAGATGGAAAATACAAGTCTTGCGACTTGATGACATACATTTCGCAAAGCGAAATGATTACATACGCCTAACGGCGATTACATACCAATCCTTCGGATTGGATAAAAATAAAGCACTTCCGAAGAAGTGCTTTATTTTTTGTCATTCGTGTCCGAAAAAGAACTGGCTAAAAACCGAGATTTTATTTATTTTCTCTTATTAATTTCTTTAACTAAACTGCGGTTTGCGTTCCAAATGGTAATTTCAAAATTTTCTCCGGAAATTATAACTCTTGATAACCGTTTTGCACCTACCCCAAGTCTGGGCGGTATGTATTCAACAGTTTCAATTTCATCATACTCGATATATCCATTAGTTTTGTTATGTCTTGAATTTATTCTTGTTTCAGCACTAAAATAATATATTTTTTCTTCATTTAAAACACATAATATTTTTCCAAAAACAAACCTGTTCAAGATTGCCAATAATATGAATGGTGAAAAACAAGTAATAACAATAACTATATTGAGAAAATTATTTTTAAAGTTTTCAATATCGAATAAACAAAAAATTATATAACAAATTGCAAAGATACATAATCCTATAATCAAGCCATCAAAGTATTGTTCTCTTATTTTCTTACCATCTATGTCTTTTGCAACAAAATTTTTGTTATTTCTTGGCATTTTATTCACCGCCTTGGGTTTATTATAGCATAAAAGCAGCAAGGTCGCAAGTGGAAGTGAAATCGTTCGCTCTGCTCACGGTGAAATCAAAGGCTTACGCCTTTGGTGAAATATTTTGCTGTCGCAAAATGTGAAATTAAATCCGTCCGCTAACCCGACGAAGTCGGATTTCACCACGAAGTGATTTCACCCATCGAAGATGGATTTATCCCGTCCGTAAGGACGGATTTAGTTGAAAAAGAAAAGACACGCTCTCGCGTGTCTTTTCTTTTTCTGTCTCTCGTGTCCAAAAAAGAACTGGTCAAAAACCGAAGATTTCCTTTATTCTATATAAAATACTGCTTATATTCAGGTTGGGATTCTAAATCATTCATTAAATCTTCCTCGTTTGCAAAGCGAGAACATCCACAACTGCCCAAATGTGACTCCCACATAGCAGGAAGTGCATCATCATAAGAACAAATGTATTTCCACTCATCCTCATCAAATTGATAAATTGTTTCTAAATGATATGTGAAAATCCCTTTTTCGTCTTTAAGAACTACATAACGCATTGCATTGTCTTTGGAATAAAGAACACTTATTACTTCATCACAAAACGAATCCAAATTTTTATCATATAGTAATTCAACTATCTTATCCCAAGAAGGCATTGGAGGTATAGGTTTAACATCTAATTCTCTATTTTTATTAAATAACCTTTTCAAGCACTTCACAAAATCACCGCCTACGTGTAGTATAGCATAAAAGCGAAAATAAATCAATGCGGAGCACTGTATGTAATCCGACGAAGTCGGTATGTAATCATCACGAAGTGATGTATGTAATCAATCCGAAGATGGAAAATACAAGTCTTGCGACTTGATAACATACCGTTTGCAAGGCAAACGGATTACATCCTCGCTTACGCGAGATTACATACCAATCCTTCGGATTGGATAAAAAAAGACAAGTCTTTCGACTTGTCTTTTTGGGGACCGACACTCAAAATGGAACCGGTCTAAAAACCTGATTTTCTTAATAAATATCAATATTTACACATTTTGTTTTAATAAATTCAAAGAAACTATCATATTGCTCTTTTGACTCAAAAGAAGATAACGGCAACATGTATGACATAACATTATTGATATGAATATAAATCATTTTATTTTCAATAATGCTTATTCGTTCTACTGCAGAATACTTATGTTCGGTTTTGTTTTCAGGTGTAGTTTCTATGAAACTTTCTTCATAGAACTCAATAATAGACTCGGGCGAATACCCCATTTTTCCGCTTTTCTTCAAATTTTTAACGGTACCTTTCAACGACCATGAAAAAAATCTGGTTAAAAAAATTTGAGTAAGTGATAAAACAATTAACATAGGAATAATACCTATAATAGATTCAATTGAAAAACCACCACTAAACAAAGAAATCGAAATAAATATTGCAAATATAACAGCAATTGTTATTCTAAAAGTTTTAATTTGTTTTTTGCCATAAGGCGACCTAATCATCCAAAAGGTATTATAGTCTAAATAATCTTGGTCGTTAACTTTTACATTAAATTGAAATTTCACATTATCACTCCTTGGGTGTAGTATAGCATAAAAGTGGAAATAAATCAATGCGTGAGCGTTGTTTTTATAATTCGTGGCGAAGCCACACCGAACTTATTACTTATTACCTATTACTTATTACTTTCCAAAAATCTTCGCAAGGTTTTTGGCTGAGGTAAGAGTGAAGAGGTAATAAGTAAGAAGTAAAAATCCTGCCCACTTACGTGAACGGGATTTTTGTCATTCGTGTCCGAAAAAGAACTGGTCAAAAACCGAGGATTTTTCAATTTTTACTCTTTAAGCCACATCCTATTGGCTTTAGAAACATTTTATTCTCACCCACAAGAAGTTTTTTATGAAATTTCACATAACAATTGTACTACTGTTCTCATTGCCACCACAACTCATTATAACATAGTTCCGGTGGTATATTATGCCAACCAACTGAGTACGCTGTTAAATCTCCTACAGAGTATGTTAATATAGATAAATCCGGTGAAAGCAGCATTATATCATTATAATAAAATTGTGTCGCTAATAACTCTCTGCTAAATGTTGTATACATATCTTCTGCACCAAAGAGATGTAATATTTCATGTGCAACTGTCGATGCCCTGTCTTTTTGAACTGCCTCACCTAAATATCTTCTAAAGATAACGGCATGCTCAGCATAAGCTGCATATCCGATAGAATTGCAATTTCGTGCATACGAGATACCGTCTTTATTTAGCAGATTCAAAAAAATCAAATCATTTTCTCCCTGTTGATTTTTATAATAAGAATATATATCCCAGTTATTCTCAAACCCTAATTTTTGTGCAGCTTGGTCTAATACATCCTTTGAAGAACCGCCCACATTTAAATTTTTATTCACCGTACCATCATATTTTAAAGACTTGTTTGTATTATATTTTGATAAGCTTTCAATTTTGAATTTCAGGTTATTGTTGTGTTTTTTTGCTTCATCTTCAAGAAAAGCTAACGCCGGTTTAATGGCTGTTTCTGTAAAATCATCAATTTCTTGTTTTTCCCAATGGCTCTCATTATCATCAATAAATAATATAACAACAAGAACATCATCCGAAAGTTTTTTATTGTTTCCCAACCAAAAATTAGGTCTTAATTCTTCTTGTGTCATATCTGTTATTCCAGGCAAAATTTGATATGATTTTGAACTACTTGTTTCAGTATTATTTGACGATGACACATCACTGTCGATGTTGGGATTTTGTGTACTGCTGTCAAAAGGCGTTTCGTTTAATGATACTGAATTTGATGATGAATCGCTGTTCGTCTTACTAGATGTTTCTGTCTTGCCCGATGTTTCTGTATTGCCCGATGTTTCTGTATTGCTTAACGTTTCCGTATTACTTGTCGGCTTTTCCTCAATACCACAAGCAGAAAAACTAAACACAAGAAC
>JAGBUU010000075.1 GCA_017630655.1 Clostridia bacterium
ACAAAATATCCGCTATGAAAAGTTAGAAAAAACAGTTGACTGTCTTAAAGGTCGATTTGGCAGCGACTGTATAAGAAAAGCATCACAACTTACCGATATTAATTTAACCGATTTTGACCCATACGAAGACCATAAAATACACCCTGAAGGATGGTTTAGACTTTAATGGAATACAGAAAAACCTACGTTGAGGTAACTGCTCGATTTACTGCAGAGGGCAAGATTATTCCCCTTAAAATCTTATGGGATGACGGCTCCACCTTTTTTATTGATAAGGTTCTTGACATACGACCTGCGGCTTCCCTTAAGGCAGGAGGGGCGGGTATCCGTTATACCTGCCGCATAAACAGGGTGGATACATTTTTATTTCTTGAGTACAGCCGTTGGTTTGTCGAAGAAAAATGCCGATAAACCTATTGTAAATTCCTGTTTTCTTTGTTATAATAGGTACGATAAAAAATTTTCGAGGTGAATTGTATGGATTTTATGAAAAAATATCACCATTGGATAGAAAACTCTGATGCTAAAACAGCTGAGGAGCTTAAGGCTCTTTGCGGAAATGAATCCGAGATTCAGGACCGTTTTTACAAAGATTTGGAGTTTGGCACCGCAGGTCTTCGCGGCGTTATAGGTGCAGGTAGCAACCGAATGAATATTTATACCGTTGCAAAAGCATCAAAGGGCTTTGCCGATTATATTTGTTCTAAAGGCGAAAAGGCCAAGGCCGACGGTATTGTTATTGCCCACGACAACCGCAGAATGAGCAGAGAATTTGCCGAAGTTACGGCAGGCGTGCTTGCAGCAAACGGTATTAAGGCTTATCTCTTTGAGAGTCTTAGAACAACCCCCGAGCTCTCCTTTTCGGTAAGATATCTTGGTTGCTTCGGCGGTGTTGTTATAACTGCCTCTCACAACCCGCCCGAATATAACGGCTATAAGTTATATGATGAAAACGGTTGTCAGCTTATTCCCTGTCTTGCGGATGAAGTAACCGAATTTGTAAACGCTGTTGATGACGAACTTAAGGTTAAGTTCCTTTCTTTAGAAGAAGCAGGCGACCTTGTTGAAATAGTTGGCGAAGATATTGACGAAACATACTATGAAGAGGTTCTTTCCCTACAGTTTGACCCCGATTGTGAACGCAATGTAAAGGTTGTTTATACGCCTCAGCACGGGACAGGTAATATCCCTGTTCGCGATGTTTTAGATGAGGCGGGATATATGGTGTTACCCGTCTTATCCCAGTGTGACCCCGACCCCGATTTTTCAGGCACAAAAAGCCCCAACCCCGAGGTTCCCGCCGCTTACGAGGCCGCTATTGAACTTATGAAGGAACACAATGCTGATATTGCCATTGCAACCGACCCCGACTGCGACCGTCTCGGTGCAGTTATAAACTGTAACGGCGATTACCGTCTTATTACAGGAAATCAGTCCGGCGCTATTTTGCTTAATTATGTACTTACACGTATGACCGAGCAAGGTACAATGCCCGAAAACCCCGTTATGATAAACACCATTGTAACCTCTACCCTTGGTGACAAGGTTGCCGAGTCTTTTGGCGTTAGTGTCGAAAAGACCCTTACAGGCTTTAAGTTTATCGGTGATAAGATTAAAAACCACAACGCTTTGGGCGATAAACAATACGTCTTCGGCTACGAGGAAAGTTACGGTTGCCTTATAGGTGATTTTGCAAGAGACAAGGACGCTGTTCAGGCCTCCCTTATGTTCTGCGAAGCCGCCGATTATTATAAAAAACAAGGCAAGACCCTTGTTGACGTGTTGGACGAATTGTCGGATAAATTAGGCTACTATCTTGATACACAGTCTTCGGCCGCTTTCAAAGGAGCTGACGGCAATGAAAAGATGAACGCTTTGCTTGAAGAGATGAGAGCAAACCCGATTAGCGAGGCGGCAGGAATAAAGGTTGTAGCCGTCGAGGACTACCTAAATAATCCTCCCAAAGACTTCGTGCCCTCAAATGTTTTAAGATATACACTTGAAGACGGAAGTTTTGTTGCGGTAAGACCCTCGGGCACCGAGCCTAAGTGCAAGGTTTATTACTGTGTTCGCGGTGAAAATAAGGCAGATGCCGAGGCTAAGCTTGCAGTCCTTAAAGAAATTTTTGATATAAAGGCTTAGATTATGATACATCCTATTAAACATTTGTCGGTTATTTTAAAGCACCGCCATACTGTTTTGCTTCACTGTTTTAAGGCAGGAATATTTTGGAGAGGACTTCTGCACGACCTTTCGAAATTTTCCCCCACCGAATTTATACCTGGAATTAAATATTACCAAGGTACACGAAGCCCCAACGAGAAGGAGCGTGACCTTTTCGGCTATTCCAAGGCTTGGATGCACCACAAAGGCCGAAACCGCCACCACTTTGAATATTGGACCGATGTAAATCCTGAAACTAAAATGTATGAGCCTGTTAAAATGCCGACGGTATTTTTTAAGGAAATGTTTTGCGACCGCGTTGCCGCAAGCAAAATATATCAGGGCGAGAAGTATACCGACTCACATCCTATTGATTATTTCAGATATGGCAGAGCGGGAGATAAGATGCATAAAGAAACGGCAGAAAAACTTGAGCAACTGCTCATTATGCTAAAGGATAAAGGTGAAGCAGAAACCTTTAGGTATATTAGAAAAATGAAAGATTATTAAAAGGAAGGGTCAACCCTTCCTTTTTTTGTTGTCAAAACATACAAAAACGTTTGTTAAAAAAATATCAATATTATATGTTTAGTATGTTGACATTTTTCGCGAAAAATCGTATCATATATATAAATAATATTATAATGCGTTAATAGGGACTCCTCCTATTAATGTACTCATTAAAGAAAGGTATGGCTATGGAACTTTACATTGCGCTCTTAATCATTTTTCCTTTCCTTGCTGCTATAGTACAGGCTTTTGTTAAGAACAATACCGTTCGCAAAATCTCTGTATACATAAGCAGTGCCGCCATTATTACAGCAACAATTATTTTTGCTGTACTTAATTTTGGCAAGGAACAAAGCTTTATCCCAACCGATTTTATGCTGGGTGGCTTTGACATTATTGGCACCGTTAACTACGGTATGCTGATTGTTGAATTTATACTTATGGGTATAATTACATACCTCAGTTTCAAGTATAAAAAATACTACGCAGCACTTCTTTCAATTGTGCAGACCTGCTTTGTTGCTTGGCTCGAGCTTTCAGGCAATGCACATGCAGTAAACGAGTATCTTTTCTGTGATAATCTAACCTTGATTCTTTGCCTTATGATAGCTGTTGTCGGCGGTCTTATTTGCGTTTATGCGGTAGGCTACCTTAAAGACTATCACCATCACCACGGAGCCGAAGTTAAGGACAGACGTTCCTTCTTCTGTGCTATGCTTTTTGTTTTCCTTGGTGCAATGTTCGGCATAGTTTTCTCGGCTAACCTTATCTGGATGTATTTCTTCTGGGAAATCACCTCGGTTGTTTCCTTCTTACTTATTGGATACACCAAAACAAAAGAAGCGGTTGATAACTCCTTCCGTGCCCTTTGGATGAATCTCCTTGGCGGTGTAGGCTTTGCTATTGCTATAGGCTATGCAGCACTTAAACTTCACATCTTTAACCTTGCCGACCTTGTTGCATCAAAAGACCCTGTAATAGTAATCCCTCTTATCTGCCTTGCTCTTGCGGCTCTTACTAAGTCGGCTCAGCTTCCTTTTTCTCGCTGGCTTATGGGTGCAATGGTGGCTCCCACCCCCTCTTCCGCACTTTTACACTCGGCAACAATGGTTAAAGCCGGTATATATCTACTTATCCGTATAGCCCCCGCTATGACAGGAAATCTTGTCGGTCTTACCGTTGCCCTTATAGGTGGTTTCACCTTCTTTGTTGCATCTATCCGTGCAATTATACACACCGACGGCAAAAAGGTTCTTGCCTACTCTACAATTTCTAACCTTGGCCTTATCGTTGCCTGCTGCGGCGTCGGCATTGACGAGACCATTTGGGCTGCAATATTCCTTATGATGTTCCACTGCGTATCCAAATCTCTGCTCTTCCAGACTGTCGGCTCGGTTGAGCATACAACAGGTAGCCGCAATATTGAGGATATGCACGGCCTTATCAAGAGATACCCCGCCCTTGCTATTGCCATGACAATTGGTATTGCGGGAATGTACCTTGCACCCTTTGGTATGCTTATTTCTAAATGGAGCGCACTTCAGGCCTTCGTTGATGCAGGAAACATTATCCTTGTACTTCTTCTTGCATTCGGCTCGGCTACTACCTTGTTCTATTGGACAAAGTGGATTAGTAAACTTTTGGCTTATGCCCGTCCGACCATCAGAAGAAAGGACACCACAAGTCTTGACCAGTGGATATCCATCGGCGGCCACACCGTTATGATGGTTGCCCTCTGCCTTGTGTTCCCCTTCTTATCAAACAGTCTTGTTAATCCTATAGTAAATTCACTTTACGGCATTGATAATTTCAAGCCCGTTCTTTCGGACGAAAACCTTTTCATCCTTGTTCTTATGATAATCATTCTTGCCCTTGTAATTGTTGCAGGATTTGTTATCACCCGTCTTGTTAAAACCAAGCAAACCTCGGTTTATATGTCGGGTATTGACACAGGCGACGAACGTCACTACGTCGGCGCATTCGACGAGGAGCGCACAATGTATCACGCTAACTGGTACCTTTCCGATATGATCGGTACCGACCGCCTGATGAACGTCGCAACCGCTATTGCTGCAGCAGGACTTATCATCGGCGCAGTACTTACAATAGGAGGTGTTCTGTAATGTTAGTTTATAGAATTATAAGCGCTGTTATCTACCTTATATTAGGCGGTATTGTTGCAGGACTTCTTGCAGGTATTGACCGTAAACTCTCTGCCCGTCTTCAAGGCAGACGCGGTCCTTCGGTTCTCCAGCCCTTCTATGACGTTGCCAAGCTTTTCTCTAAAGAAACCTTGGCTCTAAATCATGGACAGTTTGTAATCGCATTCAGTTTTTTACTTCTCATTGTGTTCACAGGCGTGCTTTTCTTTGCCGGCGTTGACATTCTTCTTGTTTTCCTCGCCCTTTCAACCGCCGCTATGTTCCTTGTTTTTGCTGCTACCTCTTCGAACTCGGCAATGTCTACAATGGGCGCACAGCGTGAAATGATGCAGATGCTCGCCTACGAACCTATGGTGCTTATTACCGCCGTTGGTTTTTATATGTCGACTCAGATAATGAATGGCGGCGAAGGCAGTTTTAAGATTATTGATATTGCAACGGGCGATCTTCCTTCCATTGTATACCTTCCCGGTATCTTCCTTGGATTCCTCTTTATTCTTACAATTAAGTTCAGAAAATCGCCCTTTGATATTTCTACCTCACACCACGCTCACCAGGAGCTTGTTAAGGGAGTTACCACCGACTTGTCGGGTAGAAACCTTGGTATGATAGAGATTGCTCACTGGTACGAAAACACCTTCTTACTCGGTGTTGTTGCTTTATTCTTCCTCTCAAACGATTGGTGGAGTATCCCTCTTGCCGTCGGTGCGGCCGCTCTGGTTTATTTCATTGAAACAATCATCGACAACGTAAGTGCGCGCGTTAAGTGGGAACTTATGGTAAAGCTCGCTTGGGGCGTAACAATCGTTTGCGGCGGTCTTAACCTACTTGTTTTAGAGTATATTTTCTAAGGGAGGACAACGATATGGCTAAAATTACAAAATCACCCTGGCTTCTCCATTACGACGGCTCAAGCTGTAACGGATGTGATATAGAAGTTCTTGCTTGTCTTACCCCTGTTTACGACGTTGAACGTTTCGGCATTATAAACACAGGTAACCCCAAGCACGCCGATATCTTTCTTGTTACCGGCGGTATTAACGAGAAAAATAAAGCTGTTGTTAAGCAGCTTTACGACCAGATGCCCGAACCTAAGGTTGTAGTCGCGGTCGGAATATGCGCCTGTAACGGCGGCGTTTTTAAAGACGCATACAACATTATCGGCGGCGTTGACAAGGCAATTCCGGTTGACGTTTACGTTCCCGGTTGCGCCGCACGTCCCGAAGCAATTATCGACGGCGTTGTTAAGGCTCTCGGCGTTTTAGACGAAAAGCAAAAGGCTTTCAAGGAAGCCAAAAAAAAGAAAGGTGTGTGACAAATAATGAGAGAAAACTACGAGCTTAAAATTCTTTCTCCCGAACAGATTACAATTAAGGCCCATTCCCTCAGAAATAAGGGCGCGCGCCTTTCTCAAATTTGTTCTGTAAGAACAAAGGACGGATACGACCTTCTTTATTCCTACGTTTTAGACGGTCTCTTCAAAAACTACAAGGTTTCTATTAGTGAAACCGCCGAGATTGAGAGTATCACCGCGATATTCCCCAACGCTTTCCTCTACGAAAACGAGATGAGCGAGCTTTTCGGAATAAAGATTAAGTATATTGCACTTGACTATAAGAACAAACTTTACGACATTGCAGTCGAAACACCGTTTAAGTAAGGAGGAACCAAATTATGAGTAAAAGAAGTATTGTGCCTTTTGGCCCTCAGCATCCGGTTCTTCCCGAGCCGATTCACCTTGACCTTGTGCTCGAAGACGAAAAGGTTGTAGAGGCTATCCCCTCTATTGGTTTCGTTCACAGAGGACTTGAAAAGTTAGTTGAAAAGCGTAATTTCCACGACTATATGTACGTTATCGAGCGCATCTGCGGTATCTGTTCCTTTATGCACGGAATGGGCTATGCAGAGGGCATTGAGCGTATTATGGACGTAGAGATACCCGACAGAGCAAAGTATCTTCGTACTATCTGGTGCGAAATGTCCAGACTTCACAGCCATCTTTTATGGCTCGGCCTTTTAGCCGATGCTTTCGGTTTTGAAAGTCTCTTTATGCACTGCTGGAGAATGAGAGAAACCATTCTCGATATGTTCGAGGCTTCAACCGGCGGACGCGTTATTTTCTCGGTTAACAAGATTGGCGGCGTACTTAAGGATATGGACAACTCTATGCTTCGCACCTTTGTTGATATGTTCGACAAAATGGAAGAGGAAGTTCGAAGCCTTACAAACGTATTCTTAAAGGATTATACCGTTGCTAACCGTCTTAAAGGGGTTGGTATTCTTACCAAAGAAGACGCTATTTTAAACGGCGCCGTTGGTCCTATGATGAGAGCCGCAGGCATTGAGGCCGATACAAGAAAACTTGGATATGCCGCTTACGGCGATATTGATTTTGATATTATCACAGGTAAGGACTGCGATAGCTTTGCTCGTTGCGAAGTTCGTATAGGCGAAATCTTCCAATCCTTTAATATTATTCGTCAGGCTGTTGCGAAGATTCCCGAGGGTCCCGTTGCCGTTGACGTTAAGGGCAATCCCAACGGCGAAGCTTTTGTACGACTTGAGCAGCCCAGAGGCGAAGCCGTATTCTACTTTAGAGGCGACGGAACTCAGTTCTTAAACAGAGCACGAGTTCGTACTCCAACCTTTGCTAACATCCCCTCCCTCGTTAAAATTCTCGAGGGTTGCGACTTTGCAGACGTGCCGATTCTTGTTCTTACTATCGACCCCTGCGTAAGTTGTACCGAAAGATAAGGGGGAAATGTTATGAACAAATACGGTTCTTTCACAGGCGGTGTTTTAAAATCACTCTTTAAAAATCCCGCCACATACGGATACCCCTATAATAAAAGAGAGTTTCCCGAACGCACAAGAGGTAGTATTGTTATCGATATTGATAACTGTATTTTCTGCGGTCTTTGCGAAAAGAAGTGCCCCTCTGCCGCAATTAAGGTTGACAGAAATAAAGGCACATGGTCTATCGACCGTATGGGCTGCGTACAGTGTGAAAACTGTGTAGTTGGCTGTCCCAAGAAGGTGCTTTCTACCGATGTTAACTACACCGAACCCAGCACAACAAAGACTGTCGACACCTTTACCAAGGCAGGTGCCGAAACAAGCGAAGAAAAGGGCGCTTCTATGCCGAACTGCGACCTTGATAAGTGTGTATATTGCGGACTTTGCGCTAAAAACTGTCCTCAGGGAGCACTCTCGGTTGACAGAGCATCTAAATCCTGGAAACTTGATGAGACCCTTTGCGTTTCCTGCGGTCTTTGCACCGAAAAATGTCCCAAGAAGTGTTTAGAGATGGGCGCTGACCAGACCAAAAATGATACTGCTCTTGCTCCCTATGATATTGATGACTTACCCAAGGCTGACCTTTCAGCTTGTGTTTACTGTGGTCTTTGCGCTTCTGCTTGCCCACAGGGTGCAATTGAAATGGACAGAGATTCTAAAAAGTGGATAGTAG
>JAGBUU010000076.1 GCA_017630655.1 Clostridia bacterium
GGCAACAAGATTATCTGCAGGATAATCCGAGCCTGTAATCTCTTCATATAAAAGAGAGTCAAACCCTGTTGTACAAGCCGCCAGAGATAAACAGAGTGCAAAACAGCAAACACTGCAAAGTAATTTTTTAAACATGCCGTTTTACCTCCTTATAGGGTGAGTATTTCGGACACAACGGTAACGATGAATCCGCCGAATTGCTGAACGAGAATTACTATTGTAATTGCGAGAAATACAATTGCCGCAACGCCTGCAAGTGACAGGGCACTTGTGCCTATAAGTCTTGCCATACTGAAATCGTGAATTTTTAGAAGTCCGATTATCATAAGCAGTATGAAGTAAAGTGTTGCAATTGCCTCTAAAATGGTTAAGAAACTGGCTTCGCTTGGAAGCAGTATATTTGTGAGGAAAACTCTGATTATGCGTTCGATAATCAGGGGCTGTAGGCTGTAGCAAGTAACAATTGCTATTTCATTAAATCTGCCGCGGCCGCCAAGCAGTGTGCATACCATCCAGTTTGCAATTACCCATAAAACAACCAGACCCGAGGTTTTAATAAAGAGCCAGATTGAGTTAAAGGTGGAAACGTCATAAACAGTAAAGAGGAAGCCGCCCTCTAAGGTTTGGAGAATTGTTACAACATAGAAGATAATCACAGATGCAAAGCAAAGCCAAAGGGAGCCCTGACGCTTTTCCTTAATTTCGGTGAAGGCGTCTGACGGATGGAGAAGCACCGAGAACATAAGACTTAGCTGTTTGTTTTTAACAAGCTTTATCTTCTTCTTTGAAGAAATAACAAGGAATACGATAAAGGCAACAATTACTGCTGCAAGGATGATGAAGATAAGCACGAAGTTATCGTTTATTATTTCATTTCTCTTGTATTCAAAGGCTATGGCATAGGTGTCTCTGTCGTAGCCCTTTCTTGCAAGCTCTAATGCGGTATCATAGTCGCCGTCGTTAATATATGCACGTGCAAGTGCACCGTAGGCCGGCTGGAAATTATTGTCTATGCTGATAACCTCTTCCCAACCGGGCTTTGCTCCCTCGTAGTCGCCCTTTATGGTAAGGGCAATGAGGTTTTTAACCTTTTTGCCAAATTCTGTAATTTTGAAAACGGTAATTCTGCCTGTTGCACTGTCGGCAACAAGGACCTCGTTTCCGCCCTCTTTAATAGCAAGTGCAGAAACGGTAACGAAGTTGCCAAGCTGACTGCCGAATCCCATACCGCCGCCGAAAACCGAAAGAATACGGCAGGAGGGGTCGTATACAAAAACCTTACCGAAAGCCGATTCAAGTCCGTAAACGAAGCCGTTGTCGTCTACCTCAATATCAAAGATATCCTGCTTTGATACGGCACCGCTGTTATAGGTTTTGTTGATTTTAGTATCTACAAAGCTAATATCATCCGAGCCGAGAATGTTGTTTCCAAGACCGGGGCCAAGCTTTCTTACCTGTCCTTTTCTAAGGTTGTCGGTATAGCCTGTGCTTGTGTAGATAAAGCCATTTTTATCAATGGCAAGGTCAACAAAGCTAAAGGGAAGTCTTTTAGCTGAGTTTTCGAGTTTTGTATTGTTGGGGAAAATTCGGTTTTTAATGTTTGAAAGTACGCTTCCGATAGATGCGGTTACGGTGTTTGCACCGTAGAAGCCGAGAAAGGTCATATCGGTGTCATAAAGAAGGGCACCATAATAAGAGCCGTCACTTAAAATATAGGTGTAGCCATAATCGTCAATTGCCATATTGGTGGGGCGGAAGTCAAAATCATCGGGAATGAGGTTGGACTCGGGCAGGGTGATGATATCAATAAGGCTTCCGTCTGCCTTTATGTGAAGAATGCGATGACCCTCGGTATCGCAAATGTAGAGGGTGTTATCCTTTGCTATGTAAACGCCCTTGGCGTCGGTATAGCTTTCGCTTCCGCCAATAAGTCCTATCTCGCGAAGCACCTTACCCTCTTTATCAAGCACAACTATTCTGGAGGCTGAATCCAGAATATAGAGGTTGCCGTCGTTATCATAGGTAATATCGCTTATCTTGGTGAACTTTTCAACTCCCAGCGAAAAGGCGTCAATGCTATACTCGGCACTGTACATTGGGCGGTTGTAAACCGCCTTGTTTTCTTCCCCTACATCTGACCAATAGGTATAGCTTTCATAGGGCACTTCGGCAAATGCAGAAACCGAAAACAATGTGCCAAGAAGCAAGGCCATAGCGATTATAAGGACTTTTTTAACTGAACTTTTAATCATAATCCTACTCCTTTATACCTGCACTGGCCATTGCCTCAACTACGTTACTTTGGGAAATTAGGAATACCAATATCGGCGGTATCATCATAATAACCGTGACCGCCATTGACGAGCCGGCTCGTGCCGTACCGCCCGCGGTAATTTGTGTAACGATTTGAGGTAAGGTTTTAAGCTGTTCGCTGAATATTGTACCGTTTGGTACCGCAGCCCAAATATCGCGGAAGGCGAAGAGCATAAGGGTAAGCCAAGCGGGTTTAATAACCGGCATAACGATGCTCCAGAAAACTCTGTAGTGGCTGGCACCGTCTATTTTTGCCGCTTCCAAAAGGGCGTTTGGTATGTATCCGTCGATATACTGCTTTGCAAGAAATA
>JAGBUU010000006.1 GCA_017630655.1 Clostridia bacterium
CGCGCGATATTAAGCAACTGTCTTTGTCCTTGGGAAAGATTTGCGCCGTCGCCCGTAATTATGGTGTTATAACCGTCTTCAAGCCTTGTTATAAAGGAATGGGCACTAGCGGTTTTTGCCGCCTCAACAACCTCTTCGTCGGTAGCGTCAAGTCTGCCGTAGCGGATATTCTCCATAATAGTTCCGCTAAACAGATGGGTATCCTGAAGCACCATTGCAATGTTTTGACGCAAAATGTCCATGGGATAATCCTTAATATTAACACCGTCTATAGTTATTTCGCCCTCTTCTATATCGTAGAAGCGGTTTAACAGATTGGTAATGGTAGTTTTGCCCGCACCCGTAGAGCCTACAAAGGCTATCTTTTGACCGGGTTTTGCGTAAAGGGAAATGTTTTTAAGAACGGTTTTTTCCGGCACATATCCAAAACTAACATTTTTAAGTTCAACGTGACCCGTAAGGCTTTGATGTTTTTCACTGCCAATTGCGTCCTCGGGCTCGGGGTCCATATCCATAACAGAGAAAACCCTCTCAGCACCCGCTAGGGCAGAAAAGATTGCCGTCATCTGCTGTGAAATTTGATTTATAGGCATATTAAAATGTCTCGTATAGTTGGCGAAAACGGTAAGCGCGCCCGGAGTGAAACCGCCAACCACCATCATAATTCCGCCCACACCAATAGTAACGCCGTAGCTTATCATACTGACGTTGTGCGTAACGGGTCCCATAATTCCGCCGAAAAACTGTGCTTTAAACTGTTTTTCACGAAGGTCGTTATTGAGCAGAGAAAACTCGTCGACGCAAACTTCCTCGTGGTTAAACACCTTAACGACCTTTTGCCCCGAAACGCTTTCCTCAATATATCCGTTTACCGAACCTAAAGCCGCCTGCTGACCGACGTAATATTTACGGGAAAGTTTTCCGATGATTATTCCGCAGTATGCAAAAATGGGTATAAATACAACGGTAATAAGGGTAAGTATCCAGTTGGTTGTTATCATAAAGAAAAGAGTGCCTGCAAGGGTTACGGCGCCCGAAAACAAAGCCGTTACGGAATTGTTGAGCATCATATCGATGTTGTCTATATCGTTGGTAAATCGGCTCATAATTTCGCCTGTAGGGTTCTGGTCGAAATATCTAACAGGCAGAGTCTGTATCTTGCAAAAGAGTTCGTTTCTTAGTTTTTCTAGGGTGTTTTGTGTAATCGAGAGCATAATTCTTGACTGTAGATAGGAAGAAACAACACTCACAATATATATAACCGCAAGCAGAATAATTGCCGCTGCAACGTAGGTAAGCACCTCGGCAAATCTGCCTCCGTCCATAATGTTTGCAATAAAGGGTATCTCGGTTAAACCTTCAATAATATTGTCCATTTTAACCGCCATAATGCCGTCTTTAGGAAGGGTTGGCACCTGACCTATACGGTTAATTATAGGAAGCATTGTAAATGCGCCGACAAGCGAGGTTACAGCGCTTAAAAGCATACAGAACAATACTACAAAAAGCTTAAAAACATGGGGCTTAAAGTATGCAAGCAAACGTAGAATGGTTGTTTTAGTATTCTTCGGTTTTCCGCCCATTCTAGCCATAGGTCCGCCAGGGCCTCCACGTCCACCACCGGGTCTATGACCCATCATAGGCCCTTTGTTTGAGGTGGGCGCCTTAGAGGAATACTGGCGCTGAAGTTCTTCAAGTGTTCTTTTTGCCATGATTATTCCTCCTTTTTATCCATCTGGGAGTAGTAAATTTCGCCGTATTCGGCGCAGTTTTCAAGCAGTTCGGCGTGGCTGCCAACCCCCGTAATTTCGCCCTCATTCATAACGATAATAAGGTCACATTCTTTAACCGAGGAAATGCGCTGAGCAATAATAATTTTTGTCGAGCCGTCGAGTTCTTCCCTAAAGGCCTTTCTTATCATCTTTTCGGTTGCGGTATCAACAGCGCTTGTAGAGTCATCCAAAATGAGAATTTTTGGCTTTTTAAGCAGTGCGCGCGCAATACAAAGGCGTTGCTTTTGTCCGCCCGAAACGTTAACGCCGCCTTGTTCAAGAAGTGTGTTGTAGCCGTTCTTAAAACTTTCAATAAAGCCGTGCGCCTGAGCGTACCCAGCTGCCTTTACAATATCTTCTTTTGTTGCGTTTTCGTCGCCCCAAAGCAGATTTTCTTCAATGCTTCCCGAGAATAAGACATTCTTTTGAAGCACCATTCCGACCCCTTCGCGAAGATTATAAAGAGAATAATCGCGAACGTTCACACCGTCAATTAAAACCTCGCCCGAGTCACAGTCATATAGTCGGGGGATAAGGGATACAAGGCTGGTTTTTCCGCAACCCGTAGAGCCGATAATTCCAACAGTACTGCCTGCATCAATTTTGAGGTTTATATTGTTTAAAACAGGGTCTTCGCTGTGTTTATAGTAACGGAAAGAAACGTTTTTAAACTCGATTTCGCCCTTTAAAACTGTCTTTTCGGGCTCTTTCGCATCGTTATCGTTAATATCAACCTTTTCTTCTAAAACTTCTTTTACGCGCTTGGCGGAGGCAAGGGCGCGGGAAGAGTTCATAAGCATCATTGTAACCATCATAAGAGAGGAAAGAATCTGGGTTACGTAGGTGATAAAGGCAGAGAGGTCGCCAATTTCCATACCGCCTATTTGACCTGATTCGCCAAGCACGATATTAGCTCCAAACCACAACACAGCAAGGGTTGTGATGTTCATAAACACAGTCATAACAGGGCCCATGAAAATCATATTTTTCATCGCCGACATTCCGGCACCCTTAAGGTCGCGGTTAACCTCGCGGAATCTTTCGTTTTCGTAATCTTCTCTTACAAAAGACTTAACTACGCGGACGTTCGTAAGATTTTCTTGAACGGTATTGTTAAGACCGTCAATTTTGGTCTGCATTCTTGCAAAACGGGGGAATCCTCTGAGAACGATAAATAAAATTGCAATAAGCATAAGAGGGAGTGTCACAAGCAACACAACCGATAAATCGGGTCGCATAGACACCGCCATAATAATTGCGCCTATAAGCATGCCCGGGGAACGAAGGAACATACGAAGAAGCATATTGCAGAAATTCTGCAACTGGGTAATATCATTTGTAAGGCGGGTTACAAGAGAACCGGTCGAGAATTTATCAATGTTAGCAAAAGAAAATTTCTGTATCTTTGCAAACACATCTTCTCTGAGGTCGGTTGCAAAATTAACCGAGGCCTTGGCACCGAAATATGCGCCGCCAACACCGCCTACCATCATTAAAACTGCGGTAAGTATCATAAGTCCTGCCGCCCCAATGCTTGAACCAATTGTAAGGGAGCCGTCAACGGCACCGTTAATAACAATAGCCAGAAATTTAGGCATTAAAACCTCACCGATAACCTCGACAATCATACAGACGGGTCCGATTATAAAGTAGGGGAGATAGGGTTTTATATATTTGTACCACGTTTTCATATTGCTCCCTCCTTTTCGTTTATGCTTTTTAAATTATTCATAACCCTATCGAGCAACGCCACAAGGGTTTGCTTTTCCCGGTCGCTAATGCCCTCAAAGGTTCTGTTGTCTATTTCTTCGAATATGCAGTGAGACATATCGACAATCTCTTTGCCCTTTTCGGTGATTTCTATTTCGTTAAAGCGGTTATCGTTTTTAGAACACTGACGCCTGATATATCCGCCCGACTCTAGTTTTTTAAGACTTACGGCAACCGCGGCTGCGCTTATTTCAAAATGCTTTGCAATATCCTTTTGAGAAATTTTATCGCGACAGCGGTTTAAATACATAAGTATCATATGTTGACTTCTGTGTATTCCCGTTGCGCTCATTTTTGTATCGACCGCCGTTCTGTGAAGCCTGTTTATATGCATAAATCTGTGCTGAATAGAACGCGGAGTAAGTATATTTTTATCCAAAATTTGAATCACCCCAAAAAATAATTAACATATTAACTATTATATACTTTTTACCCCTCAAGTCAATACTTTTAATTAAATATTTTATTAGTATCTGAATATTTATGAACAATATTCAAAAAACCCTTGCATTTTATGCAAAAGGTGCTATAATATACATACTAAAAATGTTTTCAAGGAGGAAAACTATTATGAAAAAAATTATTGCATTACTTTTAGCATTAGTTATGGTTTTAAGCTTTGCTGCTTGTGGAGGCTCAACTGTTGCAACTAAGGTTATTGAGTTCGACCTCACAGAAGAGCTATACGCTTTCGGTGTTGATAAGGACCAGCCAGAGCTTTTGACCGCTGTAAATGATTTTATTAAAGAAATCAAGGACAATGGTAAGTTTGAAGAAATATGCAACAAGTATTTTGGTGACGGAACTCCCACACCTGTTGAATCTAAGACTTATGACGCAAGCAAGGACCAGCTTGTTGTCGCTACCAACGCTGCTTTTGAACCTTTTGAGTACACCGAAGGCGACAAGTATCTTGGAATTGATATGGAAATAGCCGCTCTTCTTGCTGAAAAATTAGGTAAAGAGCTTGTTATCAACAATATGGACTTCGATGCAGTTTGCCTTTCAGTTGGACAGCACAAGTGTGACATAGCAATGGCAGGTCTTACCGTTAAGGAAGATAGAAAACAGTATGTAAACTTCTCTGATTCTTACTATTCTGCATCTCAGAGGGTTATTATTAACGGTGATGATGAAACATTTGCTGAATGCAAAACCGCTGACGACGTAGTAGCAGTTCTTGAAGCAATGACCAGTGATACAAAAATTGGCTTCCAGAATGGTACAACCGGTCAGTTCTATGTAGAGGGCGATGCTGATTGGGAATTTGATGGACTTAAGGTTACACCCGTTGGCTACAAAAACGGTTCTCTTGCAGTACAGGACCTTGTTAACGGCAATGTTGATTATGTAATTATCGACTCAGCTCCTGCAGCCTGCATAACTGAAGCTATTAACGCTGTTTCTTAATATAATTTAAAATATTCAGCAAACACCTCATCGTATTACGATGGGGCGTTTGCTTGCTATAAGGGAAATTTTTATGGGGAATTTTGGTAAAAAAATAAATATATTTCTTGAAAGCTTTATAGAACACGGTGCATATAATAAGGTGCTCGAGGGCTTAAGCAATACAATTTTAATTGCCGTTATGGGTCATATTATAGGTATTGTAATAGGTACACTTATTGCTACAGTAAGGGTAATTCCTAAGTATAAATTGCTTCCGCGTGTTCTTAACGGCTTTTGCAGTTTTTATGTGGGTTTCTTCAGAGGAACACCGATAGTAGTCCAGCTTTTGTTATTCTATTATGTGCTTTTTCCGCTGCTTGGGGTTAGAATTACTGCAGTAGCGGTATCTATATTGGTTTTTGGTCTTAACAGTGGTGCCTACATATCCGAGGTTATGAGAGGCGGAATTCTTTCTGTCGATAGCGGACAGATGGAAGGCGGCAGAGCAATGGGACTTAGCTTTTCTACCACAATGCTCAAAATAGTTATTCCACAGGCTATTAAAAACATTTTACCTACAATGGGTAATGAGTTTATCGCCCTTATAAAAGAGACTTCGATAGTTAGCTTTGTTGGAGCGACAGACCTTTATGTTGCCTTTAACTATATAGGAAGCAATAACTATGAGTTTATGGTGCCATATCTTGCAATGGCAGTCATTTATATAGTTTTGGTGCTTGTTATAAGCCTGCTAATAAAAATAATGGAAAGGAGTCTGAGAAAAGGTGATAAAAGTATCTAATTTATGCAAATCTTTTGGAGAACTTGAAGTTCTGAAAAATGTTGATATTCATATTACCCGAGGTGAAAAGGTTGTTATTATCGGCCCCTCAGGCTCTGGAAAAAGCACGCTTCTTCGTTGCCTTAATTGTATGGAAGACCCTACCTCCGGTAGCGTAGTATTTAATGGAGTAGATATAGCCGACCCGAAGGTTGACATAAATATTCATCGTCAAAGAATGGGAATGGTTTTTCAGCATTTTAATCTTTTTAACAACAAAACAGTTATTCAAAACATAATGCTCGCACCGGTTTATGTTGAGAAGAAGAGAATGAGAAAACTTCGCAGAAAGAATCCAAATAACGAAAAAATTAAATCAACTGCCGAAATTAAGGCGGAAGAAAAAGAGAAAGCAATTAATTTGCTTAGACGCATAGGTTTGGAAGATAAGGCTGACGAATACCCGTCAAGGCTTTCAGGCGGACAAAAACAGCGTGTTGCTATTGTACGAGCACTCGCTATGAACCCTGAGGTTATGCTTTTTGACGAGCCTACCTCGGCGCTCGACCCCGAAATGGTAGGCGAGGTTTTAGAGGTTATGAAAAGCCTTGCGAAAGAGGGTATGACAATGGTTGTTGTTACCCACGAAATGGGATTTGCAAAAGAGGTTGCAGATAGAGTTGTATTTATGGCAGACGGTGTTATTGCCGAAGAGGGAACACCGGCCGATATTTTTGAAAACCCCAAAAACCCAAGAACACAGCAATTCTTGCAGTGTGTACTATAAATTAAAACGCGGTAATTTTACCGCGTTTTAATTTTTCTATTGATATAAAAATTCATTTGTGATACAATACCAAAGGTTAAAAAAAGAGGTGTTATTTTGTCGAATACTAAAGAAAATAAAATGGGTATCATGCCTGTAAATAAACTGCTTATAACAATGTCGCTTCCTATGATGGCATCTATGCTTATACAGGCGCTCTATAATGTTGTGGACAGTGTTTTTGTTGCAAAAATAAGCGAAGAAGCAATAACGGCACTATCCCTAGCTTTTCCTGTTCAAAACCTTATGATAGGTGTTGCAACAGGAACAGGCGTTGGTATGAATGCCCTTCTTTCACGCTCGCTTGGTGAAAAGGACTTAAAAAGCGTTAACCGTGCGGCAACAAACGGCGTTGCACTCGCGGTATTATCATCGCTTCTTTTTGTGCTTTTTGGTATATTCGGTTCTCGTGTTTTCTTCGCTGTTCAAACCGACAATGTTCTTATAATTGAATATGGAACGCAGTACATTTCAATTTGTACTATAGGCTCGGTATTTCTGTATATTTCAATAATTTTTGAGAGACTAATGCAGGCAACGGGCAAAACAATTCTATCTATGTATACCCAAGGAATTGGTGCCATTACAAACATAATTTTAGACCCAATTTTAATCTTTGTGTTTGATTTAGATGTAATAGGTGCAGCCCTTGCGACCGTTATAGGTCAAATGATTTCCTGTTTTACGGCAATCTTATTGAACTATAAATTTAACCCGGAAATTTCCCTAAACTTTAAAGGCTTTAAGTTCCATGGTAATACGGTTAAACGTATTTATTCTGTTGGTGTACCCTCTATGCTTATGATGGGAATCGACTCGGTTATGAACTTCTCGCTTAACAATATTCTTATTAGTTTCTTCTCAACAACAGCGGCCGCAGTACTTGGAATTTACTACAAAATACAGTCCTTTGCCTTTATGCCGCTGTTTGGCATGAATAACGGCGTTATCCCCATAATTGCCTACAACTACGGAGCAGGAAAGCGCTCTCGTATTATAAAATGCATAAAACTAGCGGTAACCTACGCTACGACAATAATGCTTGTGGCGCTAACCGTTTTCCAACTCATACCAGAGCAACTTCTTTTAATGTTCGATGCATCAGAGCAGATGCTTTCGATAGGAATACCCGCATTTCGCATTATAAGCATACATTATGTGTTTGCAGGTTTCTGTATTGCCATAGGCTCAGTATTTCAGGCTTTCGGCAAGGGAATGCTGTCTATGATAGTGTCTATCTGCCGTCAACTTGTTGTGCTTATTCCG
>JAGBUU010000007.1 GCA_017630655.1 Clostridia bacterium
ATCTTCTCAAATACCGTTTCGAGCATAGGAATATTAAAGTCAACGATAGAACCGAGGGAAACGAGAAGTTGCATTGAAACGGTTTCGGCGGTTCTGCCCTCGATAAGAGCGCCCTCCATAATAGAGGCGATGTGCTCATCTGCCTTGCCCGTAGTGAATGCGTTCATCATACGGTCGAACTCGAAATACTGACGCAGAATTTCGTCGTCGAAGCAGAAGTTAAACGCCTTTGTAGGCTCGGTTTTGGAATAGAGCCACAAAATAATTTCGGGGTCATAGAGTTTAAGAAGTGTGTCGGGTGTGAGGTTTAAGCCCGAAGAGCCCGACATTTTGCCTGTGGTACCCTTTATACCAATGAATTCATAGCCCTGGAATAAGGGAGCCTCATAGCCGTAAATCTTTTCTGCGATAATGCGGCTTGTCTGATAAGAGCCTGTGGGAGAAGCGTGGTCCTTTCCGCCCGGCTCGAAGTCAACACCCTCATACATCCAACGCATCGGCCAGTCTATTTTCCAAGCGAGTTTGCAGTTGAAATCGGTTTCGAAATTAAAGCTACCCTTATGTCCGCAGGCACACTCATACTGAGCTACCGTGCAATCATCACTTAAAGAGGTAATCTTGGTTGTGTCCTTACCGCAGTGCGCACAGTAGATGCCAACGGGGTAATAATTACGTCTTTCTTCCTCGGTTGCATCCTGAGTTCTAAAGGAGTCGAGGATATCGAAAATTTCTTCTCTTTTTCTAAGAGCCTCGATTACATATTTAGCGTATTTTCCGCTTCTGTATTGGCTTGCCTGATAACGATAGTCCATATCAATGCCAAACTTCTTAATTGAAGCCTCGAACTCGTTCTGGAAATGCTTTGCATAACTTTCACAGCAACCAAACGGGTCGGGAGCATCTACATAAGGCTGACCGATATATTTATCAAAGTCATCACGTATGGCGGCAACATTTACAGGCACCTTTCTTAGACGGTCAAACTCGTCCCATGAGAAAAGCAGTCTTGCCTTTTTGCCCATTTTGCGAAGAGCCTTTACAACAAAATAACTTGTTGCAATATCTCTGAAGTTACCAATATGAATAGAGCCTGAAGGAGAAATACCTGCAGCGCAGACGTATTCTTCCTTGTCAGGATTACGGTCAATAATTTTCTTTGCAATTTCTTCTGACCAATGCATAACTACACCTCAAAAAATAAATATTAATTATTATACTAGTATTGGCAATTTTAGTCAATACTTTATTAGACTAAATTAATCATCTGTTCTATCTGACACAATATAACGCGGACGGGCTTTTACCTCCATATACATCTTACCAATGTACTCACCGATAACGCCTATACAGAGAATTTGTGCTCCGCCGAAAAAACAGATTACGGCAATAAGTGATGCCCAACCTGCAACCGTAAGGTTTAGCAGATATGCCACAACCGACCATACAATACCAAGCAGACTTAAAGCCATAACGGCAAAGCCGAGTGCCGTAATTAGATGAATTGGCTTAACAGATAGGCTTGTTATTCCGTTTAAGGCAAGCTTTAGCATCTTCTTTAGCGGGTAATGGCTTTCCCCCGCAATCCTTTCGGTACGGCTGTAATAAACGCTGGTAGATTTAAAACCAACAAGGGTTACCATTCCGCGAAGATAGAGGTTAACCTCCTTGAAATCGGCAAAGGCATCAAGCGCCCTTTTTGACATAAGACGGTAGTCGGCGTGATTGTAAACCGATTCTACCCCGAGTTTATCAAGCAGTTTATAGAAGAACTGTGCGGTGCCTCGCTTAAAGGCGGTGTCACTCTCGCGTGACTGCCTTACACCGTAAACAATATCGCAGCCGTCCTTATATTCTCTTAGCATATGGTCAACCGCATTTATATCATCCTGTCCGTCACAGTCAATGCTAATTGTTACATCACACAGCTCCTTGGCTTCCATAAGTCCGCCGAGCAGGGCGTTTTGGTGCCCCATATTTCTGGAAAGAGAAATTCCCGTATAGTGCTTGTCCTCTTGGCTTAAAGCCTTTATGATTTCCCAGGTTTTATCCTTTGAGCCGTCGTTTACAAAGAAAACTCGGCTATCGTCACTTATTTCCTCTGCGGCAATAAGGTCGCGGATTTTTGCAAGGAAAATGGGTGCCGTTATGGGCAGCACCTCTTGCTCGTTATAGCACGGAATTACTAAATAAAGTTTGGGGGTCATAGTGCCCTCCTTTTTTATATGCCGAAAAGTTTTTCGGCGTTTTCTTTTGTAAGTCTTAGCACCTCATCTACGCTAACACCCTTAATTTCGGCAAGGGTTCTGGCTACATAGATTATAAGTGCCGAGTGGTTTAGCCCTCCTCTAAAGGGCTCGGGAGATAGGTAGGGGGCGTCGGTTTCAAGGAGAATACTCTCTAATGGTATTTCTCTTACCACTTCTTTTAAAACTCTGCCGTTTTTAAAGGTTAAAACCCCACCAACGCCTATATACATACCGAGTTTTACAATCTCTCTTGCCATCTCTACACTGCCCGAAAAGCAGTGAACAACACCTTTTGGTTTGTGCTCTTTAAGAATTTCCAAGGTGTCGGCATGGGCATCTCTGTCGTGGACAATAATTGGAAGACGGCATCGTTTAGCAAGGTTTATATGCTCTATAAACTCTTTTTTTTGCCTTTGTTTGTTATCACTTCTCCAGTAATAATCAAGCCCTGTTTCGCCTACCGCCACAACCTTTTCGCTTTTAATTATTTCTTCAAGGCGTTTGTAATCTATTTCCTCGTCTGGAAGTTCACTTGGGTGAAATGCTATTGCGGTATGGCAAAAATCATATTTACGGCTAAGCTCTAAACACTCTTCAATGCGTTTGTAGTCGGTGCCGCAATTTATTATTTTTTTAACGCCGTACTCTCGCATGGCGGCAAAAAGCTCCTCGCGGCAAGGCTCAAAACGCTCGTCATTAAAGTGGGCGTGGGAGTCTATAATACTGTCCTTTGGCGGTCTAAAATCGGGTAGCTGATACATTATCTTATCTTTGCCCCCGCAGGTACGCCCTCTAAAAATACAACCTTAACATCATCCTCACCTGCATCTGCGGCAAGAATCATTCCGCAGGATTCAACTCCGCAAAGTTTTGCGGGTTTAAGGTTTGCAACAACTATAACGGTTTTTCCGATTAAATCTTCGGGGGTATACCATTTTGCAATACCCGAAGCGACAATTCTTTCCTTGCCGCTGCCGTCATCTAAGGTTAACTTCAAAAGTTTTTTAGCCTTGGGGATTGGCTCGCAAGCAGTAACCTTTGCGGCACGGAGTTCTACCTTTACAAAATCTTCAATCGAGATTTCCTGCATTGTAGCAACATTTTCTACTTTTTCCTTTGCCTTAGCCTGCTCCTCGGCGGCTATCTCGGCAAGTGCCTTATCCATATCAATTCTTGCAAAAATGGGGGTCGCCTCGCCCACCTTAAAGGTTCTTCCCTCGAAGGTAAGTGTGTCGATATCGGTGCCAATTTGAGCCCTTATTTTATCACTTGCCTCAGGCGTGACGGGAGAAAGGAGGCGTGCAATAATTCTAATGCACTCAAGAAGGGTGCTGAGTACTGCCTCAAGGTAATCCTTCTTGGCCTCGTCCTTTGCAAGTGCCCAGGGCATAGTTTCATCAATATATTTGTTGCAGCGTTTTGCAAGTTCTAAAACTGCGGCGCAGGCGTCGGCATTGTGGTAGGTGTCCATTGCCTTTTTATAGTCGCAGGCACATTCTTCTACTGTTTTTAATAGGTCTATATCGCACTCGTTCTCATACTTTTTATATGAAACGGTGCCGCCAAAATATTTATTTGTCATGGCAACGGTACGGTTTACAAGGTTGCCGTAGGTGTTTGCAAGCTCACTATTAAACTTGTTTATAAAGCTCTCGTGAGTGATAGAGCCGTCATTTACAAATGAGGTTTCGCTGAGAAGATAATATCTTACTGCGTCACTTGAGAATTTTGCGGCTAATTCGTCGGCATAAATGGTGTTGCCCTTGGACTTGCTCATCTTGTCCTCGCCGACAAGTATCCATGGGTGACCGAGCACCTGTTTCGGTAAAGGCTCGCCTAAAGCCATAAGTATAATAGGCCAATAAATAGTATGGAAGCGGACAATATCCTTACCGATTACGTGAAGGTCGGCAGGCCAATATTTTTTGTACTGCTCACTTGAGCCGTTCGGGTTATAGCCAATGCCTGTAATATAGTTTGATAAGGCGTCGAGCCAAACGTAGATTACGTGACGGTTATCGAACTCAACAGGGATTCCCCACTTAAACGTACTTCTCGAAACGCAAAGGTCCTGAAGCCCAGGCTTTAAGAAGTTATTAACCATTTCGTTTCTTCTGGATTCGGGCCAGATAAAATCGGGGTTTTCCTCGATATGCTTCATTAAGCGGTCCTGATATTTGCCAAGCTTTAGGAAATATGCCTCCTCCTTAGCGTCGGTTACCTCGCGGTTACAATCGGGGCACTTTCCGTCTACTAATTGGCTGGGCGTAAAGAAGGACTCGCAGGGCACACAGTATTTGCCCTCGTATTCGCTCTTGTAAATATCCCCTTGCTCGTACAGTTTTTTAAACATAGCCGAAACAGCAGCCTCGTGGTCAGCGTCGGTTGTTCTGATAAACTTATCAAAGGTTGTATTCATACTGTTCCACACCATTTTAATCTGGTCGGCGGCAGCATCAACATACTCCTTGGGGGTAATCCCCTGTGCCTTTGCCTTTTCTTCTATTTTCATGCCGTGCTCGTCGGAGCCTGTCATAAAGAAAACATCATAGCCCTCTAGTCTCTTTTCTCTGGCAATCATATCGGCAAGTACTATATCATAAGCATTTCCGATATGCGGCTTCGAGGAGGCATAGGCGATAGCCGTTGTAATATAAAACTTTTTCTTTTCCATTGTTATTCCTCTTTTCTGTCAGACCTGCCGCCAAGTGCGGCACAAGCGATAATTCGTTTGTTTAGGGTGTCTTCATCTATTCCTATTCCGCCAAGTATTAGCGCGTATAAAAGACCGGTTTGTATCCAAAGCAGTGTAAGGTCGGTCATAGTGTGCACCAAAACGGCGGTAGATATCGTTAAAACAAGGGTTGTTGCAACATTACTTCTAAGCAGCTCCTTGCATTCCATTACCTGTCGGTAGTAGGACCACAGGAAAAGCAGTAAAATTATTGTGCCTATAATTCCAAAGGAAATTAGCGATTCAATCGCAAAGTTGTGGGTGTGCGTGGTTTGGTATAGGCTTGGGTTTTGCCCCGCATACTGATAAAAACTTAAAAAGCCTCTGCCAAAAAGGGGATTTTCTTTTATAAAGGGCATTGCCTCGTTCCAAATTCTTATCCTTCGCTGCGAGGTAATATTGATTTCGCTAAGTCTTGGGAAAATGTCGGGCACGGCGAGAAGTATAAACATACAAACTACCGTTGCCAGCAACAATATCGAAAGGAAGGTGTGCTTTTTCTTTAAAATAAGAACAACACAAATTCCAACAAAAACCTCTACAAAGGCAAACATACTTTGCCCGAGATACATTGCAACGCCTGCGGCGGCGGCACAAACATAATACTTTAAAACAGGTCCCTTGTGGGAGGTTGCATTATATGCACAGATAATAACTATTGCCGCCAAAATAGAACAAAAGTAATTTTCGTTAAAAAACCAAAGCTTACAGGTGTAGCCCGGTATATTGTTGTTAAGCAGATTTTCTATTACGGTTGCAACGCTAAGCGGTATAGCGGCATAGCAGCAAATGTCAAGACATCGGTTATACACTCGCTCTGTAACGTTTGCCCTTACATAGTAACTTATTACTATTATAAAGAAAAATCCTATGCTACAGAAAAAACCTATAAGATTTCTATAATATATAGCAACCCAAGCCGTATAAACGCAAAAGGCTATAAACCAACCCTTGCCCTTAAACGAAAAGCATTGCTTTGCCGTTTCCTTCCTTGAAAGGAGTGCTATGCCAACCGTAAACAGCACAATTCCTGTTACCACAAAGTGCAAAAACACGCTGATAAAGGCAATATATATTAAATTTTCAGAGCTTTTAGATATTTGTTTAACTCTACCTAAAATATAAATCACCTCTCCTTTTTGTTTTACAACTTTGTTGCAAAATATGCCGTAAGTGAAACTATCAGTGCAATAAGCTCGCCGAGCAGGCAAAGCGAAACACCAATAAACTCTACCGCAGAGCCAAGCAGTAAAACTGCAAAGATTGTGGGCAAAGCCACGGCCGACAATATGTGAATTACGTGAAGAATGTTTTTGGTAACGCGAAGCCTGATACACGCCCTGAGAATTTCCAAAAAGCTGTCTGTATCTCCCCTAAAAAAGCCGTGTGCCGATGCCCGCTTTGTAGGTTCGGTAGCCTTTTTATATTTATACGCTCCGCTATGGTCCATAATTTTTACAAGGTCGCTGTAAAAACCAAAATAATCGGATAGCATTTGCTCGGTAATGTTGGGGTCACAGTTGTCAACAAGCAGGGTTATGCCGTTATCCTGAAGCCCAAAAAGCCTTTTTTCAACCTGTCGGTCTACCGTGTAGCCAAGGCTAAGCAGAGCACAGGCGCGCTGATTTATTGCAACATAAACGGGGAAATATCCCTGTCTGAGCATCTTTTTATCTATCTCAAGTGCGGGAACGCGAACCCCGTGGGCTATCATTAAGGAACGGTTTCCTATAAGAACATGGTCGTCCCCTACCCAGCCCGAAACACCAAGATTATCTTCGTATTTTACCGAATCTGCCTCGGGAAGAACAGTATCCGATGACAGAATTTTCTTAAATACAGGGGAAAGCGGGCTTTCTATAAGTTCGGCTACTGCCGCCGCTTCCTCCAGGGTTTCATCAAGCTCATTTGCCGAAAGCGGCGTTATATTGTAAAGCTTTATCGTTCCTGCGGGGAAGATATCCTTTGAGGCTACAACCACCGCATTAATCTGTTCTATCTTTTCGGCAGAGTCCTTGCTGCAAACAAAGGCTCTATACTGCCATAGATGTTCTGCCATGCCTACAAAGGGCATTATGTCTGCAATGGGAAGTGTTGGTGAGCAACATAGGCAAAGCACTATCACTGCCGCATAAAGCCCAACATCTAAACTTAAAGATACACTTGCGGCAAGGCCTATAAACAACGCCGCTATAAGAGATGCCATTGTAAGTACACCGACCCGGCCCGAAAGCACGGTATCTTTAGTTGTATGCAAAAGAAAATCTTCAATCTCGTCTGTCTGTCTTTCTGCCGCGGCTAAAACCTCGCCCTGAATTTGTGAACGAGCCATTGCCGAGGTTACCGACGGGTCGCTAATAATGCTAACGGCAGTTTTGCTTTTACGCAGAGCCACTATTTTAAAGCCGCCGAAAATTGACTTTGTTTTTTTGCTTACACACAGACCATATATCGCAAGGGTTGCTAAGGGAAGAACCGCCACACCTGTAGGATAGGTGGCAGAAATTATTCCGTAAATAAAGTATACCACTGCTGCCACAGACATAATAGCAAGAGGAAGCTCAACCTTGCTATTTCTTTTAAAGGCTCCCTTAAAGCCGCCAAAAATATTGCTGTTTACAAGAAGGGCTAACCCCAACAGTATTGCCTCTATTATCGAGACAGCAACTGTGCCAAAGACGGCCTTTACACCATCTATAAGCAGTATGCCCGCAAGTAAGGCAAGAACTGCTGTGGCTAAAAACCTTAACTTTGCAATAAAAGCGGCCGCTTTTAGCATATTTCCAACGCGCTTTATATCCTTTTCGCCCTTAAAGTCGTCTATATATTCTTCTTCTATCTCGGATTCATCAAAAATTGGGGTAACCTTTTTTCCCGAAGACGAGGAAATATCCACCACATTAACAGGCCTTGTATGGCTTAAAATATCTTCATATCTTTCATTTGCGTTGGTCTCGGGGGTAAGATCGGGGATAGACCTTGTGTGTGTATCTTCCCTAATGTCCATTCCGCCCTGAGCCGAATATACCGAGGTAACTTTTTCTTCCCCAATAACATCGGTACGCCTTGCCGTTAAATCATCAAAAAGCGTTTCGCTTATCTTTGGAATAGATGCCGTTTCAAAAAGCTTTGCTTCCGCAAATTCCTCATTTTTGATTGGCTCAGGCTTTTTAATAGAGGTTTCTTCGTTTAAAAGTTTTGCCTCGGTGTGCTTTGACTTCTGCGAATTTGTACTTGCCTCTACCCTAAGGTTGTACATTTTTGCAAGTCGCTCGTCGGCACGCCTTTCGGCAGATTCTATAATTTCTTCAACGCTCTCTAATGTGTAATCAGGCTTCTCCTCTGCATAGTTTACCCCTTGTTCGTCGTAAATATATGGCATACATTTTGCAAGCAGACTGCTTTCTCTGCTCTTTTTCTCTGCCACCTTTTCCGGCTCGGGCTTTACCTCTGCTGCCACCATAGGCTTTAGCTCGGCAGCATCTCTTTTTATCTCTTCTACCGTACGGTTTACAGAGTTAATAAGAGCATCGAGCGGGCTTATTTGTGCATTTGTTGAGGCAATCTCTTTAAGGTCGGCCTTTTTTGTGGTGGCTTCCTTCTTTTCCTCTTTACGCTGGTCATCGAAAAAGATTATTCCCTCGAACTCGTCATTATTAAATTGGTCATTAGAAGGGATGTCTTTGCCCTTTAACAGACTCACTTTTTTCACCTCAGGTTAGTTCTTAGTTCTGTCCTTTACTACTGCATACATTAAAATTCCTGCCGCCACAGAGGCGTTTAAAGAATTAATCTTGCCAAGCATTGGCAGGCTTATTATTCCATCGCACTTATTTGCGACAAGTCTGCCTATTCCCTTGCCCTCGTTTCCAATAACAATGGCAACCGGAACATCGTAATCGGTTTTGGTATAGTCTTCGCCGTCCATATCGGCACCAAAGACCCAAACGCCCTCTTTTTTAAGGCGGTCAATTTCATTTGCTATATTGGTAACGCGAGCAACCCTCATATATTCGAGTGCACCCGATGCCGACTTTGCAACCGTAACATTTAAAGATGCACTTCTACGCTTTGGAATTATAATTCCGTGCACCCCTGCCGCTTCGGCGGTACGGATAATTGCACCAAGATTGTGGGGGTCCTCAATTTCGTCGCAAATTATTATAAAGGGCTTTTCCCCTTTTTCTCTCGCATAGTCTAAAATATCGGAAACCTCGTAATATTTTTGGGTTGCAATCATTACAGCTATGCCCTGATGGTTTGCACCGCCTGTCAGATAGTCAAGCTTTGATGCGGAAACCTCTTTTATTAAAATACCTCTCTGGGCACACTTGGCAATAATGGGTGCGTATGCACCACTGCTTTGTCCGTGTGCAATAAGAAGTCTGTCAATTTCTCTGCCCGATTTAACCGCTTCGATAACGGGGTTTTTACCTGCAATTATATCGTTTCCTCTTTCTTTGTTTTCGGCAAAGGGCTCCATTGTTACCTCCAAAAATATATTCTTATAAATTTACATAAATATACAGTATATATTATATCATATAAATGTTGAAAATAGAAGAGTTTTTTATTATTTGAAAAATTTTGGATACACTAAAGAAAAGGAGTGTTTTTATGAGTAAAATTATTAAAATTGAAGCATTTGAACTTTTCGATTCCAGAGGCTTTCCAACCGTTGCGGCCAGAGTGTTTACCGAGGCAGGCGGCGAGGGCTTTGCAATAGTTCCCTCGGGTGCGTCTACAGGTGCCTTTGAAGCCGTCGAACTTCGTGACGGCGGTTTAAGGCTTGGCGGTAAAGGTGTTAAAAAGTCGGTTGAGCACATAAAAAATCTTATTTCCCCCGCACTTATTGGCCATTTGGCAGAAAACGGCGAGGAGTGCGACAAAATAATGTGCGAGCTTGACGGTAGCGAAAACAAAAAAAGGCTTGGTGCAAACTCTATCTTGGCGGTATCACTTGCCATAGCGAAGGCGGCGGCCGCGGAAAAACAAATGCCCCTTTATAAATATCTTGGTGAGGGTTTTAAGACACACTCTATGCCAAGACCTATGATGAACATCTTAAACGGCGGTGCACACGCCTCAAATAACATTGACATTCAGGAATTTATGATACAGCCCGTCTTCCCAAAATCCTTTTCGGAAAGTATGGAAATTTGTACCGAGATTTACCACGCTCTTAAGGCAATATTAAAGAAAAAAGGACTTTCGACCGCGGTTGGTGACGAAGGCGGATTTGCACCCGACCTTAAGTCTGACGAAGATGCTTTAGACCTGCTTTGCGAGGCTATAACAAAAGCCAATTATTCGGCAGATAATGTTAAAATATGTCTTGATGCGGCGGCAAGCGAATGGTATAGAAAAGACGGAATATATAGGCTTCCAAAAAGGGATAAAAAGCTTGACGGGGAAGAACTTGTTGCCTACTGGGAAAAGCTTTGCAAGGACTATCCTATCGCCTCTATTGAAGACGGTATTGGTGAAAATGATTTTGAAAATTTTTCACTGCTTACAAAACGGCTTGGGGATAAAGTTCAGCTTGTTGGTGACGACCTGTTTGTTACAAACGAAAAACGTTTTAAAGCGGGACTTCTCGCAGGTGCGGCAAATGCAATTTTAATTAAACCCAACCAAATAGGCACATTGTCCGAAACGCTGAGTGTTATACGCTACGCTCAGGAAAACGGTTATTCTACCATCATTTCACACCGCTCGGGCGATAGCGAGGATACCTTTATTTCCGACCTTGCGGTTGGCGTCTCGGCCGGTCAGATTAAGACAGGTGCACCGGCAAGAAGCGAGCGTGTTGCCAAGTATAACCGTCTGCTGCTTATTGAAAATTACCTTGAATAAGCACCCGCTAAAACACAAATAATATTACTGAAAGCGGGGTGACATATATGTCAGATTATAATAATTTCAGCGATAAAAACCAAAACCAGAATAAAAACCAGAACCAGAACAAAAATCAGAATAAAAAAGACGAAAACAAAAAAGAACAGAACAAAAAATCTAATTATTAATAAAAAAAGAACCATCTTTCGATGGTTCTTTTTTGGTTTAATTATTAAGAGAGCTTATTGATTTTGCCGTCGTTTTCGTACTGCTTAATCTGAATACGCTCTTGTTCGATAATATCGTTAGCCTTATCAATCATTTCGTTCATAACCGGAATCTTCTCGTCAAGGAGAGAGTTAATCTGGTTAGAGGGCTGATACTGGAATAAGTAACCGAAGTGGCTTTCGCCCATACCGGTGGTCTTTTCCATATCAGGTCCACGATAGTAAAGAACGTTATCGGGATACTGACGGGTAAGCTCGAAGAAGAAGTCTCTTACATGCTCGTTGTGGAAGGTCTTATCCATGTCATAGTTGCTGCCGTCGAGGTAGTAACGAATGAAGATACCTGCTGCAACAGGGTTAGCAGAGCCGTCTACAAGACCCCAACCACGGTAGATACCGGTGTAAACGAGGGGTGAGCCCTTTTCCCAAACGGGGAGATATGTAGCACGGAGACAGCTGGACTTAACCTTGGTGAAGTAGCCTGTTCTCTTAAGACCGAAGCAGTTAGTGATAGCCATACCGGTTTTACCCTGGTTAAAGCCTTCGTGACGGTCAAGCTTAATGTAACCGTCTTCACGCATTTTGCCCATATAGGTAAGAACTTCCTTGAAGTGCTTATCTACGCCGAGCTTCATTTTGCCGTCTTCATAAAGGAATACAGATGCATTTGCTGCACCGCAGAGAGATTCGTCAAGTACGCTTGCACCCATGTAGCCCTTTTCCTTGGAAATTTCAGAAGCGAGGTAACGGAAGTTTGCGAAGGTCCATTCGCCTCTCTCATAATATTCTGCAGGAGTGGGGAGCTCAAGCTTATCGAAAACGTCCTGGTTGTATACGCAAACGTCAAGCTCTGTCCATACGTTAGAAATAGCGTCAACTAAGTAAGCGTGACCTTCAAGTGTAGAAGCCTTAATTAAGGACTGATTCCAGATAGGAGCAGAAAGGTCAAACTTTGCGTTGTCAAGGGGCTGCATAACGGTAAGTGAGCCGGGGAAGTCGCCGTTCTCGAAATAAACGTCGGTCTGCTGGCCGGAAGAAATACGAGAAGCGATTGTGCTAACATAAGAAGGACCGTCGATTAATACGTACTCAAAGTTGATTCCGTATTTTTCTTCGAACTTGTCGCAAACGGGGCCGTCCTCATTAGCATAAGGGTCGGTTCTTGTTGCAAGAACAACTGTAGTGCCTCTGTAGTCCTCGGGGTCAACCTCAGCAAGCATACCGTTAACCTTTGCGTTAGAGTTGCCGCCAGAGTTGCTTGTGCCGCCGGGGGTGTCGCCGTTGCCGCCGCAACCTACTGCAAGAGTAGCAACCATTGCGATAGCAAGAACAAGCGTAATCAGTCTGATTACTTTTTTAGACATGTCTAATACCACCTTTTAAATATTTTTAGAATTTTTATTTTTACTTCGTTTTTAATCAAACGAAGCTCATTCCTTTTCTATTTTAACCTGTAATGCCCACGCGGTCAATACTTTCTATAAATTTTCTTTGCATAAACATATAGAAAATTAGCGGAGGCAGGATAAATAGGAAGCATGCAGCCATTAAGAAGGACTGCGTTTCGGGGTCGTGCGGGTAGTATGCCGCAGCGATAAGGGTCTGGTTAATTCGGTTTAGGTGTACCGAAAGCGGGAAGTTAGCGTCAACATACATTGAAGCGAGGAAGGTGTCGTTCCAGTGCCAAATTATAGAGAAAACGGTAACTGTTGTGAAAACAACGCTGGAGGACGGGAGGGCAATTGACACGAAGGTGCGGACGGGGCCGGCACCGTCAACCCAAGCGGCTTCTTCAAGTTCATAGGGCAGGCCCTTAA
>JAGBUU010000008.1 GCA_017630655.1 Clostridia bacterium
ATACCGCCAACGGAACGGTGACCCTTAATATTCTTGAAGCCCTTTGCGTCAGCCTCTTTTGCGAACTTCTTATCAAGCTCTGCATCGCCTGTTACAAAGGTAACGTTCATCATAGAACGGCTCTGTTTTTCAACGGGAGCAATGTAGTAATCCTGCGAATCGAGATAGTCGTAGAGAAGCTTTGCCTTCTTTACGTTCTTTTCCTTCATAACCTCGAGTCCGCCCATATCCTTGATCCACTCGAGAACGAGCTTGCATACGTAAATGGGGTAGCAGGGAGGAGTGTTATACATAGATTCATTCTCTGCCATTGTTGCATAGTTACACATGGTGGGAACGAAATCGGCAAGGTCTGCAGAAAGAAGGTCTTCTCTTGCGATTACAATGGTAAGACCTGCGGGAGCAACGTTTTTCTGTGCACCGGCATAGATAAGACCAAACTTGGTTACGTCAACCGGCTCGGAAAGAATGCAGGAAGACATATCTGCAACAAGGGGAACATTGCCTGTATCAGGAATGTATTTCCACTTTGTACCAAAAATTGTGTTGTTATAGCAGATGTGAACATAGTCTGCATCAGGGCGAAGGTTAAGTTCATCCTGTTCGGGAATTCTTGTGAAATTCTCTTCCTTAGTAGTAGCGGCAAGATGAGCGTCGCCGAACTTTTGAGCCTCTTTATAAGCTTTGCCGGAGAACTGACCTGTAACAATGTAATCGGCCTTGCCGGTCTTCATAAGGTTCATAGCAACGTTGGCAAACTGCATTGAAGCGCCGCCCTGAAGGAACATAACCTTGTAGTTGTCGGGAATGTTCATTACGTCTCTAAGGTCAGCCTCAGCCTCTTTGATGATAGCATCATAAACTTTGGAACGGTGAGACATTTCCATAACGCTCATGCCTGAACCGTTATAGTTCATCATATCATCTCTACACTTCTCTAAAACAGAAACGGGAAGCATAGAAGGACCTGCAGAAAAATTATAAATACGATTATACATAAAATTTTCCTCCATATTAAATATATTACACCTATTATACTCCAAAAAAAGGGCGGTTGCAATAGGTTTTTGTGAAAAAATTATCAAACAAAGCAAAAAAGTTTCGGCTAAGCCGAAACTTTCTGTGTATAGTGGGTCAACACCTTTTGCATAAATCCCTCAGTCACCCCAAAGTGTTCGGCAAGAGATGATATTGCCTCGTCACCTTGCTTTATTGCCGCCCTTAGCTCATTAAGGGGAACCAAACGTTCAATAGCCCAACGCTCAGCACGTTTTTCAAGCCTCATCCTAACAAGACTTCCGCACATAAGGTTATATCCGCCACCCGTCATACAGTGGCCAAGCTCATGTGCTAAAACAACCTTTTCGTCGGCAAGGGTACAACCCTCGTCCAGAGCAATATACTCTTTGCCCTCGTGCTCAAGGTATAAACCCTTGGTTTCATTTAAGGGTAAAAAGCTGACTAAGATGCCTTCTTGTTCTGCAAGATTATAAAGATTTATTGTCTCCATGCTCAATTTTTTCTCTTTCCTTTACATAGGCGGCAAAACGCTTTACTTCTTCCACCATGGCGTCGGTAATGCCTTCTTCTCCGCCAAAAAATGCTATTTTAAGGTTTATAGCGTCAAGGGACGGGGCTTCCCCCGACAATAAATATTCAACACTTACCGAGAAATATTCGGCAATCTTCTGCAGAGTGGAGGCAGAAAGGCTTTTATTTCTTCCCATTTTAAAGTCGGTAAGCGATGCCCGAGGTATACTGCATTTCTTACAAAGTTCTGTTATATTCATTTCTCTGGATTTGCATAGTGATTCTATTCTTAGATATGTCTCGTTCATGTTATAATCCCCCTTGTGCTCACCAACAAATTACGTAAATACGAAAAAATGTCCTTGACAATTACGGAAGCACGTAATATAATGACCTTGCAATTACGGAAATCGGTAAATCGGTTGGTTTACAAGCAAATTATATTACATAATTCAGTAATTGTCAAGCGTTTTTTAAGGAGGTTAAAAGAGATGTACCGTTGTACGGACTGCGGAATGGAATTTGAATTTGCCGAAATATTTTTTGAAACCCATGGGTTATCTACACCACCGTATGAAAGAATCAAGCGCTGCCCTCATTGCCACTCTGCCAAATTTTTGGAGAGTGAGAGTTTACATTGTAATTTTTGTGGGGCAAAGCTTACAAAAGAAGGCAAATACTGTAGTGAAAGGTGCAGAAAAGCAGGGGAGATTTATTATGCCGAGCAGGAAAAAAGAAGGGCAATTTTCATCGGCTCTCCCGTTGCAGCTGCGGTGCGAGAGGTTGAAGAATACAATAAAAAGCACGGGACCAAATATTCATATGGCCAGTATTTTATGCTTAAAGATTCAGGAGGACTATAAAATGACCGCTTTACAGACAAAGAAATATTTAGACCAATATAGAGTACATATGGCAAAAGCCTGTCGTCTGAAAAGGGATATGGAATGGTATGAAGCATCAAGGGAGAGCATGCAAAGGGAAGTTGAGGAATGTATAAGAAAAAGCAATATTATAGAAGGCGTAATTTGCTCTTTTGAGGATATAAGAGGAAGGGAACTAATGCTTAGAAAATATGTCTATGGACAAACTATAGAAAGAATAGCAGAAGAACTAAACTATTCTTCCAGACATGTTCAACGAATGTTAAACGATGCCGCCGAAAAACTTGGGGCAACAATAAATTAAGCGGCAGGTTTCCCTGCCGCTTAATTTATTGTTTATTGTGTGGTTTCAGATTTTGAACCGTTTTTCAAAAGGGTGGTAATTGTGTTGCCTTCAAACTTCTTAACGAGTATTTTTTCGCTGGCAACCGAAACAACGTCTATTCTGGTTACCATCATAGGTGTGTCAATTTGCCAGAAAGAGGTGTTATAGTCAAATTTGAACTCGCTCTTATGGTTATGACCGTTTTGATAAAGCAGAATGTCGCCGGATGTTCTGCCTGCGAAATCAACAGTAAAGGTGGGCTGCTTCATGCGGGTCTTATTCTGGTAAGCATTAAGCAAGTTTTCAAGCGCGGGGTTGCCGTCTTTACCAATACCGGAGCCCTCACTATTTATATAACCCTGGTGAGAGAAAACTATGCACTCATCAAATTTGCCTTGAAGTGCAACGGTGGCAAGCCATTTAATCTGACCTTCGTGGTATCCGCCCCAGTTGGGTTGTGCGGTAGCCTCGCCGTTTGCATCAAAGGTTAAGCGGTCGTCGTTAAAGTCAAGGAAAATAAGACGTGTGGTTTTACCCGCTTTTTTAAGGTCATAGTAGTAGTATTTAGAAATAGATTTTCCGTTGTAGCTATACTCACTATCACGCTTAACATTTACATTTATAAACTTGCTGAAAACGCCCTTATCCCAGTCAAGGTCGGAAAGAAGCCATTCAACCTTCTTTGAACCGTAGTAAATAGAATGTCCGTTATTATCGTCGTGGTTACCTGCTGTAATAAATACGGGCTTTTTGCTGTCTTTAAGAGGCTCCAAAATTTGCTGATGCTGAATGATAAGGTGCTTAGCTACAGTAAGGTTTGGATTATTCTTTTTGTTTGCCTTATAGTCATTGCTGTCAGGGGTTTCATATCCGTTTACAATATCTCCGCCAACAACTATAAAGTCAATATCATCAGAATTGTTTGCAACGGTAACAACCTTTTCAATATAAACCTTAAGCTTTGCAAGCTTAGCAGCAACCTCCTCGGTAGAGTCATAGTCTCTCTGGCCGTCACTATTTTTGTCGCTTACTTCCGAACCATAATGGATATCGGTAAGGTATATGTAGTTAACATTTTTAGTGCCTTGTGTCAGGAAATCGCCTACGCTTTTAATTTCTGCGTGGCAAGCAATAGTCTCCTCAGGTCCAATAGCAACTAAATCCTTGCGGGAAGGCGAAACTTCGATTTTAACGTCGGAAAGCTTACCCTTAACCGAAATGCGAACGATAGAGGTTTTTGTGAAGATAAGTTTGCCTGCTTTAAATGTTGGGTTGTAATTCTCTACTGTAAGGCCGGCGTTCTGCATCAAAGTGGTGTCCAGTTTAAAGCTATCGTCATAGCAGTAAACAACAAATTCTTTGTCGGACGAAAGCTCGGTGCCTGCAGGAATGGAAAGATATTCTTCGGTCATACTCTGGTAAGCATCGTCTTTTTTAAGACTAAACTTTGTAGCCGAGGAGTATTCCATAATACCGCTTTCAAACTTGCTAAAGGTTACGCTTACCTGTTCAAGCGTAGACTTGTTTGTGGAAGAGGTCTGCTCGGATGAGGATGGGGGTGTTGACTCTACGGGTTGTTCTCCGCAAGAAACAAATGTTAAAAGAACCAACAAGATACTAAGGGATAATGCAACAAGTTTTTTCATATTATCGTCTCCTATTTTTTATTTTAAGCCTGATTTAAGGCTTTAGTTTCAATTTCATTTACCGCACGTGCGATAAAGTCTTCTACCGTCATAGCACCAAGGTCGCCGTTTTCACCGCGCCCACGTACCGATACGGTGCCGTTTTCTACCTCGCTGTCACCAACAGTTAGCATATAAGGGATTCTCTGAAGTCTGGCTTCGCGAATTTTGTAACCAATCTTTTCGTTTCTGGTGTCAACCTCAACTCGCATACCAAGAGCCTCAAATTTAGCCTTAAGCTCATAAGCATAGTCGTGGTGACGGTCGGCAATGGGAAGAATTCTAACCTGTTCGGGCGCAAGCCAAAGCGGGAACGCTCCTGCATACTTTTCAATAAGAAGAGCCAGGGTGCGTTCGTAGCAACCAATAGAGGTCCTGTGGATGATATATGGATTCTTTTTGGTGCCATCTTTATCAGTATACTCCATACCAAACTTTTCTGCAAGCATTTGGTCAATCTGAATTGTAATTAACGTATCTTCCTTGCCGTGAACGTTCTTAATTTGAATATCAAGTTTTGGTCCGTAGAAGGCGGCTTCGCCAACACCAACCTTATAAGGAATCTCAAGGTGGTCAAGGATTTTATACATAACGCTTTGAGCTTCGTCCCATTGCTGTACGGTGCCAACATATTTATCACGATTATCGGGGTCCCACTGGCTAAAACGGTACGAAACATCCTCGTAAAGCCCTAAGGTTTTAAGCATAAATACGCAAAGCTCAAGGCAAGACTTGAATTCGTCTTCTAACTGTTCGGGGGTACACATCAGGTGTCCCTCAGAAATTGTGAACTGGCGAACCCTTATCAGTCCGTGCATCTCTCCGCTTTCCTCGTTTCTAAAGAGGGTAGAGGTTTCGTTATAGCGAAGGGGCAAATCTCTGTAGGAACGGGGACGGTTTAAATATGCTTGATACTGGAAGGGACAGGTCATGGGGCGCATAGCAAAGCATTCTGTATCCTCGTTTTCGGCATCTCCCATAACAAACATACCGTCGCGGTAGTGGTCCCAGTGACCTGAAATTTTATAAAGGTCCGACTTAGCCATAAGGGGAGTTTTGGTTAAAAGCCAACCGCGTTTCTGCTCTTCGTCCTCAACAAAACGCTGTAAAAGCTGAATAACCCTTGCTCCCTTTGGAAGCATAATGGGAAGACCTTGGCCGATAACCTCGCTTGTGGTGAAGAGCTCGAGCTCACGACCAAGCTTGTTGTGGTCACGCTTTTTGGCTTCTTCAATACGGGCTAAATGTTCTTCAAGTTCGGCAGCTTTTGGGAAAGCGGTGCCGTAAATACGCTGAAGCATTTTTCTGTTTGAGTCGCCTCTCCAATATGCACCGGTTGCACTGGTAAGTTTAAAGGCCTTAACGAGCCCCGTGCTCATAAGATGTGCACCTGCACAAAGGTCGACAAACTCGCCTTGTTTATAAAAACTGATAACCGAGCCTTCGGGCAAATCCTTTATCAGTTCAACCTTGTATTCTTCGCCCTGCTCCTCAAAGAATTTAACAGCCTCATCAAAGGGGAGAGTGAAGCGCTCAATAGCAAGGTTTTCCTTGACAATTTTCTTCATTTCCTCTTCAATCTTGGTTAAATGTTCGGGAGTAAACATAACGGGCGAATCAATATCATAGTAAAAGCCGTCGTCTACCGCAGGTCCGATAGCAAGTTTTGCATCGGGGTAAAGCCTTTTTACCGCCTGAGCCAAAATATGCGAAGCGGTGTGACGGTAGGTCCACTTGCCGTAGCCATCCTCAAAGGTTAAAAGTTCAACCTCATCGCCGTCTTTAAGTTCGGCTCTAAGGTCGGTGTTTTTACCGTTTACCCTTGCGGCACAAACATTTTTAAAAAAACCGCCGCCAAAGGACTTTGCAATATCATACGGGTTCAAATTAGGCTCGAACTCTTTGATATCGCCTCTAAGTGAGATTTTCATATGAATTTACCTCCTAAAAAGCAGAAAAACTCCATCCTGTTTTTACAGGACGAAGTTAAAAACTAAAACTCCGCGGTTCCACCCGCATTGCGTTAAAAAACGCCTCTCTAAGCCCCGTAACGAGGGGAAACGTTCTGCTTATCGCAGACACTCAGGGGTGGTTTTCGCTTATACCATTTATACGTAGCTTTCAGCCAAGGCACACGCTCTCTTTAATAATGTGGTAGGGCTACTCTTCCCGTCAACGCTTTGTACCTTTTAATAATATTATTTTTTTGCCAAAAAGTCAAGAGTTAAAAAACTTGAATAAATTAATAATATATGCTAATATTATTTTGGTGATAAAATTGTTTAGTAAGTTAAAAAAGAGCTTTGGGTCATCCTTTGATATGATGATTGTAGGTCTTGGAAATCCCGGAATTGAATATGAAGGCACCCGCCACAATGTTGGCTTTGCAGCAATGGATGCAATTTGTGAAAAGTTTGATTGCTCCTGCAAAAAAATGAAGTTCGATGCCTATGTGGGTGATACGCAAATAGGCAAAAAAAGAGTTCTTCTGTTAAAACCCCTTACCTATATGAATAATTCAGGCAGAGCGGTGTTGGCTGCAGCACAGTTTTATAAAATACCAATAGAAAATATACTTGTAATGTATGACGATATATCACTCGAGCCCGGTACAGTCCGCATCAGAAGACAGGGAAGTGCAGGCGGACATAACGGCATAAAGGATATAATCGAGGTTTTCGGGCGGGACAATTTTCCTCGCATAAAAATCGGTGTCGGCTCAAAGCCGCATCCTGACTATGACCTTAAGGATTGGGTGCTTTCAAAGTTTAAGGCTGATGAAAAAGAAGCTATCGAAAAAGCATTAGAAACCACAGTCAAAGCAGTAAACGAATTGCTTTCACGCGGAATTGATTCTGCTATGAATAAATATTCCAAATAAACGGAGATGCTATGAATTATTTGGACTCGGTCATTACCCGCACAAAGGGATACAGTGAAATACTAAATGCGGTAATGGCAAGCCGTCTGCCTATAGAGGCGAACGGACTGTCGGGCGTCCATAAGGCTCTTGTTATCTCGGCTCTGTTAAAACAAACCGAGAAAAAGGGAGTGCTTATTGTACCCGATGAAGCGGATGCGGTAAGGCTTGCCGAAGATACAGTCTCTCTAGGGCTGAATACCCTTATTTTACCCTCAAGAGATTTGTTTTTAGGCAGTGTATCGGCCACATCAAAAGAATATGAACATAAAAGAATAGACACCCTATCCAAACTTTTGGATGGGGATTTTGACCTGCTTATTTTATCTGTAGAAGCGGCAACGCAGTGCACCGTATCCCCAGAGGTTTTAAGGGTAAGCAGAATAAAATTAGCACTTGGAGATACGGTTTTACTAAGTGATATTTGTAATACGCTACTCACCTTGGGCTACTCCAGATGCGAGCTTGTCACCGGTGCGGGACAGTTTGCACTTCGTGGTGGAATACTTGACATTTTCCCAACCAATAAAGCTGAACCTGTTAGAGTTGAGTTTTGGGGAGACGAAATAGACTCTATTTCAACCTTTGATGTTCTGTCCCAAAGAAGAAATGAGAATATAAACGAAATTGAACTGTTCCCGGCAAGTGAACTTGTTTGCGACAAAAATGCACTTGCAGATGCCCTTAAAGAATACAGCGATACCGCAAAAAAACTCAGCGACAAGCAAAAGGCAATACTAAGGTGTGATATAGAGGCTTTAGATAATGGGATTTCCTTTTCGCTTGACCGCTATACCGCCTTTATTCAAAAGGGTGCAACGGTATTTGATTATATAGAGGAGAGTCTTATTCTTACAAGTGAGTTTGTAGCGGTAAAAGATAGGCTTAAAAATCTTGGGTTTCAGCGAAGCGAGGATATAAAAACATTTCTTGATGAGGGATACCTCAGTTCAAAAACCGCCGAGCTTTATCTGGATGAAAACCACCTTTTAGGGATAATAGAAAAAGGCGTTTTGCTTGATAATTTTGTGCCTTCGTCGGTGCCGTTTGCCTTAAAGAATATTGTTTCGTTTAACTTTAAACGCAACTCGGTATGGAGCGGAGATATTAAGGTTTTAAAGGAAGACATACAGTACACCCTATCAACAGGAGGGCTTGCGGTTGTTGCGGCGGGCAGTGAAAAATCCGCCCAAATTTTAAATGAAGACCTATCCCGTGCAGGCTTTAATACTATGCTGCTTAAAAACATTAAGGGTCTTCCAACAAGGGGTGTCGTAGTAACGGTCGGCGGCCTTTCCTCAGGCTTTGAAGTTCCTGAACTGAAATTTCTTTTTATAACCCACCGCCACCAAAACCAAAATGTTAAAAAAAGAGGAAGCACAACCAATAAAAACGCCTACAATTCGCTTGAGGAATTAAAGTTTGGCGACTATGTGGTGCACGCCTCTCACGGTATAGGTATTTTCGAGGGAATAAACCGTATAACCACAGGCACGGTAACCAAAGATTACATTAAAATTAAATATGCCAAGTCAGACATACTTTATGTCCCCGTTACTCAGCTCGACCTTGTTTCAAAGTATATTGGAGCAGCCGAGGAAGGCACCCTAAAACTTCACCGCCTTGGTGGAGAACAGTGGCAAAAAACACGCAAAAGGGTAAAGGGAGCGGTCAAAGAAATGGCAAAACAGCTTACCGCTCTTTACGCTAAACGATTATCGGTTAAGGGCCACGCATTTAGTGAGGATACCGACCTTCAAAACGATTTTGAGCGACGCTTTGAATATGAGGAAACCGAGGACCAACTGCGGTGTATAAGTGAGATAAAGAATGATATGGAAAGGGCCGTGCCAATGGACCGGTTGCTTTGCGGCGATGTTGGATTTGGCAAAACCGAAGTGGCTCTCAGAGCTGCATTTAAGTGTATAAGCGAGGGCAAGCAGTGTGCCGTTTTGGTGCCCACTACTATACTTGCCTGGCAGCACTACAACACTATATTACAGCGTTTTGGAGAAATGCCGCTTGAGGTTAGAATGCTGTCTCGCTTTGTAACATCAAAGGCTCAACAGAAAACCTTAAACGAACTTCGTCGCGGGAGTGTTGACCTTGTAGTCGGCACCCACAGGCTTATATCTAAGGACGTTGAATTTCGTGATTTAGGTCTTGTTATCATAGACGAAGAACAACGCTTTGGCGTTGCCCAAAAGGAAAAACTCAAAGAGAAATACCCCGCCATAGATGTTTTAACGCTTTCCGCCACCCCCATTCCGCGAACGCTTAATATGGCTATGTCTGGTCTTCGCGACCTGTCCTCAATAGACGAAGCACCGGGAGACAGACACCCCGTTCAAACCTATGTGTTAGAGCATAATGAAGGCGTAATTTTAGAGGCGATTCGCAAGGAGCTTCGCCGTGGCGGTCAGGTTTATTATCTGCACAACCGAGTTGATACTATCGAGCGGGTCGCTCTAAAACTAAAAGAAAGTCTTCCCGATGCAAACATTGCGGTAGCCCACGGAAAAATGAGCGAGGAGCAGTTAAGCGACGTTTGGAAAAGGCTTGTTGAACAGGAAATCGATATCCTTGTCTGCACAACCATAATCGAAACGGGAGTCGACGTGCCGACGGCAAATACCCTCATTATAGAGGATGCCGACCGTTTCGGACTTTCCCAACTCCATCAGCTTCGCGGCCGAGTCGGCCGTTCCCCCCGCAGAGCCTACGCCTATTTTTGCTATCGTCAGGGCAAAGGGCTTAGTGAAATAGCAACAAAACGGCTTGACGCCATAAGGGAATATACCGAGTTTGGCTCGGGCTTTAAAATTGCCATGCGTGACCTTGAAATAAGGGGTGCGGGCAGTGTGCTCGGTGCCGAGCAGCACGGTAATATGGAAGCGGTTGGCTACGATATGTACCTTAAACTGCTAAGTGCTGCAATTGATGAGGAAAAGGGTATTAAAAGGGAGAATTACGAGGAGACAGAATGTCTTGTCGATTTAAGCATTTCTGCCCATATTCCCGAAAATTATATTGAAAGCCTGCCCGCCCGACTTGGCATATACCGCCGTATTGCCGAGATAAAAACAAATGAAGATGCATCGGATGTAATTGACGAGCTTTGCGACCGTTTCGGCGACCCGCCAAAATCGGTTATGGGGCTTATCGATATTGCTCTTTTCAGAAGTAAGGCGGCACAAAACGGCATCTATGAGATAACTCAAACTGCAAAAACACTCGAAATAAAGGTAAATGAAATTAAAGAGGAACAGTTTGCAAAGCTTAGTGACGGGCTACGGGGAAGAATTTTCCTAAAGTTCTCAGATAAGCCTTATTACTCTATAAAACTAAATGACAAACAGACCCCCCTTGAGGCTCTAAAAGAAATTGCAGATTTATTGTAGACTTTTTTAGAAATATATAGTATAATGTAAAAGTTAATTCAAACCTTGGAGGAAAAACAATGAAAATGTTTAAAAAAGCTTTAGCCATTGTTTTGGCTATAGTATTTATTTTATCTTTAGCTGCTTGTCATCCAAAGGATGAGGTTGCTATCTCTTCGGGAGATTATAATGTTACCTCGGCCATGTATTCTTATTATCTGACAATGGCTGATTTAGATGCAAAAAGTCTTATAGCAAATAGCGATGATTATGATACAACCGCCAGTAACTTCAACCTTTACAAACAGAAAATAGACAACAAGCCTTACGAAACCTATGTTAAGGATAACGCTATTGCCAGTTGTCTCAGATATATAGTTTTAGAGAAGCTCTTTAATGAAGCACAACTTAAAATAGATGACAAGGACAGAGAGGGTTATGAATCCACTGCCGAATACTATTGGATGTATTCCTACGGAGTTGTATTCTCTCAAAACGGCGTTAGTTTTGACACCTATAAAAAAATATATGTAAACGATGCACTTTACAGCAAATATTTTGAATATCTTTACGGTGAGGGTGGCTCAAAGGCTATTGATGCCGAGAGCATTAAAGCAGCTCTTGGTGAAAACTATTCGGCTGTTTATATGATTACACACAGCTATTCAGATGAAGAAAAGCCGGATGTGGATGCAATTGCAACCAAACTTGATAAATATGTAAAGGCATTAAATGATGGTGATAAGTTCGCAGATGTTTTAGCCGAATATAAAAAGGATAATAACATTAAGGACTCCACCTCTTCCACAACCTCCTCAACAACTACCTCTTCAAATGATTCATCTACAACCACTTCAACCACCACATCTACAACTACTTCAACTACAACTTCATCCACAACCTCGTCAAATACAGAGGAAGAAAAGAAGCCCAAGGATAGCAATATTGAAATCCTTACCGAATATGTTGCAACCTACACCGGTGAGGCAACCTATTTTGAAAAGTATGCAGATGTAGAAAAGCTTAAGCAGGGCGAGGTTAAGCTTATTCATGACGAAGATGCAAAGACATATTATATTGTTGTAAAGCAAGATATTTATGCAGATGAATATTATCTGGATTCTTTAACAAAAGAAATTCTCTATCTTTTAAAATCAGAGGAATTTGATAAATTCCTTGTAGATACTGCAGATAAGCTTGATTACAAGGTAAACAAATATGCAGTAAATCAGTTCAAGGTTAAAAAAATCTACGACGGTAGTGACCTTTATCAGTAAATTTTAGGCTCGGTAGCGGTTTGTTCCCGAGCCTTTATCTTTTTGGAGTACATATGAATTTATTTAGCAAGAAGTCAAATATAATCCTGTATGCAGGGATTGGTGCGGCATTAATCGCATTAATTGCGGTAAGCGTAGTATTGTTGATAAACGGTGGACAGGCGTCACAAACGGGCGGCTCTTCAATTGTATCTGCCACTGCTTCGACAGACCCGTCATCATCCACCCCATCCTCGTCGGAGACAGAATCAAGTGAGCCCGAAGAAATTAAACTTTCGGTGACATCTCCGAGTGCTAAGGATGTAACCGTAAACACACCAAGCTTTACGGTAAGGGGAAGTGGAGACCCTACGGCCGAGATAACCCTAAATGGTGAAAGACTTGAAACCGATGAGAACGGAATCTTTTCAAAGCAAATCACTCTTAAAGAGGGAGAAAACAAGCTTGTTTTTTCCCATAAGGGAGAAGAGACAAGCTTTACTGTCAGATACAAAAAGTTAATAATTAAAAGCATTTCGCCTTCGTCCGCTCAAAAGGTTAATTCTGAAGAAGACCTTACAATAAGCTGTACCGCCCTAAAGGACAGCAAGGTTACGGCAACCTTTAACGGCAGCACAGTAACTCTTTATGCCGCCGATAATGAAGAGGATACGGGAGAATATACTACCTTTGTTGGCAGTATAAAAATGCCCATAAGCACCTCTGTTGATAAAAACTATGGTAAAATTACCTTTAAAGCACAAAGCAGCAATGGCACAGCTACCAAGCAAAGTGGAAATATAACCGTAAAGAAATACGATTCTGACCAATATGACGGCGGTAACGGATATCCCAAGGGCTCTCGTTACCTTAATGTTGGCACAACCTATATTGCCGAGGTTATCGCCGAGCAGGGTGAAACCTATAGCGTGGGCGATGCTACAGACCTTTCCCGCCCAACAAACAACTATTTGCCAAAGGGAACTGTAGACTATTGCTCTCCTTATATTAAGGAGTATCAGGATTCAGGTAAGACCGTTAAGCTGGCAACCCTTCGTTATGGAAACAGAATGAATCTGCTTGCGTTTAGACAAAATGTAGACATAAAAATATATGAGGGAACTTTGCCCGAAACAAACAAGCTTAACATCGCCTCCTATGAGGATGTCGGCAGACATATGATGCTCACCTTAGATGTTGACTGGAAGGCTCCGTTCAGGTTTGAAATGGGCCCCCAAAGCTATAACTCAACCAGTGCGAGCAACCGCGATTATTCCTTCAGTACAGCAACCTATAATCATATAGATATTATCTTCTGCTATGGCGAGGAGTTAACAAATCTGCCCGAGATTACAAACGACCCGCTGTTCTCTTCATTTGAGATTATAAAGGGAGAATATGACATAACCTTAAGACTTCACCTAAAGGAAAGAGGCGTTTTCTACGGTTGGTCGGCAGAGTATAATGAACAGGGACAGCTTCAGTTTAAATTTCTTAAGGCAGTAGAACTTAAGACTGCAAATAATGAATACGGCTATTCCTTAGATGGCGTGAAAATAGTAATTGATGCGGGTCACGGCGGCAGAGATAACGGCGCTGGAGGATTTAATTCCAAATACCCCGAGGATGTATTAAACCTAAAATTAGCCAAAGAGCTTGAAAAACAACTTTTGGCACTTGGGGCTACCGTTATTATGACAAGGGTGGATGACAGTTACATAGAAATCGCAGACCGTTTCTCGGCGGTTAGAGATAACGACCCCGACCTTGTAATATCCATTCACAGAAACGCCTCGTCAAGTTCAACTGCAAATAGCTTTGCAAGTTATCACTTTAATCCGTATACTAAGCCGATAGCCGATGAGTTGCTTAAAGCATCACTTCAAAGTGGAGTGTATAATAATAACGCTTGGAGTAAGGTGAAGTGGCATGTGTTCTTCCTCTCCCGCGTTACCGACTGCCCATCGGTGCTTACCGAAAACGGCTTTATGACCAATAAAAACGACTACGCAAATATGCTGGATGATACAGCAACCAAGAAAAGTGCCACGGCACTAACCAAGGGTATAATGAACTACTTTATTGCTCAGCAATAATAAAAGGCTCCGAGGAGTTATCCTTGGAGCCTTTATTATTGTTTTTAAGGGAAAAGTGTGGTATAATGCTTTTGCTGTAGGGGAAACAGGTGAAAATCCTGTACGAGCCCGTCGCCGTGAGGTGCAAAATTTTGTTTTTCTACCTGTTGCCGCAAAACAGGGACAAGCCATTGGGTAACCGAGAAGGCGAAAAACATGGCACCGTAGTCGAAATACCCGAGCAGCCAAAGCCCGAATAGGTTATACCGCGATGCGAGAGCCGTCGTTTTGGTCGGGTAATATTATATAATAGGAGAATAAAGTATGAAAATGACAAAATTATCTAAAGTTTTGTCGCTCATTCTCTGCTTTGTGCTTGTTGCGGCTATAGCACTGATAGGTAGTGGATGTAACGACAATACAAGTTCCGACCCCGCGGTAGAAAAGGAGTTTACCTTTACGGTAACCCACAGTGACGGGGAGGAGAAAAACTTCGAACTGAAAAGTGAAAAGAAAACTGTCGGCGAAGCCCTTATCGACGAGGGACTTATAAGCGGTGAGGACGGTATGGTTTATACCGTAGACGGAGAAACCGTAAAGTATGAAGACAGCGGAAAATATTGGGCTTTTTATATTGACGGTGCATACGCTATGACCGGTGTTGATTCAACCGATATAAAAGACGGTCACAGCTATGCCTTTAAGGTTGAATAATGAAGATAAACCTTAAAGAGCTTGCAACCTTTGCAATGCTGTCGGCTACAATGCTCATATCAAAGCTGGTGCTTGAGGCAATCCCTAATTTTCATCTGCTTGCCGTTTTCACTATTGCTATGACGGCAGTTTACAGACAAAAAGCTCTATATCCTATATACGGATATGTGTTTTTACAAGGACTTGTTGCCGGATTTCAACCTTGGTGGATACTGCATCTTTATGTGTGGGCAGTTCTCTGGGTTGTCGTAATGCTTTTGCCGAAAAACATGGGAAAGGTAACCGCGACGGTCGTTTATACCGCCGTTTGCACGCTACACGGACTTTTTTTTGGAATACTCAGTGCAATATCCCAGGCTCTGTTATTCGGTATGGGTTTTATAGAGATGGTAATTACGGGAATACCGTACGACCTTATCCATGCAGGGCATAACCTCATTCTTGGTGCAGTACTTATTATGCCGATAACTATGGTGTTGCGAGGAACACAAAAATACCTTAAAAACTAAAAAAGGACCTCTCGAAAGAGAGGTCCTTTTTCTAGTTTAGTTATATTTCATAACGACGTCGCCGCCGGCACCAACAGGATATTTATAAACAACCTTATCGCTTGACGAAATAATGTCAAAGCACTCAAATTGTGCGGAAGCAGTGTTAACCTGCCATAAATTAATATCCTTGCTGTGAGTGGTACGGTTTGCGTGTGTGTGACCGTAGTGGTAGTTAAGAATTTTACCGGTTACGCTGGCAAAGTTTGCGGAAATACTGCCGGAGCTGTAGGCTTGGCGGTTTTGGTATGCACTGATTATTCCTCTAAGTGTAGAACCAAATTTTGTATCGTAGTTGTTACTCATGGTTTGTCTGTCTATACCAACGTGGGAAACAAATATGTAATCCCAGTCTTTAGGTGCAGTCATAGCTTCGGTAGCAAGCCAATTCATCTGAGCCTCGCTATAGCCCCAGTAATTGTTTCCGGCTGCGTATTTATTATTTTCAACCGCAGCACTTGCGTTTTGAATGGGAAGCTCCTTTATAACACCCTTGCTGTCGTACTGTGCACGGTAATCAATGGCGTCAAGGCAGATAATGCGGGTCTTTTTACCCTTAATATCATAATAATAGTATTTAGAATCCTTGTATTTGCTGTCGTGAACAATACCCTTGCTGATAGGCTTTAAAATTCTGTCGTTCCAGTCCTTGTCGGAAACAATCTGCTCATCTACGAACTGGTCAAGTTTAGAATAGTGGTATGAGTTGTCGTCGTGGTTTCCTGCAAGTATAAGAACAGGCTTTTTGCAGTTCTTAAAGGGCTCTAAAATAGCTTCTGCGTATTTAAGAGATTCTGCTTTAGAGGTATAGTTACCATCGGTTGTGTCACCGCCAATAACAACAAAGTCTATGCTGTCTACCGAGTTTGCAACTTTAATAGCAGCGTTTACCTGTTTTAAAAGTAGGCGGCCCTTGTCTGAGGTGGGCTGACCGTTGTAATGAATGTCGGTTATAAACAGGTAGTTAACATTTGAGCCTTTACCTGAAAGGTTTGTTTTAACTTCAGATATATATGGAGCATATAAAAGGTCATCCTTTTCACCGTATATAACCTTGCTTTGTTTATCCTTTGGAACGTTAATAACAATGTTGCTTAATTTTCCCATAACCGAAATTCTTACATAGCAACCGCCTTTAAGGGTGCGTACATCGGTAGTGTACACAGGGCTGTAGACAAGAAGACTCTGTCCGCAGTTGCCGGTGAGGGTGGTATCAAGGGCAAATTTATCGTCATAACAATAAATTACAAACTTATCCGTACAATAGATTTTTGAGCCTTCGGGCAGATAAATGTAGAAATTATCAAAGGACTCAAAATCAGAAGAGGGGCCAAAGGAGTAATCGGTTGTGTTTGTATGTATAATATTACCCTTTGTCGCCTTTGGGAAATTAACCTTGTAAGCGTTTTTAACTACATCTGCAGGAATAGTGACAGTTGAAGATGTTGAACTTGAAACCTGAGTTGATGAAGAAGGTGTCGAGGAAGATGGCGTAGATGAATCCGTAGAGGATGATGTGGGGGAAGAAGAGGTAGGATTCGAAGAGCCGGATGCTGTGTCAGATGGCGTATCGTTACTGCCGCAAGAGCAAACAGTTGCAAAAATAAGCACGACACAGAGAAGTACAGAAATAATTTTTTTCATATAGGTGCCTCCCTAAAGGTTGATTAATGAAAATGCCATTTTACATAATAGAGTATATCATACAATGAAAAATATTTCCACAATTTTTTGCATATTTAATATAAAAATAAAAAGGACACTCAAAAGAGTATCCTTTTCTGGAGCTGGTAGACGGACTTGCCGTCTGCTTCGCATCCTTATGGCTCAACGACCGTCGCTTTGCGACAGTACCCGTTATCGCCGCTCTGTGCCGAAAACTTGCCACGGGCAACTTTTCATACTGGCACAGACCCTCACGGGTTCAAGTCCGACATAAAAAATAAAAAGGATACTCAAAAGAGTATCCTTTTCTGGAGCTGGTAGACGGACTTGAACCCCCGACCTGCTGATTACAAATCAGCTGCTCTACCAACTGAGCTATACCAGCACAAACAGTGCCTTAATAATATATCATAGAGAAAAAAATTTGTCAAGAAAAAATATTAAAAAAATATCTTGACATAAAATACCGCCTATGCTATAATAACCCTTGCCGCAAAAAGCGGCACACAAATATATGGGAGAGTTCCCGAGTGGCCAAAGGGGACAGACTGTAAATCTGCTGCTTTCAGCTTCGGTGGTTCGAATCCACCCTCTCCCACCAAAACAGAAACCGACCAAAAGGTCGGTTTTTTGTTTTGTGTGGGAGAGGGTTATTTAGACGAGAACTCTTTTTTGCCAAAGGCAAAAAAGGTTCGGCGACGCAGGAGCGAAACCGCGATAGGTTTTGCTCTCTGCCAAAGTCTCGAGTAAGGCAAATTTTTTCGGTAACATCCGCGATGTTCGAAAAAATGCCGACGGAGAGTACCCACCCGTCCTCCGCACAAAAGAGAGATTTACAGAAACCGACCAAAAGGTCGGTTTTTTGTTTTGTGTGGGAGAGGGTTACTTAGATGAGAACCCTTTTTAGCAGAGGTTCTGTTGACTTTTACTGTTTGATAGTCTATAATTTATATGTTACATACCGAAAAATTTTGGTTCAAACCATAGAGGATTTTTTGGCGAATTGCTTACGTACTAAAATATATAGACTTGAATCTTGCGATATAGTTTTAGAAAGGCAACATAATGAGTAGAATATCGGATATTGATAAAAATTTTAAGGTTAAAATCGTCAGCGACAGAGAAGATGCGGTATATTTAGACGCGAATAATCCCGTTTTTGAGATAAACGGAATCTTTTATGAAGACGGAAAATACCGCCGTATGCCCAAAGCGGTAGCAAATGGGGTTAGCTGGGGTGTTTCGTGGCTTAGCGGTCATACTGCGGGCGGACGCCTACGCTTTAAAACCGACAGTCAGTTTGTTATTTTAAAGGCAACGCTTGGCGATATCGGTAAAATGCCTCACTTTGCTCTAACAGGCTCTGCCGGCTTTGACCTTTATGAGAAAACAGATGATAAGCAGAAGTATGTCGCAAGCTTTGTTCCCGCATTTGATATTGGCGAAACCATTAGCGGAATTATCAATTTCGAAGACAGTAAAATGCGTGAAATCACTATAAATTTTCCCCTTTACAGCGAGGTTTTGGAGGTTTATATCGGATTGCAGGAGACGGCAGAGATTTTACCGCCTACTCCTTATAAATATAAAAAGCCAATAGTTTTTTACGGCTCTTCCATAACCCAAGGGGGTTGTGCCTCAAGGGCGGGCACATCCTACGAGGGCTTTATTTCAAGAAGACTTGATACCGACTATATAAATCTTGGCTTTTCGGGTAATGCAAAGGGCGAGGATGCAATAGCAGAGTATATAAAAAATCTGGATATGTCGATTTTTGTGTACGACTATGACCATAACGCACCTGATACTGAGCATCTGAAAAACACCCACGAGAAAATGTTTGAAACAATACGCGAGGCAAACCCAACCCTCCCCATAGTTATAATGTCCAGACCTAAGTTTGTTTTAACCGATGACGAAGAAAGACGCCTTGAAATTATAAGACAAACATATAATAATGCCATAAAATCAGGGGACGAAAATGTATATTTTTTAACCGGAAGAGAGCTTATGGCCTTGTGTGAAAATGAGGGTACGGTAGATAACTGCCACCCTACAGATTTGGGTTTTGCATCCATAGCTGCGGCACTTGGTGACCTGCTTAAGAAGTTATTGTAAAAATTAAAAAGACATTGTTTTTAGGACAGTGTCTTTTTTTGTCGTAAAACGCCTTGACAGTGTGATACAAATATGATAAATTTAATTTAATGTAGTTATACTGCATAAAAACTTAATATTTTCGGAGGGAATTTGTATGAAACTTGTCTATGGCGTAAAAGACAAACCTAAATTTGGACAACTACTTATTTTTGCGTTCCAACAGCTACTTGCAATTATGGCGGCAACCATTGTTGTTCCTATCTTAGTAAGCAGCAGTGCAGGCCTTGCGGCTGAAGATTTTATGAGCACATCTGCTGCCCTTTTCGGTGCAGGTGTAGGCACACTTGTTTATCAGCTCTTCACAAAGTTTAGAAGCCCTGTTTTCCTAGGCTCATCCTTTGCCTTCATCGGCTCAATGGTAGCAGCCTTTGCAGGTGCAATATCTAACGTTTATCTTGGTTATTTAGGCTTAATCATCGGTGCCGCTTTTGCAGGACTCGTTTATGTGATTATTGCTGTTATAGTTAAATTTGCAGGCGTTGGTTGGATAAATAAGCTTATGCCCGCCGCGGTTATTGGCCCCACAGTTGCACTTATCGGTTTATCCCTTGCAGGTGCAGCAATTAAGGACGTATTTTCTTATGGCCCCGTAGATGGCAATGGCTCATATATAATGGGCACATCGGCTTGGGTATCCTTCATTTGTGCTATGGTTACTCTTGTTGTGGTAGTTCTTTGCTCTACATATGGTAAGAAAATGACCAAGCTCATTCCCTTTATCATTGGTATCCTTGCGGGCTATG
>JAGBUU010000009.1 GCA_017630655.1 Clostridia bacterium
AAGGACAAGTTTGAAAAAGTAACGGTTTTAAATAAAAAAAGACCTTATGCTTCGGCATAAGGTCTTTTATGTCACTTCAATTAAATAAGTTTATCGGGGTCAACAACGTAGGAGCCCATAGCGATTTTAATAAGGTCGATAAGAGCAAGGATTCCGCCGATACCGCAAACAAAGGATAAAATAATTTTGAAAACACCCTTTTTGGTTTCGCCCATCATAAAGTTGTGGATACCGAGACCGCCGAGGAAGAAGCAAATAAGAATCATAACAATCTTATCCTTACCTGCAAGATACTCGCCGTTTTCTTTCTTTACTGCAACACCGCAGGAAAGGCAAACTTCAGCATTTTCTGCAACCTCTTTACCACAGTTCCAGCAGAACTTGTTGCCGTCACCTGTCTTAACGCCGCACTTAATGCAGATAGCCTGGTTTTCGTTCATAGCTTCGCCGCAATTTTTACAAAACATAAGGAAACCCCCTATTAATATTTTTACAAATTATAGCATATTTTATCAAAAAATGTCAACGCTTTTTAAGGTCGAACCTTATTATTCCGACAACAATTGATACAAGGCTTATTACCTCGCAGATAATTGCACCAAAGGATATAAAAACAAGGTTATAAGCAAGCCAGGAGGGTGCACTTATAAGGGCAAAGCGTCTGATTTTCTTTGCATTGTTTGACCTAAAGCCAAAGGTAGTTGCCGTCATTGCAATAACGGGTAAGAGTTCAATAACCGCATAAAACAGGGTGAACTCCTTACCAAAAACAGTAAAAGATAAAATGTATGAAATAACATATAACGAAACAAAGAAAATAAGCCAAAAAACGCTGTTTGCCTTAAATTTATCTCTGTTTGAATAAACAACAGCCCTAAAGGTGCCGATTAAATTCAAAACAGCACCAACGGTAGCCCCCAGCATAAAGAAATTTACAGAAAACAGGGCCCCACCGAAGAGCTGCATTAAAATTACGCCCTTCGGGGACCTTACCTGATATGAGAGAATATTAAAAGCCATGGCAACAATGCCAATAATTTGTGCGATGATTTGATACATAAATTTTCCTTTTTAAATAGTTTGGATATTAAAGTGCACGGATAGAGTCAACCGGCTTTTTCTTAGCGGCGTTATATACAGGTATAATTGTAGAAACAAATGCCGTAAACAGAGCAACGCCGAGAAGCACTGCAAAGGATAAAACGCCGAATACAAAGAGCGAAGCGCCAAGTCCTTCTGCCAAAGCGGTGTTAATATAACCCGAAAGGATTACACAGGCAACAGATGAAATAACAAGACAAATTGCCGCAATAACAAAGGATTCCGAGAAGAAGATTTTAAAGACATCGATACTTCTGGCACCAACTGCACGAAGAATACCAATTTCCTTTTTCTTATAAGAAATAGAAACCGAGATAAAGTTAGAGAAGAGCAGAGCCGCGAAAACAGCCATAACAAGACCTACATAGAAGAAAACTGTAGACAGATTTTTTACCATTTCATCTATCATTGAAAGGGTAGATATAAATCCTCCTGTAAGGTAGATACGGCTTGAGTTATCGTCAAGTTCATTATTGCTGTAAAGTTCCCAGAAGGTTTCAATTTTTTGCTCATCAACATTACCGGGAAGGCAGATGTTTGAATAAAGTGCATCTGACGGCTCTTTGTAGTTGGTTTTAACTATTTCATAGTTGTCGGTAATAAGCTTTTGCTCATCCCAAAGGGAGTTAAAGTCCTCCTGTGAGAAAACAAGGGTATTTTCAAGGCCGTAATTTGGGTCAACCTTGCTAATGTAAATGCCTGTGGGCACAACTTCGCGAATTTCGCCCGAAACCGAGTTGTTCCACATATCAAAAAGTTGGATACCTATTTTTTGTAGCATTTTGCGGTTTTTAGCCTCTTTGATAAGCTCATTTAAAAGTTTTTCAAGCTCGGCATCGCTATAGGCGATGAATTCCGACTCGCCCTTATCCTCGTTGTGCACATATTTGCCCGACTGCTCAAGCTGATATGCCTTTTCGGCAAGGCGGTAGTATTTTTCTGCTGCTGAATAATCCTCGGAATTTTTGCCGATTTCATCCCCTAATCGAGAGAACTCTCTGCCAATAACCGAGCCAAACATATGGGAGGGTATATATACCTTGTTGTTGCCCAGTTTTCCGTCACCCATAAAGGAGATAAGCTTCTTTGTGGTATCAAGATCATTAACGCTTTGATATTTTGCGTTGGTATAATCGGGCATAGTGTATTCGCCGTTTTGCTGAACAGCGTAGGTTATGTAGGTATAGTTATGTATGCCTTCTTTGTAATCATAGGTTTCTCTGGAAAAGGAATCTATAAAGTCGGGATGAACAAAGCCAATAAGATGAAGGCCCGATTCAAGCTGACTTAAAAGTTGGCTTTTTAAATTATAGCTGTCTGTTCCCGCTTGCTTTAAAGGCTCAAATTTCGGGTCAATTTCGCCCGAATCAATAATACCCGAAACCTTTAGGTTGTTACCGTTTAACAAGAGGGTTTTCCCAATAACCGCCTCGGGCGAGGAAAGCTCCAATGCGGTACCCTTTTCATCATAAACAGTGCAGTTATAAATAAGCTCTGCCATATATGACGAAATTACAATTTCGCTTTTGTTTTTGGGGTATGCTCCCGTAATTTTTTCTCTTAAAGAATTATTCTCGGAAAGAATACCCACAGAGGAAATAGAGGCGTGCCAGTAGGGAGTATCGTCCTTGCGAGTGTTAAGAGAAAAATATGTAGTAACCGACGGGAAGGCGTCGGGGTTGAGGTTGGCTTTTATGTCGGCAAGTTCCTGCTCGGTAAATTTGCCTTGGCGGTAGGAGGTATAGGAGTTCTCCTCTTTGCCCTTGCTATACCAAGTAACCTCGGTCTCATATTCCTTTCGAAGCTGAATTGCCGAAAGATTTTTATCTCTTACCGTCTGCTTAAAGGTGGCTTCGCTGTTGTAGAAGGTGAGGGTAGAGAGAAGACCGAAGAGTATAAAGGAAATACAGCAAAGCAGTACCGTAAATACAAGGCGTATAGGCTTACCCTTTAGCCCCGAAACACCTATTTTAAAGGCGTGGCGTAGGGGTAGCTTGGAGCGTATAAAACGGCTTTCCTCCTTGGTATAGGTCTTAAGCTGGGTGGGAGCAGAATCGCGGAAAACCTCTTTTCCGCCGTCACCTATACGGGCAATCTTTTTAAAGACCGAAATATCATTTTTGTCGTTTGCGATAATAACATCTTCCTTAGAATTTTTAAGGAAGGCTTTAATCTTGTCAAAGTCGGTGTCGCTAAGAGCACTACCACTTTTAATGCAAAGAACATCTCCCATGGTATTAACATTTTGGCTAAGGGAGGAAGCGGGCTCGGTAGTTTTGGAAACGTCCGATATAACCTTACCGTCGCAAAGCTCAATAATGCGGTCGCCATACTGCTCGGCAAAGTCGCGGTCGTGGGAAACGACCAAAACAAGCTTATCGCGGGATAACTTTTTAAGGGTTTCAAAAACCTGCTTGCCCGTGTTGGAGTCAAGCGCACCCGTCGGCTCGTCTGCCATAATAATTTCGGGGGACTTAACAAGTGCACGGGCAATAGCAATTCTTTGCTTTTGGCCGCCCGAAAGGGTGTTTGGCTTTCGCTTTGCAAAGCCTGTAAGGTCAACCTGCTCAAGCAGCTCGGCAATAGCCTTTTTGTCCTTAGGCTTACCCTGAAGCTCGAGGGCAAGGGCAATATTGTCCTCAACAGAAAACTCATTTAAGATATTATATTCCTGGAAAATAAATCCGATAAAGGTGTTGCGGTAGGAGTCAAAATCACTTTGCGAAAAGTCCTTACTGCTTCTGCCCTTAACAATAACTTCACCCTCACTGGGAGAATCAAGTCCGCCGCAGACATTAAGCAGGGTAGATTTACCCGAGCCTGATTTACCGAGCAAAAAGACCATACCGGTTTCCCCAAAACTTAAAGACACACCGTCAAGAGCGTGAACACTTTGGGCATTTTTAGTTTTGTAAATTTTCTTTAGATTTTTAACCTCTAACATTAAAAAACCTCCTTTGAAGGAAAACTTTTATATGATTATATCATATAAAAAGGAAAATACAAAGAGAAAAAGTGTGATGTGTTGTTTTTCTATACTTATTGTGCCCTTTCAGGGTTCGAATCCCCATTTAAAACCAAAAAAAGAAAACCAATCCTTGCGGACTGATTTTCTTTTTTTGGCCTGCCCGAAGGGATGAAACCGCCTTTGGCGTTTTCTCTGCTTGTCGACCGTTCGCAAAAGCGAACAGTACCCGACTGCGCACCACAATGCTAAAAAACAGTGTCCCACACTGTTTTTCTGAACGCTTTGTGCCCTCTCAGGGTTCGAATCCCTTTTTAAAACCTAAAAAAAGAAAATCAATCCTTGCGGACCGATTTTCTTTTTTTGGCCTGCCCGAAGGGATTCGAACCCCCGTTCTTCAGAATCGGAATCTGCTGCGTTATCCAGCTGCGCCACGGGCAGAAATTTTATTTATTATACCATTGTTTTTGTATACCTTCAAGGGAATTTTACCATAATATTATCGGTGATGTATTATGAAAAACAAAAAAACTATAATAACGGGAATTCTTGTCTGCCTTTCGGTTATTTCGGGGCTTTTAACACTTGCGGGCATACTTCTTTTGCCTGCCGAAATTGCTCCGCCCAAGCAGTCGGTACACGAAAACATTTACGGGGTTGGTTATGATGATTATCCCGCAAACAAGGGCATTTTAATTACCTTTGAGGACAACTCGGGACTTTTTATTTATTTCGATTTTTCTGCCCTTTCTACCTATGGTTATGTTTTTTCTGAAAATGCAGAAGAAAACGCTGAGCAGATACCCTTTTTTAAGGACTACACCATTAGTGCAAAAAAGGATTTGATTTTTTCCCTTTGCGACAGGCTTGGCGGTATTGAAATGAGGGACAAGCAGGGAGAAAAAAGCCTATATTTTTCACCTGCACTTATTTCGTTCTGCGAAAAAGAGTTAAGTGAAGAGGAAAGGTTACAACTTTGTATTTCTTTTTTCGATAAATTTGCGAAAACGGGGTTGTCTTCAGAGGATTTTATGTTTATAATTGAAAACACAAATACAGATTTAAGCTATTCGGTTGTGTATGACTGGATACCTCATATAAAAGAGATGTTCTGCAATTACATTATGGGTTAGGAGGGTAAAAAATGAAGCGGATTTTAGCAGTTTTTCTTGTTGTTTTAATTGCCGTTTTGTCAATATCCTGCAAGCAGGAAGAGCCCTCTGTTCCAACCGTTTCAGCCCCCTCTTCCTCTGTACCCGTAATTAACGACAAGCCAAGCTCGCCTACCCCGTCTAAAGAACAGGGCAGTTCATCAAATATTTCATCTACACAGGTGTCAAGGCCCGAAGTACAGCCCCAGCCCGAACAACCTATAGAGCCAACACCCGAGCCTCAGCCGTCTGAACATGAGGGCCATTACTGTTATTCATTTTTGAGCGACATTCAAAAGGTGTATTATGACGTCTTACATACGGCGGTAGATGATATGCAAACCTCCTGGATAGTGCTTGGCCCCAAAAGTGAAAATTACGGTGCAGATGTTGCAGTTGCGAGAGATGCCGTTGCTTCAGACCATCCGGAAATTTTCTGGCTTCCGCCCTATTATATGACGGCGGTGGGAAAGGATGCCGACGGCAACCCCGTAACCCTTATGATGTTTTCAAACTCTGCCGAAATTTCCCCTGCCTACCTTGTCAGCAGAGGAGAAAAGGCGTATATGGAGGAGGAACTAAAGGTTGCGGCCGAAGAAATAACCTCACAGGTAACCTCTGACGACCCGTTTGAAATAGAGCTTCAGCTTCACGACCTGCTTTGTAAAAGGGTAGAATATATTGAGGATAAAGGCGACCCTATGATATATACCGCCTACGGTGCTTTGGTTAACGGCAAGGCGCTTTGCGAGGGCTATGCCAGGGCAATGCAGTTATTGCTTTTAAGCTTTGGAATAGAGACAACTACAGTTACCGGTATGACCGAGGACGAGGGACATATGTGGAACGCTGTAAAGATAAACGAAAAATGGTACAATCTCGATGTTACCTGGGACGATACATCTAAGGATTTTATATCATATGAGTATTTTAATATTACAGACGCTGAAATAGCCCTGGACCACACGATAGCTAAGGATTATACCGAGGTTTTCTTAAAAGGAGATACACAGGGAGAACTCTTTAACATTGCCAAGCCGGACTGCTCGGCAACCGATGACGGATATTTTACAAGGCTTGGCTTTGTTTTCACCCTTAACAACACAACCGAGCTTGCACATTATATTATGGCAACAAATTCAGATGCGGTAGAGATAAAATTTCTTGATGAAACGGTAAAGGAAGAGTTTTCCAAAAATTACAATAAGTATATAGGTGAATTAAATCAGGAGTTTATTTTATCTGACCCTGAATATACATATTATATTGAGAGAATATCTATTTCATCCCTGTGCTTAAAACTTTATAAGGCACCTACACCGCCACACCGTTTTCCGTTTGTATAAAAAACAAAAGCCAAGTCCAAAGACTTGGCTTTTTTGTTTTTATTTGTAGTATCCTTTAGCGGTCATTTCGGCAATAGCGTCTACAACACTTTGCTTATCTTCGCGGTATGTAACGCCGTACCAACGGTCAGCAGAGGAAAGAACCTTAACCTTTTTAATACCCTTTTTAACAAGAGCATCAACCTCGAAGGGTAGGAAGAATTCCGACTTTGGAAGAGAAATGTTGTTATCGAGGAAAACCTTGAAATCTTCTGCTAAATAGCCGAAGATGTCGGGGGTAAGACCCCACATATTCATAGAAACGATGGTGTCGGGAGCAAACTCGGCGGTAACGTTGCCGTCGTCGTCATAGTTTTTGCAGTCCTTAATTTTTGTGCACTCAGTTACGTCAACAAGGTAGCCGTTTTCATCTATAGTGCAAACCCCGCGGGAAACGGTGCCGTTTTCGGTAAGGGTGTTCTTAAGCTGGAAGCCTACCATACAGTACTCATTCTCGTTTTGGAGTTTAAGTTCATCATAGATGGTTTTAAATGCTGTTCTGCCGTAATAGTCATCGGCGTTAATAACAGCAAAGGGCTCACGAACGATATCTCTGCAAGCGAGAATGGCGTGGCCTGTACCCCAAGGCTTAACTCTGGTATCAGGGCAGGTGTAACCATCGGGAAGGTCGTCGGTTTCCTGGAAAGCATATTCAACCTTAACCATTTTTTCAATTCTTTTGCCAACAAGATTTTTAAAATCTTCTTCGATAGCGTGTTTAATAACAAAAACAACCTTATCGAAGCCGGCCTCGACAGCATCGTAAACCGAATAGTCTACAATAGCCTCGCCGTTTTTACCTACAGGCTCGGCCTGTTTAAGCCCGCCAAAGCGGCTTCCCATACCTGCAGCCATAATTACAAGTGTTGCATGAAAGCTCATAATTTTATGCTCCTTTATAATAGATTGCGAATAAAATTTCCGCACATACATACTAATATTAATATATCAAAATTCTTTTGTCAAGCAAAGTGATAAAAAAGAGGTTTATAAAAAGTTTAAATTTATTTACTTGACATTAGCAAACTAAATGTATATAATGGGTGCATTGTCTGTATAGCACAAACGACCCCCCAAAAATTTAATAATTATTAGGAGAGAGTTATAATGGTTAAAAGCGTACAGCTTACAGAGGCTGGTCTTAAAAAATTAAAGGCGGAGCTTGAATTCCTTAGAACTCAGGGCAGAACCGACATTGCAGAAAAGATTCGTGTTGCCAGAGGCTACGGAGATTTGTCCGAAAACAGCGAATATGATGAGGCTAAAAATGAACAGGCTAAGATAGAAGCCCGTATTATAGAGCTTGAAAAAATGCTTGAAAATGTTGAACTTATTGAAGAGGTAGCAAACACCGATTCGGTTACCGTTGGCGTTACCGTTACCGTTTATGACGTGGATTTTGATGAGGAGCTTACCTACAGAGTTGTAGGACCCGCCGAAGCAGACCCAATGAACGGGCTTATTTCGGACGATTCGCCGGTTGGCAAAGCACTCGTTGGTGCAAAGGTTGGTGACATAGTTACCGCAGAGGCACCCGTTGGTGAGCTTAAGTTCAAAATTCTTGGCATTTCAAAATAATATGGATAAAAATAAAAGCGAAACCCTAAGACAAAGGGAGAAGGCACAACGTGACCTGTTAGAGCTTAAAAAGATGCAGTCGGGAGCACTTGATACCGAGCATTTAAAGGACGATGATAAAAAAATTGTCCCCAAAACGCTGGATGAAAAGTGCGACAACTTTTTTTACCACCACAAAACAAAGCTAATAATTTTTGGCTTTCTTGCGGTGGTTTTAACAATTATGATTGCATCCTGCTTTACGCGGATAGATTATGATGCAACGGTTACCATATATTGCTATGAGTTTGTAGATTCTGAAACAATAGAGGAAACTGCCGAGTGGTTTGAGACCTTTTTTGGCGATACAAACTTAAACGGGAAGGTAGAGGTTCTTTGTACCGATTGCTCCTTTGCCAAGGAAACCGACTTTGCCGAGACCATCACCCAAAAGCAGATGAAAATCCAAGCTGTGCTAACAAGCGCCGAGTCATTGTTGTTCATATTGGATGAGGAGTCTTTAGAATATTTAAACTCCATAACAGACAGTTTTGAACTTTTCAGCGAGGAAAACATTGTAGAGCTTGATGACAGCTACTATAATTCGCTTTCGGGGGACAGGCTTAGCTTTAAGGATAAAAACAAAAAGCGTTTTTTATGCCTTAGAACTATAGATGACACCTTAATTGAGGGCAAGGCACAAAAATATTTTGATGAAGCAAAAAAGGCTCTCCAAAAGGTAAGAAATATGAAATAAAAAATACCGCAGCACATAGGTGTTGCGGTATTTTTGCCTTCTTAGGTTAGTTTTTGGTATTTTTCCTTTGTTGCAAGGCCGCCTCGTATGTGCCGTTCTTGTTTGTTTTTGTCAAGCACCTTTTTCACCTTCAAATAAAGGTCGGGCTCCTCAAATTTAAGCCGTACGGTTACATCCTTGTGTACTGTGGACTTTGATATTTTAAAAACCTTTGCGGTGGCTCTTACCGTTGCCCCCGTATCAATTATGTATTCCCCAAGCAAAGTGGCACGGCTACAATAAAAATCTCTCATATAATCAACTCCCGTATGGACTAGTTAACTATATGAGAGAAATTAAGTTTTTATGAATTATTTTGTGGGGCGAAAAATGCGAACCTCTTTGCCCATTTTTTTGCAGTTGTCTATAACGAACTTTGTGCCCCTTGATTTACCGTCCCAAAAGGCATAAACCACATCGGCATATTCAATAATCTGAATATTTCGTTTAAGTGGGGCAATTTTACCGGGGTAGCGGTTATATTCGGGCAAAAACTCGGTAAGCTTAATGCCGTTTTGTCTGGCATAGGCTCTGGCACAGGAATCAATTCCGTAGGCACCACCCGAGACAATTTCGGTTGTATCTTCGGGCAAATATTTTTCAAGGTTTTTTACAATAAGGCCTCTTGAGCCAATAACTGCAACCTTCACTATTCAATCATTCCTTCGCTAAATTACGCTATTAAAATTATAATAAAACTTGAAGGCATAGTCAAGCCGAAACTTCTTGTATAAATCGACAAAATGTGATATAATCGGATAAAGAAAAACATAGGAGAAGTTATGAGGAAACTGTATATTCTTTTAACCAGAACCGAAAGCATAGCCTCAAAAATGGTACGCTTTTTCACAATGGACAAGTATACCCACGCATCTCTCGGCTTTGACAGAGAACTTATAGAGCTTTATTCTTCGGGCAGAAAAAAAGGGCTTAAAATGTTTCCGGGAGGACCCTGCAAAGAGGGACTCGATAAGGGCTTTTTCGGCCGCGACCCGCACACGCCGTGTGTTGTTTATGAGTTTTCTGTAACCGAGGCCGCCTTTAACGAGGCAAGGGCGCTCATTGACTTTTTTATGACCGATAATCATTTATATAAATTTTCTATACTTGGCACCTTTGCCTGCAAACTCGGAATTCAGTGGACAAGGAAAAACAAGTATTTCTGCTCACAGTTTGTTGCCGAAATACTAAGGCAAAGCAATGCGGTCAAACTTCCAAAACCGCCCAGCCTTATGAGGCCTATAGACTACGCCTCTATTCCCGAATTTGAAAAGATTTTTGAGGGAACAATAGGAGAATTTAAAGAAAAAAAGACCGCTACTGTGTAGCGGTCTTTAATTTTTACTGTGCTGTTTGGTTTGACGCAGCGGAAGAATCGGGTTCTTCTACGCTCTTTCCTTCATAAGAAATTTTTCTGCTTTTAGACACAATGCAAACATAGGAATTTCCCTGATTTACGGTAAGGGGAGTGCCGTCGGCAAGGGTAAACTTGAAGTTTGATTTGCTGCTGCCCTTACTCCACTTTATAGGAATAATTCCGCCTGCAGAGGCATAATAGCCGTTTCCACCCTCAAGGGAAACATTTTTATGGTAATTGTCATCATAATTTGTAATGGTGGTTTGAAGGATAAATAGGTTTGTAAAAAGCTCGCGGTTGCCCGAAAGTGCATCAACATATTCTACGTCCTTGCGTGCTCTGGCGTATTTCATTTCGGTTTCGTCATATATAAACTGTGTGGTTGAAGCACCGCTGAAGGGAACCGTAATGTTAATTGCCGAATCTGCGGATGGTGCGGCTTTTTCAGAAGTTTCGCTAAAGTTAAGCCAGGTTTTACCGCTGCCTTCGGTCTTGGGCTTTTTGCTTTCGATAACGCCGTCAATCATTTCGCCTGTTGTGTAGAGGCGATGCTCATATGCCAGGCCGTTCTTTTCGCGGAAACTGTCGGTCTTATAGCCGAGCTGATGAGAAAAGATTCCAAGCGTTTTAAGGTGGGGCAGGCAGTAGTCCTCGTCAATTCCGTGGTAGAAAAGAAGAGCATCCATACCTGCGGCTATATCGGCAAAAACAACGCGAAGGGAACGGATGGTACCAAGCTTAGGAAGGTCTGACGGGTCTGCAAAAAGGGCTAAAAGCCTGGTAATACCGCCTTCAACCTCGGTTTCAAAAACAACATCGGCTCTATCTAAACCGCACTGCACCTGCTGTGCAACGCGTACATTGTTTATGGTAACGGCAACAGGCTTTTTGGTTGTGGCGTCCTTATCAAGCAAGGACATTTCGCCTGTTAGGGTGTTAAGATATGTAGGTGGAGGTGGCGGCTCGGAGCTTGATATTGTGTCGGACGAGGGGTTGTCCACGGCAGGCTCGGACGAATTGCCGCAAGCGACAAAGGTAAAGATTAAAGCAACTGCTAAAAGCAGAGCGACTAAAGATTTTAAACGCATAATATACCCTCCATATGTACTATCTACATTATAAAACAAAAAACTACATAAATCAAGACGGAAAAGATTTCAAAAAAGTAAAAAATAATACTTGATTTTTTAAAAGGCTTGTGTTATTATACTATGGCACTAATCGTGTACGCGCTGTTAGCTCAGCTGGATAGAGCGTTTGGCTACGGACCAAAAGGCCAGGAGTTCGAATCTCTTAC
>JAGBUU010000010.1 GCA_017630655.1 Clostridia bacterium
GGATCAAACTCTCTGAAAAATTATATATTAAACACCCGAAGGTGTTTAACCCAATCTCCAGAACAGTTATTTCTGCTCTAAATAGACTTCATTCAAAACTGGCGTTTTGTCTGAATTGTCCTTAATTTACTTTGATTTCTCAAATTAATTGTCGGGTCCAATTTCTTGTTTGTCGTTGTTTAATTTTCAAGGTCCGTTTTGCGCCGTTTTTTGCGGTGCTCGATAATAATACCACACACAATAATATATGTCAACACTTTTTTTCAAAAAAATTCAAAAAATTTATCATTTGTACATTTATGCAAAAAAGCCGAATTTTTTTGATTTGTTTTGACAAATTTGACTAATTAATTTTTAGCCCATATAAACTCGTAGTCTTTCAAGCGCCCTTTTCTCCTTTCGAGAAACTTGAACTTGCGATATACCTAAAATGTCTGCGGTTTGGGTTTGGGTTTTTTCATCAAAATACCTTAATCGTATTATCTGCTGTTCTTGCCAGTTTAGTCGTGAAATTGCTTCATCAATTAACAATCGAGAGCAAATATCATTTTCATGGTTTTCAACCGGAAGTTCAAGTTCTATAGTCCCGTCTTCTCCCTCATAAGTTAGTGATAAAACACGCCGAGAAGCATCAATAGCTTCAACAACTTCTTCGGGCGTAACCGACAAGCGTTCGGCCAGCATAATGACGGTTGGCTCCTCCCCCATTTTTTCGGCCAATTCTTTTTCTCGTTGCACTTTAAGGGAGAGTTCTTTAATGGTGCGAGATACCTTGACAGCACCTGTATCTCGAAACATTCTTTTTATTTCACCTATTATATTAGGAACAGCATAGGTAGAAAAACACAGACCTCTTGATTCGTCAAAGCCGTCAGCTGCTTTAACAAGTCCAAGACAACCGACCTGAAATATGTCTTCATACTCAATGCCACGACCAACAAATCTTTTGCAGCAGGAATGAACAAGGCGAACATTGTCTTCTATCAGTGTATTTCTATCTTGCATTGTCTTTTTGGCTTATTTTCTTTTTCATTGTGATGATTGTGCCCTTGCCTTGTTTTGATGAAACGCGAACACTATCCATCATACTTTCCATAACTGCAAAGCCAAGCCCTGCACGTTCTTCTCCGCCAGTTGTGAACAGAGGTTGTCTTGCCTGTTCAATATCGGCTATTCCGCATCCCTTATCACGCACCTTTATTTTGATTACATTATCCTTAAGAATTTCACACGATATGTAAACCATTCCAATAGATTTTGGATATGCGTGAACATTACAGTTGGTAACCGCTTCCGAAACAGAAGTTTTTATATCTGATATTTCTTCAAGTGTTGGGTCAAGCTGGGCAGCAAACGCTGCGACAGTTACTCTTGCAAAGGACTCGTTGCTTGACCTTGAAGGAATTCTTAAGGTGAATTTGTTATTGTTCATTATTAGGCTCCTTTTTCTAAAACTGCAAGTCGCTCAATACCTGCAAGTTTCATTATTTTATAAATGTTATCAGATAAATTTGTTAAATGTAATTTAGCACCATTCTTTTGCAAATTCTTAAACCTTCCCATAACCAGACCGATGCCCGAACTGTCCATAAATGTAACCTCGGTAAAATCTAAAATTAAAAGTGACGGCATATTAAAATCGATTGCTTTGTCAATTTCTTCTCTCATCGCTCTTGCTGAGTGGTGGTCTATTTCACCATTCAAATAGATGGTTAAGACTTCTCCTGTGCTACTTATTCGCATATATATACCTCCAAAAATAAAAACAAGCCTTTATAAAAGTATAAAGGCTTGTACATTAATATTATGTCAAAAAGAGTTGTCGAAATTATAAATTGTATTTAGAAATTAGTTTTTCACGTAGGGCACCAGCAAGGTAAAGAGAACCAAAAACAAAAACAGGCGCTTTACCCTGTGATTTATTGCAGATAGCATCTATTGCCTCGTCGTAATCCAATGCCACCATAACATCCTTGCAGTAATTTTCAGATATTTGTGCCAATTCTTCAGCAGTTGCCGTACGCGGATTTTCCTTAACTGCCACCGTTACTACGCACTTGCAGTATTTTAGCACTTTTTCTAAAAAGCCATCACAGTTTTTATCCCTCATCATACCAACTAGTGCACAAATTTCGCCGTCATAGTTCTTCATAAAACCGCAAAGTGCATCTGCACCGTTTGGGTTGTGAGCACCGTCAAGGAAAACCAAGGGTTGTTTACTGATAAGTTCAAGTCTGGCAGGTACAGTTGCACCCGCAATACCCGATATAATATTTTCTAAATCAACATCAATACCCGCAGACTTAACCGTTTCTATTACTGTTATTGCATTATATATCTGATGCTCCCCTATAAGACGCGTCTTGTATTCTACTCCATTATATAAAAACCGGTTGCCTAAAATATTAGAAGAAATAATTTGAAGCTTGCTTAAATCAGGTATGACAGTATTTTTATTGTGTGAATGAATTATACCGACGGCTTCTTTTTCCTGAAGCGGATATGAAACTACAGGGCATCCCCTTTTTATAATTCCGCACTTTTCATTTGTTATCTGTTCTATAGTGTCACCCAAAACTGCGGTATGGTCATAATCAATTTTCATAATAACCGAACACAAGGGTGATTTAATAATATTTGTTGCATCGAACCTGCCGCCAAGTCCGACCTCTAAAACAACGAGGTCGCAATTTTCCTCATTAAACCAAAGCATTGCCAGTGCAGTAATAAACTCAAATTCGGTTACTACTACACCTGTATCTTTCACCTGTTTTGTAAGGCGGACTAGCGTTTCTTTTGGAATGTACTCTCCATTGATTTGCATTCTTTCGCGGAAATTGACAATGTACGGCGAGGTATAGAGTCCCGTCTTATATCCGCTTTCCTTGTATACGTTAGCAAGCATTGTACAGCACGAGCCTTTGCCGTTTGTTCCTGCAACGTGAATAAATTTTAGTTTGTCCTGCGGGTTGCCAAGTTTATTAAGCAGTTCGTTTATTCTCTCAAGACCAGGGATTGAACCGAAAACGAGCAAGGAATGTATATAACTTAACGCTTCATTATAATTCATAAGTTCACCAAAATGTAAACCGTATGCCATGGGACATACGGTTTGATTTATTAAATTTGTGCTTCGATTTTAGAAATACTCTCTTCTAGCAGAGAGATTTTATCCAGGGTTTTCGAAAGAAGCTCGCGCTGTTGATTAACAACCGCTTCAGGAGCTTTTGCCACAAATCCGGGATTGTTGAGCTTTCCTTCATAGAAAGCCTTATCCTTATTTGCTGCTTCAAGCTCTTTATTTAGGCGAGCAAGCTCGGCCGTAAAGTCGACAAGTTCATTTAAAGGAATGTAGACCTTTGCACTATCGGTTACAACCAAAACTGCGTCTGGCATATCGAAACCGTCGGCAACCTCAACAGAACTTCCCGATGCAAGTCTGCTGATAAAGGCGGACGCATCTTCGAAAATCTCCTTTGTCTCGGTAGCGATACAGATTTTCGCCTTCTTGGACGGCGGAACATTCATCTCACTTCTGCGGTTACGAACTGCGCGGATAACGGTAATTACCTTTTCGAAGTTTTCGGCGTCGGTCTCAAAGTTTAACTCCTCACTATACTCGGGCCACTTTGAAATCATAATGGAATCCCCACTATGAGGCAATGACTGCCAGATTTCTTCGGTAATAAAGGGCATAAAGGGGTGAAGAAGTTTTAACACGCCTGTGAATACATATACAAGAACGCTTCTTGCTGTATTCGCAGCAGCCTCATCATCGCCATTAAGACGCGACTTGCAAAGTTCAATATACCAATCGCAGAAGATGTCCCAAATAAAATCGTAAAGTTTAGCAACGGCAAGGCCGAGCTCGTACTTATCGAGGTTATCGGTAACATCCTTAACGAGCTGGTTGTATTTTGAAAGAATCCACTTGTCTTCAAGGGCAATATCATCGCCAAGAGGCATTTCCTCATCTGATTTTAAATTCATAAGAAGGAAACGGGCCGCATTCCAAATTTTATTTGCAAAGTTGCGGCTTGCTTCTACCCTCTCGGGAGAATAACGCATATCGTTACCCGGAGTATTTCCTGTTGCAAGGGTGAAACGAAGGGCGTCTGCGCCGTACTTTTCAATTTCAACAAGGGGGTCAATTCCGTTTCCAAGAGACTTTGACATTTTAAGTCCGTTAGCATCACGCACTATTCCGTGGAATAAAACGGTGTTAAACGGAACACTATCGGTATACTCAAGACCCGAGAAAATCATACGGGCAACCCAGAAGAAGATAATATCATATCCTGTAACAAGTGTGTTTGTAGGATAAAAATATTTAAGGTCAATGTTTTCTTCGGGCCAACCAAGGGTTGAGAAAGGCCAAAGTGCAGAAGAGAACCAGGTATCGAGGGTGTCTTCATCCTGAATGATATTTTCGCTTTGGCACTTGGGGCACTTGTCGGGGTCGGTACGGGAAACGATAATTTCTCCGCAATCCTTACAGTACCAAGCAGGAATTCTGTGTCCCCACCAAAGCTGACGGGAAATGCACCAGTCCTTAATGTTTTCCATCCAGTTGAAGTAAATCTTTTCAAGACGAGACGGAATAAACTTAATATCCCCATCCTTAACAGCCTTTACTGCGGGCTCTGCTAAAGGAGCCATTTTAACAAACCACTGCTTAGAAACGCGGGGTTCAACAACACTGTTACAACGGTAGCAAGAGCCAACATTGTGCTTAAGCGGTTCAATCTTTACAAGGAAGCCCTCTGCTTCAAGGTCGGCAACAATTGCCTTTCTAGCCTCGTAGCGTTCCATTCCCTGATACTTTCCGCCAAGCTCGTTTATTTTTGCATCGTCGGTCATTACATTAATAACCGGAAGGTTGTGACGTAATCCCACTTCAAAGTCATTGGGGTCGTGTGCAGGAGTAATTTTAACAACACCAGTACCAAAATCCATTTCAACATAAGTATCGGCAACTATGGGGATTTCTCTACCAACCAAGGGCAGAACTACTGTTTTGCCGATAAGGTGCTTATATCTTTCATCATCAGGGTGAACAGCAACGGCGGTATCGCCAAGCAAGGTTTCGGGTCGAGTAGTTGCAAGACTTAGATACTCTTTGCTATTCTTAACAGGATAACGCAGATGCCAAAAGCTTCCCTCAGATTCATTATAAACAACCTCTGCATCCGAAATAGAGGTAAGACAATGAGGACACCAGTTGATTATACGCTCACCGCGATAGATAAGCTCTTTTTGATATAGGCGAACAAATACCTCGCGAACTGCATTTGAGCAACCCTCATCGAGTGTAAAGCGTTCTCTTTCCCAGTCACAAGAAGCACCAAGCTTTTTAAGCTGACTGATAATTCTTCCGCCATACTGCTCTTTCCAAGCCCAAGCACGTTCTAAGAACCTCTCTCTGCCAAGGTCTTCTTTTGTAAGACCCTCGGCTTTCATTGCCTCGACAATTTTTGCCTCGGTAGCAATTGAAGCGTGGTCGGTACCGGGAAGCCAAAGTGCAGAATATCCCTGCATTCTTTTATAACGAATTAAAATATCCTGCAAGGTATCATCAAGGGCATGTCCCATATGGAGCTGTCCTGTAATGTTTGGTGGCGGTATTACAATAGTGTAAGGTTCTTTATTGGCATCTACCTCGGCGTGAAAATAGTTTCCGTCAAGCCAGAATTTATATATCCTGTCCTCAACTTCGCCGGGGTCATAGGTTTTTGCTAATTCTTCAGCCAAAACAATCCCTCCAAAATTTATAATTTAAATAACAGACATAATGATATATCAAAATGATATCTTTGTCAAATAATTCCTTGTTATATTATCAATATAAAGGCACATATTATTACTGTCGACATATAAACTTAGCGTTTGCATTAAGTCGACAGCCGCTTAAATTCAAAAGAATTTGGGCGGCTTGTATTATTTTAAAATGTCATTTGTTCAATATCTTCGTCCTTTTTGACATTACCTGCCGCCGGTAAATTTCTTGGTCTAAAGCGGTGAGGCTTGTCGAGACTTCCATCTACATATTTTTCAGCAGTGAATATTCTTTGACCGCGTTTTTGGGTCATAACGACTATACCGCCGTTATCCTTAGCCGCCTTTTCTGAAAGAGCGGTTGTATTAATAAGCATCATTCTGCCGTTGGTGGATGTAAGAAGTATGTCACACTCACACTCACAGTAAATTACTGTGTGAAGTGTGAATTTATTGCAGTATGCATTTATAAGTTTTTTGCGGTTGGTTTTTGTGGCATAGGAAGACATTGGAACACGTGCAATTCTTCCGTTATCAAATACAAAGAGCATAAAGCCTGTATATTTCTCTACAACAGCCATATAAATAGCATTTTCCGCTTCGTCAAAATCAAGCTTTGAAGGTATAAATTCACCAAGTATACTTGCCTTTGTATCGGCAAAATCTGCAGCCTTGGACTTATATACCTGATGTCCGCTTGAGAAGAAAAGAAGCTCTGCGGCGTTTGTTGTTTCGACCGTTTGAACTATTTCGTCGCCCTCTTTAAGCTTCTGCTCGCCGCTCATACGAAGGTTAGGTGTAGGAATTTTCTTAAAATAACCGTCCCGTGTAAAGAATAAGGTTACGGGTGAATTATCTACTATCTCTTCATCTGCATCATCTGTAAAGCTATCAAGCTCAACAACCTTAGTTTTTCTGTCCATACCGTATTTATCTGCAACGGTTTGAAGTTCTTTAACAATAATACCCTGAATCTTTCGTCTGGAGTTTAAAATGTCCTCCATATCTTGAACTTCTTTTTCAAGGTTTTCAACATCGTCAAGGCGTTTTAAGATATACTGACGGTTTAAGTGACGAAGTTTGATTTCAGCAACGTATTCTGCCTGTACCTCATCTATACCAAATCCAATCATAAGGTTTGGTACAACCTCTTTTTCTTCTTCGGTCTCTCTAACAATTTTAATTGCCTTGTCGATATCAAGAAGAATTTTAGAAAGACCCTTTAAGAGATGAAGTTTTTCCTTTGCTTTGGTGAGATTGTAGAAAACTCTGTTCCTGACGCACTCGGTACGGAAAGCAACCCATTCTTCAATAATTTCCTTAACTCCAAGAACCCTTGGCGAGTTTGCAATAAGAATATTAAAATTGCAACCGAACGAGTCTTCAAGGGTAGACATTTTGAAAAGCTTTTTCATAAGCTTATCGGGGTCTATTCCCCTCTTTAAGTCGATTGTGATTTTTAGACCCTTAAGGTCGGTTTCATCGCGGATATCGTTGATTTCAGTAATCTTCTTTTGCTTTACAAGGTCAACAACGCGTTCGATAATCTGCTCGGTTGTTGTGGTGGGCGGAATTGAATTTATATCAATACAGTTTTGCGATTTATCGTAGGTGTAGGTTGCCCTAACCTTAAAACTTCCCCTACCCGTACGGTAAATTTCCTCCATTGCGGCTCTGTTATAAAGCAGTTCGCCGCCAACGGGAAAATCGGGAGCAATAAGGGTGTCGGCAACGTTTATATCGTTGTCCTTAATATATGCGATAGTCGTTTCGCATACCTCACGAAGATTAAAGGGGCAGATATTGCTTGCCATACCGGCGGCAATACCCATATTTGCATTAACAAGTACCGACGGAAAGGTTACGGGGAAAAGGGTTGGTTCCTTCATTGTGGCGTCATAGTTATCCACAAACTCAACCGTTTCCTTATCAATATCGGCAAAAAGTTCAGCAGCAATAGGGGCAAGTTTAGCCTCGGTATAACGCGAAGCGGCATATGCCATATCACGCGAATAGGCCTTACCAAACGAGCCCTTTGAACGAACGTAAGGATGGAGTAAAGCCTCGTTACCCTCGGATAAACGCACCATTGTTTCATAAATGGCGGCATCACCGTGGGGGTTTAACTGCATTGTTCTGCCGACAATGTTAGCCGACTTTATGGTAGAGCCGTTTTGCAACCCCATAAGATGCATTGTGTAAAGCAACTTTCTATGAGAAGGCTTGAATCCGTCTATTTCGGGAATAGCTCGGGAAATAATTATACTCATAGCATAGGGCATAAAATTTGTCCTTAGAGTTTCGGTTATTTCCTGGTCTACTACCGTACCTGCGCCCGCAATATAAGCGTTTGGCTTTTCTTTAGGCGCTATATTTTCGTTTTTCTTTTTTCTTGGAGCCATTTTTTCCTCCGTAAATTAACTTACGTCTACATCATCGATGTAGAGGTATCCGTTTTCTGAGATATAATCTTTTCTGCCCTGTAGGTCGTCACCAAGCAGCATATCAAACATGGCGGCAGTTTTCTCCGCCTCTTCGGGAAGCACTCTTATAAGGCGACGCGTATCGGGATTCATGGTTGTAAGATTCATCATATCAGGCTGGTTTTCACCAAGTCCTTTTGAACGCTGAATTGTATATTTTTGCCCCTCAATCATTTTAAGAATTTCGCTCTTCTCGAACTCATCGTAAGCAAAGTAGGGCTTTTCTTTAGTGTTTATCTCATAAAGGGGTGTTTCTGCTATAAACACCTTACCCTCTGTTATCAGGGTGGGCATTAGTCTGTAAATCATTGTAAGAATAAGAGTTCGAATGTGGAAACCATCGACATCGGCATCGGTACAAATTATAATTTTATTCCAGCGAAGATTATCAAGGTTAAAGGTGGAAAGGTCTTTATTTGCCTTTGACTTAACCTCTACTCCACAGCCGAGCACCTTTATTAAATCTGTTATGATTTCACTTTTGAATATTTTTTCGTACTCTGATTTTAGGCAGTTAAGAATTTTTCCGCGAACCGGCATAATTGCCTGAAACTGAGCATCACGGGCAAGCTTACAAGAACCGAGTGCCGAGTCACCCTCAACTATAAAGACTTCGCGTTCCATGGGGTCTTTGCTTCGGCAGTCAACAAACTTTTGTACCCTGTTTGCCATATCGTTACCGGAAGTTTGAAGAGTTTTCTTAATATTTATACGCTCTTTCTCGCTACGCTCACGGCTACGTTTATTTATAAGCACCTGGTCGGCAATTTTGTCTGCCTCTGCTTTGTTTTCTATGAAATAGATTTCAAGCTGATGCCTAAAGAAGTCTGTCATAGCTTCTTGAATAAACTTATTTGTTATAGATTTTTTAGTCTGGTTTTCGTAAGAGGTTAGGGTTGAGAAGGAAGATACAACCAGCACTAAGCACTCTTCAACGTCCTGAAAGGTTATTTTACTTTCGTTCTTAGAATATTTATTTTGTTGCTTAATATAAGCATCTAACTGATAGGTAAAGGCGTTCCTTACCGCTTTTTCGGGTGCACCACCATGTTCAAGCCAGCTTGAGTTATGATAATATTCTTTAAGCTGACGTCTGTTTGAAAAACAAAGAGCGGCATTAATTTTTACCTTGTACTCGGGCTTGTCGTCACGGTCACGGCCCTTACGCTCGGTATTCCATGTCTGAATAGCGGTTATTGGCTCTTCGCCGACAATTTCCTCTAAATAATCGGTAATACCGTTTTTATAGCAAATTTCTTTTTCTATAAACCTATTACCCTGCTGTTCTCTAAAGATAAAAAGCAACCCATTATTTACAACAGCTTGTCTTTTCAGTGTATCTATAAAATATTCAGAAGATACATCTATATCGGTGAAAACATCAAGGTCGGGCTTCCACTTTGTTTTTGTGCCGGTGTCCTTACCTGTATATTCTTCCTTTTTGAGTCCACCAACATTCTTTCCCTTTTCAAAATGAAGATTATACTTAAACCCGTCACGCTTAATTTCAACGTCCATATACTCGCTTGCAAACTGAGTAGATGCAAGACCAAGTCCGTTAAGACCAATAGAGTATTCGTAATCTCCGCCGTTGTTGGTGTTATATTTACTGCCTGCGTAAAGGGTTTCATAAAGCAGAATATAGTTATACTGTTGCTCTTTATTGTTAAAATCAACAGGTGCACCACGCCCAAAGTCCTGAACCTCAATAGAACCATCTGAAAATTTGGTGACGATAATTTTTTTACCATAACCCTCTCGTGCTTCGTCAATTGAGTTTGAAATGATTTCAAAAACCGAGTGCTCACAACCATCCAGACCGTCCGAGCCGAAAATTACGGCAGGACGAAGCCTTACCTGGTCGGCTCCTTTAAGCTGAGTTATACTGTCGTTTCCATATTCTTTAACTGTTTTAGCCACCGACAACTCTCCTTGTACATAATTATTGATATTATACACCATATATAGTAGTTTAGTCAAGGAGTTGTAGCAAAAAATACCATTATATACGACAAAAAACCACCGCATTTGCGGTGGTTTAAATTATTTGAATTTGCTCATATCTAAATAGTTGCCAGGATTAACCGTATTTCCGTTAAGTATAACCTCAAAGTGAAGGTGAGGTCCTGTTGAACGTCCGGTGTTGCCAGAAAGTGCGATAAGCTGTCCGGCTGTAACCTTTTGACCTTTTGATACAACAATACGCTTATTGTGGGCATAAAGTGTTTTAAGCCCATTTCCATGGTCGATAACTACATAGTTACCATATCCGCTTTCATATGCGGCTTCAACTACGGTTCCGCCCTTAACTGCAATAACGCTCGTTCCCTGGGGAACAGCAATATCAAGAGCGCCGTGAATTTTTGTACCGTTGTTTCTTACTTCACCATACGTAGAGGTCAACACACCAACTGTACTTAAAGGCCATTTAAAGCCCGAAGAGGATGCGTTTTGAGGAGCCGAAGTAACATAAACGTTCTTAGTTCCAACCACTATAATCTCATTTACAGGGTCCTTAATCACTTCATTTTTAACTATAGGCTCGGATACTGCAACACCATTTAGATAGGTTGTTTGCTTAGTTGTTCTGCTCGTTCCGTTTGAGCCCTTCTTAAGTACCGACTGATAACCCGCATATTTTGAGGAATCTTTTTTAACGGATGTCTCATATTTAACGGTGTAGGTTTTATCAGTTGTTGCTATAGTCATTACATCGAGGTTTGATAATGCTGTTTCAATATCATCTGCCCTTGACAGATTCTCCGCAGTGAAATATGCAGGAGTAGCAGCAACATTTACAGTAAAATTGCTTTCACATTCAGCATCTTTGACATTGTATGATGCTAACTTTTTATCCCTTGCATCCTCAAAAATAGAAATATCATTTACATAGCCGACAATCTCTTTGCCAACTACTACCTCATAGCCATAATATATAGAGGATGAGTTTTTAAGAATAAGCTCGCTAACCTCTTTGGCAGAGTCAGTTTCTTCGTTGATTGATACAACAGATTTAAGCTGTGCAACGGTTAGCTCTGATACATCTCCTGAAACCTGGTCTAAAGCTATGTCTAAGGCTTCACTGTAAACAGCCTTGCTAGATACGTTTGCAAGAATCTCGCCATCAAGTATTACATTATAAGTAAGTTTAACGCCAGAAGAAAACACGGAAACAGCAATTAGGACAAGGGCCATAACCGCAAAGGCAATTAACTTATATATTCTGTTTGAATTTTTCAGTTTCTCTACAAATGAGAAAACTACGTCCTGAATAATAATCAGTCCTTCCAAAATAGTTACAAGCTTGTAATCAAGCACCTTTATTATTATATATAAAAGTTACAAGTTTGCAACCTTTTTGGTATGGTTGTAACCTTTTTTGTGCATAATAAACAACCAACGCAATTGTGCGTTGGTTGTTTTCACTAAAATAATGTCATTTGATTTGTTTCGGGCAGTTCATCAAGTACTCCCATATCCGAAAGGCTTTGAATTATTGTTTTAGAAACGCCTGCCTCGGTCTGAAATTCCTGCTTAGAAAGGAAATTTCCTGATTGAGCCGCTTCATAAAGGGAATCGGCCGCCTTCTCTCCTACACCGCTGAGAGCACCGAACGGAAGACGCATTTTGCCATCTTCTACAAGGAATTTTCTTGCATGTGATTTGTGAAGATGAATGGGCAGGATTTCAAGGCCTCGCTCGAACATTTCATTGAAAATAAGCATATTTTCATAAACATCAAGTTCTTTTTTTGTTGCCTCATTACCCTTCTGCTTTATATTCCTAATATATGCCTTAACTGCATCCTTACCCTTTAGCAAGGTTTCAACATCCACGTCATCCGGCCTTGCCGTAAAGTATGCACAATAAAACTCTATGGGGCGGTAAACCTTATACCAGCCAACCCTGATAGCAGCAGTAACGTAGGCTGCAGCATGAGCC
>JAGBUU010000011.1 GCA_017630655.1 Clostridia bacterium
AAACTTAAAAAAATGGAGGAATAAAAAATGAAAGTTTTTAACACCTTAACCAGAGAAAAACAGGAACTAATTCCCATAGAGGAAGGAACCCTTCGAATATATGCATGCGGACCTACCGTATATAACTATATCCACATCGGCAACGCTCGTCCGCTTTGCGTATTTGACGTGCTTCGCCGTTACCTTGAGTGGAGAGGAAACAAGGTTATCTTTGTCCAGAACTTTACCGATATTGATGATAAACTTATAAAGAAGGCAAATGAAGAAAATATCACCGTAAAAGAGGTTGCAGAGCGATATGTTGAGGAGTTCTGGACCGATTCTAAGGGCCTTAACGTCCGCGAGGCTACCGTTCACCCCAAAGCAACCGAAAACATCGATGCTATTCAGGATATTATTACCTCCCTTATTGAAAAGGGATTTGCATATGAGTCTAAGGGCGACGTTTATTTTCGTGCAAAGAAATTTGAGGAATACGGCAAACTTTCTCACCAGCCCCTTGATGACCTCGAGGCAGGTGCCCGTATAGATGTTACCGAAATTAAGGAAGACCCAATGGATTTCTGCCTTTGGAAATCGGCAAAACCGGGCGAGCCCTTCTGGGATTCTCCTTGGGGGCAGGGAAGACCCGGTTGGCATATTGAATGCTCGGCAATGGCGGGCAGATACCTTGGAAAAACAATAGACATTCACTGCGGCGGTCAGGACTTAATCTTCCCCCACCACGAGAATGAAATTGCACAAAGCGAGTGTGCAAACGGTTGTAACTTTGCACATTATTGGATGCACAATGGGTACATTAATGTTGATAACCGCAAAATGTCAAAATCACTTGGCAACTTCTTTACCGTTCGCGAGGTGGCAAAGGTATACGGCTATGAGCCAATTCGTTATCTTATGATTTCCTCTCACTACAGAAGCCCCATTAACTATTCAACCGATATTTTAGACCAGGGCAAAAACGCGCTCGAGCGGCTTTACACCTGCAGAGATAATCTTGACTTTGCCCTTAAGAATGCGAATGATGAGGGCACTGTTCCCGAAGTCCTAGAGAAATACAAAACAGACTTTATCACCGCTATGGATGATGACCTTAATACCGCCGACGCTATAGGGGTGCTTTTCTCTATGGTTAGAGAAATTAATACTATGATAGCAGAGGGTGTGGGCAAGGCGGCAATAGAGGCTTCAATCACCCTTTTTGATGAGCTTACAAATGTACTCGGTCTTGTATATAATCGCAAGACGGGTGACCTTGATAGCGAGGTTGAAGCGCTTATTGAAGAGCGTACTGCCGCCAGAAAGGCGCGCGATTTTGCAAGGGCCGACGCAATTCGTGACCAGCTTAAAGAAATGGGAATTGTTCTTGAAGATACTCCTCAGGGTGTTAAGTGGTCGAGAGCCTAACCCTATACGGTTTCGACCACTTAAGTGGAGTAGAGTATAATAAAATGAGTAGTTTTGCTTTTGCAAAACTACTCATAATGTTAATTACATTCAAAATTACAACTGTCTGCCGCATTTTTAACTCTGCCGACATCGGTGTTGTCACAGGTACGACATCTAAGCTCGGGTATTGGGTTTTCTGCCACTTGGAAACGGTAGTCACATCCCACACGGTTTATATGATTACAAATAACATTGTGCGAGGGAACAATATTGGGTGTAGGCGCAATAATCTTTTGGAACTTAAAGAAGTCGGCACTGTCGTTTAGGTTTTCAATCCGTTCATATTCCTCTCTGTGTCCTGTAAACTGAACGGTGTTTTTAAGCACGTCGCGAACATAATCTATGTTTTCGTGCAAACACAGCGGAGCGGGGAAGTTGCCGTCGGGAATAACCTGATTCCATTCCTTACCCTCGAACTTTTTAAGAAGTTCTGCCGCCCTCAGCAGATGACCAATCTCAATTTCTAAATTTTCTTCCCAAAGGCATTTGATATATTTATCTGTTTCGGTCATATAACAGGACCAGTATAGATAACATTCGGTATACTCGTGCCAAAGCAGCATCTCAAGCCAGGAGGCGTTTGAGTCCATAAGAGATTCATATTGGGTAACATGCTCCTCTTCAACAAGGGCAATTTCCATATAAAGCTTCCTTAGAGCATCGTTTGTAGCAAGGTTTGTAATGTTCATATAATAGTTCATTGTCTGCTGTTCGGCGGCTGTAATAATCATGGTAGCAAGCACCGTTTCCTTGCAGGACGACTTTGAGTTTATATTTCTCTTTACGTTGTCTAACGGGCATCTGTGATGGGCGATGGTAGGTCTTCCGGGCATAATTTCTGTGTATCTGCCAACAAGCTTTTCACCGCGGAGTCCTTGCTCCATCTCTAACTGGTTTGCATATCGGTAAAGATGGTCAAAATCCTCAAGTAAAGCAAAATCTAATGCTTTCTTAACATAGCAGTCCTTTTCTCTTTTTGCAAGCTCTGCCGTAAGGTCTACCGCCAACTGCTCATAGCTTATGGTGTGTTCAAGCGGAGATTCATTACAAGGCTTAAGAAGAGACACCTTTAATTGCTGCTGTTTTTCGGCATAACGGGAAAGGGCGAGTTCGCGCCTTAAATCGTTGTTAGTAACGTGACGAGCAAACTGGTGTGAGAACCAGTTTGCCTCAAATTCTGTACCGTTCATTAGGATAATTCTGGTCTTGGTATACGGGTCAACCTCATTTTTGTTATAGGGCTTAGGATATAGCTCTTTGAAGTTTTTATAACTTTCAAAAACAGGCGACGGACGGTGGTTAAACGGATTCATATAATTCCCCCTTAAAAATATTACATTTTAAGTTTATGCAAAAAGACTATTTTATAATACAGGAGAAAAATAATGACTTGGTTTTTTGAGTTTATTTCAAACCCATACCTTATAATCGGAATATCATCCTGGGCGGTGGCTCAGGTTGTAAAAACTATTATTTACTGGGCGGTTAATAAAAAGCTTGATATATGGCGTCTTTTTGGTGATGGCGGTATGCCAAGCGGACATTCGGCAACGGTGGCATCCGTGGCTACAACTTGTGCTTTTTTTCATGGATTTGGCTCGTTCGAGTTTGCCATTAGTGCCATACTTGCCATTATAGTTTGCCACGATGCCTCGGGCGTAAGGCAGGAAACGGGAAAGCAAGCCGTAGTTATAAAAGAAATAGCCACCCTTATTGAAAAGATTACCGACCAAAAGGTATCGGATGAGGTTAAACTAAAAGAGTTTGTTGGCCATACAAGTCTACAAGTTGCAGTTGGTGCACTGCTTGGCATTGTAAATGCCGTTATACTTTGTAATTTTATCTTTTAAGCTAAAAAATAACGAGGTGTTTTACACCTCGTTATTTTTTTAGTTCTTCTTCTAATTTTTTTACATCCCCTGTAAAGTGGATGGTGTTTATACCTATCAAAGCGGCACCCTTTAGGTTTTTCTCGCTGTCATCAATAAAGACACAGTCTTCCGGTCTTAGACTATATTTGTTTAGTAAATGCTCAAAAATATCTCGGTTTGGCTTCACGGTTCCAAGCGGACCCGAAAAAACAAGACCGTCAAAAAGGGATAAAACCTCGCTTACACCCTGTATATTCATATAATTTTCAGCAAATCCTATACTTATATTAGAAATGAGGTAGAGCTTTACACCCTTTGCTTTAAGCGTCCCTATTAATTCCTTTATACCGGGAATTAAAGGGTTGTTATGGTACCAGTTATTATAAACCTTAAGGGCTGCATCGGCATATTCTTTAGGCACCCGCTTTATTATTTCCTCTTTAACCTCATCGTCGGTTATACTGCCATCATCCAGCCTATCCCAGTAGAGCCTATCAAAAATAATTTGGCTAAGTTCTTTGCAAACTGTTTCATTTTTGATGTAAACCTTTGTCATATAATAAGGGTCAAAGGAGATAATAACCTGACCGTAATCAAAAATTATATTCTTATACACTCTATCACCTCAATACTATTATATACATTTGGAAAAAATTCTCAATAATTTTAAAGAAAACTATTGACAAACTTAAGAATAAGAGATAAAATAAAAACAGTAAAGATTACTGTTTTTAAAAGGAGATAATTTTATGAAATACGCCGGAACAAAAACCGAACAAAATTTAATGGCAGCCTTTGCAGGCGAGAGCCAGGCAAGAAATAAGTACACTTACTTTGCATCGGTCGCAAAGAAGGAAGGCTACGAGCAGATTGCGGCTATCTTTCAAAAGACAGCCGATAATGAAAAGGAGCATGCTAAACTTTGGTTCAAGGCTTTAGGTGCGCTTGGCAACACCGCACAAAATCTTCTTAAGGCCGCCGAGGGTGAAAATTACGAGTGGACCGATATGTACGATACCTTTGCTAAAGAGGCTGACGAAGAAGGCTTCCACGACCTTGCAGAGCAGTTCAGACAGGTTGCTCTTATCGAAAAATCTCACGAAGAGAGATATCGTGCACTGCTTTCCAATGTTGAAATGCAAAAGGTTTTTGAAAAGGCAGAGGAGACCATGTGGGAATGCCGCAACTGCGGACATCTTGTAATTGGCAAGAAGGCTCCCGAGGTTTGTCCCGTTTGCAATCATCCCAAGGCATACTTCGAACTTAGAGCAGAAAACTATTAATAAAAACTATAAGCGTCGGGCTATGCCCGACGCTTATTTATTTTACATAGGCCTTGTAAACTGTTTTTGAATAATACTCTTCGCCCGCCTTTAAAATAGGGGAGGGGAAGTAGCGAACGTTCATAGAGTTTGGTGCGCCTTGGGTCTCTAAGCAGATACCCGAAAATCTTCCGTGCGGAGTGCCTTTTTTACCAATAACATCAACAAAGGTGCCGGTGTAAATGTGAAGACCGGGCAAATCGGTATAGCAGTCAAGGGCTATTCCGTTATCTTCATTATAAACCGTGGCGGCATAGGATAACTCTCTTTTTGTTCCCCAAAGCATATAGCCGTTGTCTATTCCGCCCCCCGTAACAGAGAGAAGACCTGTATCGTCACCCAAAACATCGGATAGGAGCTTTGGCTTTCTAAAATCATAGGGGGTGTCTTTAACGGGGTGAATATCGCCCGTAACAAGTGCATCGCTATCACACTCAAGATAACCGTCGGCGTCAATATTTAAGGTGTGGTTTAAGATAGTTTTATCCGAGGTTGCACCGTTTAAATTAAAGTATGAATGGTTGGTAAAACCAACTACCGTATCTGCATCACTCTTTGCAAAATATTCAATAGAAAGCTCACTGCCGACAAGGGTATATTTAACCGTAAAATCAAGGTTACCCGGAAAGCCCTCTGCACCGTCGGGGGAAACTGTATGCAGAGAAACAGAGTCATTGCCAAGGGTAACATCATACATAATAAAGGTTAGCCCATCGGTGCCGCCGTGCAAACAGTGTTTACCGCAGAAATTCTTTGTAACATTGTACTCCTTGCCGCCGAGTGTAAATTTAGCACCGCCTATTCGGTTTGCAAAACGGCCAACGGTAGCCCCAAAGTAAGGCCCGCGGTTGCTGTCATAGCCTGCCGCATTATCAAAGCCAAGGGAAATATCAACAAAGCATCCGTCCTTATCCTTTACCTCAAAAGCCACTAAATTCGCTCCGAAATTAGCAATAGAAGCCTTTGCTTCGCCATTGTCTATGGTGTAAAGGGTAACGGACTCGCCCTTATTTGTTTTGCCAAATGGTATTGTTGTAATCATATATTCCACCTACATTTCAAGTATTCTTACACCAATCTCTTCTGCTGCATGCTTAACAAAGGAGTGGCATGTAAACATTATCATCTGTTTATCTTTGGAGTAATCCTTTAAAAAGGCAAGTGCCTGACGAGTTCTGCTGTCATCATACTGACTTAATGGGTCATCGGCAAAAATGGGAAGCTTTTCACCCTCGTTAGTAATAAGCTCGGCAATAGCAAGCCTCATAGCAAGGTAAAGTTGTTCCTCAGTGCCGCGGCTTAGATAATCCGATTCCTTAGTGCCAAAAGCCTCATCGGTTGTAACCGAGGGTTCCATACTTTTTGAAACACTGACGGTTAGATATTTATCCGAAGACAATTTGGTAAAGATATCTACTGTTCGTTGGTCTAAAACCTCAGAATAATTTTTTCTAAGGTCTCTAAAGGCTTCATCAAGTGTGGTAAGGGCTAAGTCTGCCGTAGAGGCAAAGCCTTTATATCCCGCAATTTTATCGCAAAGCTCTGCCTTTTCACGCTGGAGCACGGCAACGGATAGGTTTGCCTCGGTTACCGCCTTTATTTTTTCCTTTATGGCGGCAAGCTCAGCTCGAAGGTGGCTTGTGTGGTCAGACTGGGCTTTAAATCTTTCCTTTAATGAGTCGATTTCATCCTCGCTTAAGTCGGCAACCGCGTCATTCTTGCTTAAAACGGCCAGTTTTTCCTCAGCTTCAATGAGTGAGGAGCAAGAGGCATTATCCGCCAAAACGGAAATCTTTTGGGAAAGCATCTCATAGTAGCCAAGAGCATCTTCAAGGGCCGAAATGGTTTCCTCAACACCACTCTCGCAAACATTAAGACGGCCTAAAGACATGCGTAATTCTTCGCCTAAAGTCGTCTTTTGAACTAAAAGTCGTTCACTCTCACAAAGAAGCTCATCAAGGTCAGCCTTTTTGTCCTTAATAAGTGCTGTGCTGGATGCGGATTTAATTTCAAGTTCGTTGTTTAAGGTTTTAATTTTTGCAATTTCTTCAAGCAAGTCCTCTTTGCCTTGAAGTAAAGCATCAAGCTGTGCTGAGTTTTCATTTATTTTGGCAGAAATTTCGCTTGTGTCGGGCATAACCTTGGTTTTAAAAATAAATCCAAGCACAAATAAAACTATGCCCACCAAAACAGCACCAAGGCAAACAGGCTTAATAAGGGTGCCCGTAAGTGTGAAGTAGCCTGCTACAGCCAAAAGTGTTAAAACCACGCTAATTATAATAAGAGGCAGGTTGTTTTTAAGGGTTGGCTTTTGTTCTGAAAGTTCTTTTTGCAGAGCGTCGTTTACTTTTCTTTGGGCATCAATTTTTTTGTCAAGCTGTTCTCTTTTTTCTTCAATCACTGCAACATCACCGTTATCGGTGGCGGCAAGGGCAGATAAAGAGGCACTCAGAGCCGCGATATCCTTTTTCTTGTCCTCTATAGCGGTGCTATTCTCGTTTATTTTATCCTCTAAATCAGCAAGGCTCTCTACTGTGTTTTTAAGGGATAAAATATAGGCTTTGTCTGCAAAACCTCCGTCCTTAAGGGAAAGCCTTTGCTTAGTGGCGGCTCTTTCCTTTTCGGCAGAAATGTATCTTTGCAGAAAGTTTTTCTTCTTAATCTTATCGGAATTTTTAAGCTGCTCAAAAAGCAGAGAAGCCGCTTCGCTACTTTGCTTAATCTCGTTTTCTTTATTAGCGGCGGTGTCCTTAAGTGCTATTACCGTATCTTCGGTAGATAGGGCTGTTTTTATTTTGTCTTCAAGCTCTGAAAGCTCAACCTCTGCCTTATCAAGCTTGCCGACTTTACGGCTTTTTGAAATAAGAACTTCCTTTGCATTGCGAAGGCGAAGGTATACAGACTCAAAGCTGATGTCATCGTCGCTTGTTGTTGCAATGTTTGAAAGCCTTGCGTTAATTTCACCGTCTGCCGACTCGTTTTTTGAAGCAAAGCGTGGCTCGGTTATAAAAACACTACGCTCAAAAGCGGCGTCGGTAAGGCCAAAGAACCGAGCCCCAATCTCTTCGCTGCCCGAGATAACCTGTTTTTCGTTTGTATCAAGGTTTATAAGGGAAATTTTATCGGCGGAGTTAGAGGTCCTGAATTCTCGCTCAAGTCGGTAGTTAACGCCGGAATGTTCAAAGGTGATGCTTCCTGCCATAAGTTCTGAATTCCAGGGTTTGTATTTTTTTCTGGGGTTCTTATCAATACCGCCCGCCTTGCCCGAATTTCCGTAGAACATCATACGAACAAATGCCATAATGGTAGATTTGCCCTTTTCGTTTTCGCCGTAAATAACGCTAAGTGAATCTGACAAATCTAAATGATAGTTTTTCAGTTTGCCGAAAGCGGCAATATCAATATACTTAATCTTCATCGTATGCCACCTCCCCGTCAAATGCGTCAAGCCCTAAATAAAGGGCGTCAATAAATTTCTTTTTATCGCCCTCGTCGGCGGTTTTAATCTTGTCAAGCATACGGTTTACAAACAGACCCTTAAGGGAAATTTCCTTGGAGAGCAGTTCAAGGTCAAGCCTTGGCTTTAAGCGATTTTTAACCTTTACAAAATAAAGCTTAGCCTTAAGCCTTGATAAAAGCTCGGGTATATTAATATCGTGTAGATTTTCAGGGCTGCCGGTAAGAATAATTTTATATAGGTTGCGGTCATAATGCTCGCCGCATTCAAAAAGCAGGGCATCTAAAATAATTCTTTCGGCGTCGTCGGTGCTTTTCGCATCACTTAAATCAAATTTTTCACTAATGTGTAAACGGTTAGAGCAAGGTGCAAAGTGCAGTCTGCAACCGTCCTTGTTAAGTATGCCGACATAAACACCCTTTTCTCCTGCTTCGTCAAACCCTTGTCCTTCAGGACATCCGCAGTAGGAAAGATGGGTGTTTCCAATCTGCTCTACAGCGGTACGCTTGTGTATGTGGCCAAGAGCCAGATAGTCGGCACCGCAGTCTTTTACGAAATCGGTAGTAATGGGGTTATATCTACTGCCCGGTGCGCCAAAATCAGCGTGAAGCAGCATAAGGTTTATAAAATTGTCTTGCGGCATAGCGGGGGGAACTACAAACTCCATAGAAGAGTGTGAAAAGGAGCGTCCCATAGCCCTTACTTTAAATTCAGGGAATTCGGCAGTCTCGTATTCTTCGCCAAAAACGGTTAGGTTTTCGGGAAGCTCTAGGCTTTTAAAGGGAGATGCCGAATCAAGCGGGTCGTGATTGCCCGCAACATATAAAAAGTGGGTATCCTTTGTTTCGGCAATATATCTAAGCACAGGCTCGGCAAAGGTAGCCGCTGCTGCATTAGAGTCAAAAAGGTCGCCTGCAATAAGGCAAAATTCAACGTTCTCCTTTTTACAAAGCCCACAAATGTTTCTAAATACCTGGAGCACCTCATATTTTCTGGACTCGGCCAGATTGTCAAGGTAGGAAAGTTCTGCGCCGATATGCAAATCGGCGGTGTGTAAAAGTTTCATCTTCATTTACCCCCTAAGTAATATAATTTTATCATTTGGGCGGCAGATAATCAAGAAAATGTTGCACTTAAAATATATTTGATATATAATAATATAAATATTATTATGGGGAGGTAGGCTCTAAATGGACGTTAAGGTAGGCGATATTCTGCAGATGAAGAAAAAGCATCCGTGCGGTGCCGACACCTTTTTGGTTCTTCGCATTGGAATGGACTTTAAAATAAGGTGCAACGGCTGTGGCCGAGAGGTTATGAGCCCCAGAGTTAAAGTTGAAAAAAATATAAAGAAAATATTGGAGAATGACAATGTTTGATAAATTAAAATCGGTTGAAATGCGTTTTGAAGAGGTGGGGCAACTCCTTTCCGACCCTGCCGTTATTTCGGATAACGAACAGTTTAAAAAACTTATGAAGGAGCATAAGGAACTCACCCCTATCGTTGATAAATACCGCGAATATGCAGCTGCAAAAGAAGCCGAGGCAGAAGCGTCCGAACTTTTAGAGGCAGGCGGTCTCGATAAAGATTTTAAAGAGCTTGTTGAAGAGGAATATTTAACCGCTAAGGCAGATATAGAAAGGTTCTCAGAAGAACTTAAAATTCTGCTTCTGCCCAAAGACCCCAATGATGACCGCAACGTTATTGTTGAAATTCGCGGCGGTGCAGGCGGAGAAGAGGCGGCTTTATTTGCCGGCGTGCTTACTCGTATGTACACAATGTACGCCGAGTCTAAGAGATTTAAGGTTGAAATAATTAATGCCAACGAAACCGAACTTGGCGGATACAAGGAAGTCAGCTTTATGATTGAAGGTGAGGGTGCATATTCTCGCTTTAAGTACGAAAGCGGAGTGCACAGAGTTCAGCGTGTTCCCGAAACCGAAACCTCGGGTAGAATTCATACCTCAACTGTTACGGTAGCCGTTCTTCCCGAAGCCGAAGATGTTGAGGTTGATATTAACCCTGCAGATTTGCAGATTGATACCTTCCGTTCCTCAGGTGCAGGCGGTCAGCACATCAATAAAACCGAATCGGCAATTCGTATAACTCATCTCCCCACGGGACTTGTTGTTGAGTGTCAGGATGAACGCAGTCAGTTCAAAAATAAAGACAAGGCAATGAAGGTTCTTCGTTCACGCCTTTACGAAATTGAAAGGGAAAAGCAGACCGAGGCTATTGCCTCCGACCGTAAGGCTCAGGTTGGTACGGGTGACAGAAGTGAAAGAATTCGTACCTACAACTACCCACAGGGAAGAGTTACCGACCACAGAATCGGCCTTACACTTTATAAACTTGACTCAATAGTAAACGGAGATATCGACGAGGTTGTCGATGCTCTAATCACATACTACAGAACAGAAATGCTAAAAGCCGAATCAGAACAATAAGAGGAATAAAAATGCTAACCGTACGACTTTGTGATGACAAAAAGGGAATTGACACTGCCGCCGAAATTTTAAAGGCGGGCGGTGTGGTTGCCATGCCCACCGAAACGGTCTACGGTCTTGCAGCGTCGGCATATTCAAACACCGCTATTTCAAAGGTCTTCGCAGCCAAGGGCAGACCGCAGGATAACCCGCTTATAGTTCATATCAGTAATATGGATATGCTAAGCGAGGTTGTGTCGGAGTTTAGTGACAGTGCAAAAATTCTTGCCGAAAAATTCTGGCCGGGTCCCTTGACAATGGTGCTGCCAAAAGGAGAAAAAATAGCCGACAGTGTATCGCGCGGGCTTTCTACCGTTGCTGTCCGTATGCCCGAAAATAAGGTTGCAAGGGAAGTTATAAGGGCGTCGGGCAGCCCTCTTGCCGCCCCTTCGGCAAACCTTTCGGGCAGCCCCAGTCCTACTACGGCGAACCACGTTGTTGCCGACCTGGATGGAAAAATAGATGCCATAATTATGTCGGATGATTGCACAGTTGGGGTTGAATCCACCGTTGTTTCCCTTGCAAGCAGCCCACCAAGGCTTCTTCGCCCGGGCTTTGTAACGGCAGAGCAACTTCGCGAAATTCTACCCGACCTTGTTATAGACAAGGCGGTTTTAGAGGAACTTGCCAGTGGCGAAAAAGCGGCATCCCCAGGCATGATGTACAAGCACTATTCTCCTAAAACTGAAGTTTTCTTAGTAGAAGCAGAGGAAGAAAGATTTATTTCTTTTGTAAATGAAAAAGAAAATTCCGCCGCTATTTGTTTTAGCGAGGAGACTGATAAAATAAAAATTAAAGCCTTATCCCTCGGCTCAAAAAATAGTGCAGAGGACCACGCGAAAAGACTTTTCTCGCTCCTTCGTGAGTGTGATGAGTTAGCGGTAGATACGGTATACATCCACGCTCCGAGCAAAAGCGGAGTAGGGCTTGCTGTTTACAACAGACTTGTCCGTGCGGCAGGCTTTAAGGTTATAAAACTAAAATATGTAGTAGGTCTTACAGGACCTACGGGTGCGGGCAAAACCACCGCCTGCAAGGCAGCAGAGGAGTTAGGCTACAAGGCTATAAATTGCGACCTTATTGCAAGACAAGTGTCCGAGAGGGAAGATGCCCTTTGTGCTCTTGTAGATGCGTTTGGCGCAGAAATTTTAAATGAGGGCAAACTAAACCGAAAGGCACTTGCTAAAATTGCATTTTCAAGCACAGAGAATACCGAGCTCTTAAATAAAACCCTACTGCCCTTTGTAGTTGATT
>JAGBUU010000012.1 GCA_017630655.1 Clostridia bacterium
GCCTGCATAGCCCTTACCTTTTGAGGTGCCTCTTACATCAACACTGTCACCCTCTGCGAAGATGTCAGCCTTTACGATATCACCTACATTAAGAGCAGCGGTGTCTTCAAGACGGAATTCACGAAGAACCTTCTTGGGAGCTACATCATTCTTTTTAAAGTGACCGGCCATGGGCTTGTTCACTTTGTTGGCTTTCAGTTCGCCGAAGCCATATTGGAATGCCTTGTAGCCGTCGTTTTCTACTGTCTTCTTCTGAGCAACCACGCAGGGGCCTGCTTCAATTACAGTAACGGGAACGACGTTTCCGTTTTGGTCAAAAAGCTGTGTCATGCCAAGCTTTTTTCCGATTAAACCTTTTTGCATTTTTATTTCCTCCTTGGTTATTGGTTGGGTTTCCCCAACATGACCTGCCTTTAAGACTATCGAAAATTAAAGCTTAATTTCGATGTCTACGCCGGCGGGAAGCTCGAGACTTGTAAGAGATTCAACAGTTTTGTTGGAAGGTCTTAACACGTCGATAAGCCTTTTGTGTGTTCTGGTTTCGAACTGCTCACGGCTATCCTTGTACTTGTGTACTGCACGAAGGATGGTTACTACTTCCTTTTCGGTAGGTAGCGGAACGGGGCCCGAAACTCTGGCACCTGTGCGTTTTGCGGTTTCTACGATTTTTTCTGCTGCTTGGTCAACAAGCGCATGGTCGTAGCCCTTAACACGAATTCTGATTTTTTCTTTTACTGCCATTTGGCTGCTCCTCCTTGTTTGGATTTGCGAGCGAAACTTACACCGTGCCGAGTGTTTCTTCAGGGCACATTTTAAAACCGGATGGCTGGGGTTGCAGTCATTCCGGGGCTGACGGCGTAAAATACCGTCGCGGTCACACGGCATCGCAAGTTGCCGCACGGCCATTGGATAAGTTCTACTTTCGCCCGGTTTAAAATCGGACATACTCCGCGGAAATTTCCCGACTCTTATGGTCGGCCACCTCCCGCATCAACGCATATCAAACGCTATTTTCACAGCGTACTCGTGTATGATACCATAAGTGAAGCCAAAATGCAAGTGTTTTTTTACAAAAATTTTAAATTTTTTTCGTGAATTTTCACGGTTACAAATTCTTGTGTTTTATTTGAAAACAGACACAATATTTAGTCTTCTTACGCGCGTATATATAATAGGAAGACTAATTCCCTCTTCCCTTTTCCCTCTTCCCTTTTCCCTGAATAAAAAAAACGAGCCCTTCGGCTCGTTTTTTATTCTACTATTTCTCCAACATTGTTTAGGATAATGTTTGGTGTGTATGGGAACTGTTCTACGGTTTCTTTTGAGGAAACGCCCGACAGTACTAAAACTGTTGTTGCACCCGATTCTATACCCGCAATAATATCGGTGTCCATTCTGTCTCCGATTACTACGGCATCCTCACTCTTGCAGCCAAGCCTGTGAAAGCCAGAACGCATCATTAAGGGGTTAGGTTTTCCAAGATAGTATGCCTGCTTGCCGGTTGCAATTTCTATGGGAGCAACTAATGCTTTACAGTCGGGGATTATTCTGTCTCCGTCGGAGGGTGCGGTGGTATCGGGGTTGGTACCGATAAGCTTTGCACCCCGTCTTACCAAATCTACCGCCTTTGCCATATTAGAAAAACTGTAATTCTGGGTTGGGCCTACGACAACGTAGTCGGGGTTGACGTCGTTGATAGTAAGCCCCTCTTCGTAGATTGCGTTTAAAAGTCCTGCCTCGCCGATACAGTAAACCGAGCAACCGGGTTTTTGGCGGGCTAAAAATCTTGCGGTTGCGATAGCCGAGGTGTAGAAATGCTCCTCGGGAATATCGAGACCCATTCTCTGAAGCTTCTGACGAAGCTCTGTACGACTTCGCTCACTTGAGTTGGTTAAAAACAGGAATTTTTTATCCTCTTTAACCAGCCACTCAACAAAATTCTTAGCAGAGGGAAGAAGTTCGTTACCGTGATAGATAACACCGTCCATATCGCAAATAAAGCCTTTTTTGCTTCTTATAAGTTCTAAATCTGTCATAGTTTTACCTCTATTAATCCGCGCCAGCGGATTTCATTCGCGCCAGCGGATTTCATTCGCGCCAGCGGATTTCATTCGCGCCAGCGGATTTCATCACGTTAGTGATTTCATTCCGATAGGGATTTCATTCGTTTCCCGTGGGAAACGGATTTAATTATTAATCGGGAGCCCGATTAATATGCTTTGCCCCAGTAAACCATCTTTTTAGCGGGTTTGCCGCAGCAGATACATTTATCCGAGAGCTGCTCCTGCTCAAAGGGCATACAGCGTGAGGATACGCCTGCTTTTTCCTTTAAAGCCTCTTCGCAAGCTCTGTCTTCGCACCACATAGCCTTGATAAATCCGGGCTTGTTGTCTGCAATATCACACATTTCTTCCAAAGTTGTTGCAGTATAGGTTTTCTCAGTTCTGTTTGCGAGCGCTTTGGCGAAGAGTCCGTCACGAACTGCCTCGAGCATTTCGGGAACCTTGGTTTCGAGTTCGTCTAACGACAGGGCAATCTTTTCGCCGTTATCTCTGCGAACGAGTACGCACTGATTGTTCTCGATATCGCGGGGACCGAGTTCTAAACGTAGGGGCACGCCCTTCATTTCATACTCAGCAAACTTCCAGCCCGGGCTGTTGTCAGAATTATCAATCTTAGCGCGGCAAACCTTACGGAGTCTTTCGTAAACCTCGGTAGCCTTCTCGGTAACGCCCTCTTTATGAGATGCGATAGGAATAACAACGAGCTGAATCGGAGCAACGGCGGGAGGAAGAACGAGACCGTTGTCATCGCCGTGGGTCATAATGATAGCGCCGATAAGACGGGTAGATACACCCCAAGAGGTCTGGAAAGGAATAGACTGTTTGTTTTCTTTATCGGTAAACTGAATGCCGAAGGCTCTTGCGAAGCCGTCTCCGAAGAAGTGAGACGTACCCGACTGTAAAGCCTTACCGTCGTGCATCATAGCCTCGATAGTGTAGGTATCAACTGCGCCTGCGAAACGCTCTTTTTCGGTTTTAACACCCTTGATAACCGGCATAGCGAGATACTTCTCTGCAAACTCGGCGTAGACGTTTAGCATTTGGATGGTTTCAGCTTGTGCCTCCTCGGCGGTAGCGTGAATGGTATGACCCTCCTGCCAATGAAACTCACGCGAGCGGAGGAAAGGACGGGTTGTCTTTTCCCAACGAACAACGCTACACCACTGATTATAGAGTTTCGGCAGGTCTCTCCAAGAATGAATTATATTCTTATAGTGGTCGCAGAAGAGGGTTTCGGAAGTAGGGCGAACGCAGAGCTTTTCCTCTAATTTTTCAGCGCCGCCGTGGGTAACCCAGGCAACCTCGGGAGCAAAGCCTTCAACGTGGTCCTTTTCCTTTTGGAGAAGACTTTCGGGAATGAACATAGGCATAGAAACGTTTTCGTGTCCTGTTTCTTTGAACATACCGTCTAAAATTTTCTGAATATTTTCCCAAATAGCCCAGCCGTAAGGACGGATAATCATACAGCCCTTAACCGAGGCGTAGTCGATAAGTTCAGCCTTGATTACAACGTCTGTATACCACTTTGCAAAGTCTTCCTCCATAGAGGTTATTTCTTTTACAAGTTTCTCTTTAGCCATTTTAATCACCTGTTATTTTATTATTGTTTCCTCGTAGTTGCCAAGGAATGTAAAATCGGGCAGTTCGTGCTCTAGGGAAGAGATAAGCGCTATTGTTTTTCTGTCGTTTAAATTGCCCGAAAAATCGAGATAGAATATATAATCGAACTCTCCGTTTTTAGCGGCACGAGATTCAATTTTAGTAAGGTTTAGTCCGTTCATTCCAAAACGGTTTAAAACTCTGTTAAGGGCGCCAACGCTATGAGGCACCGAGAACACAACGCTGATTTTATTAGCTGTGGCAGGAATAATAAGCTGCTTTGAGATGGTAATAAATCTTGTCGAGTTGTTCTTTATGGTTTGAATGCCCTCGGCAATAATATCGAGCCCGTAAAGCTCTGCCGAAAGTGCCGAGCCTATAGCGGCAACCGATTTATCCCCTTGTTCGCTTACATATTTCGCCGCCATTGCGGTATTGCTGAAGGGTTCACGCTTTATGCCGTTTGCCTTTAAAAACTCCTTAGTTTGAGAAAGGGCTTGGGGATGTGAATAAGCGGTTTTGATATCCTCTAGTTTTGCACCCCTTAAGCCGATAAGGTTTTGACTAACAGCAAGGTCTGCCGCCGATACAATATAGTAACGGTATTTAAGAATGAGGTCGTAAACCTCACTGACCGAGCCGGAATTTGAGTTTTCTACCGGAATTACTCCGTAAACTACCTCGTCGTTGGCAACGGCTCTGAAAACATCCTCAAAGGTTGTGTAATATTTTATGTTTCCTGTTGGGTGGAGGTTTTTTGCGGCAATGCTACCAAACGCGCCCTCAATACCCTGACAGGCAACGGCGATGTTTTCCTTTATGCCGTCCTTGGCGGTTACTATTTGCCCTGCAAGAGAACCAAACGGAGAAAGCTCGGCCTGTTGCGCCTCACGGCTTACCCCCATAATCTCGCGGTAAACCGATGCAATATAGCTTCCGAACTCGCCACCCGCATCATAAACCGAGTCGATAATTTCCTGCTCGCGTTTTTCGTTTAAAATAGGAAGATTTTGCTCTCTTTTAATTTCTGCAACCTTTAAGGAACAAAGCATTCTTTCTTTTAAAAGCGAAATCAGTTCGGAGTCGATTTTATCAATTTCTTTTCTTATATCATTGAGGCTCATACTTCTTCCCCCAGTGCTAAAAGGTCTAAAAGGGCAATAGATAAAGCCGCTTCTAAAACAGGGAGCGCTCTGGGTACGATACATGGGTCGTGTCTGCCCTCAATTTTAAGGGTAGTGTTTTCTCCCGTTTTAAGATTTACAGTTTTTTGCTCTTTTGCGATAGACGGTGTTGGTTTTAAGGCGACGGTTACAATTAAGGGCATACCGTTTGTCATACCGCCTGTTATACCACCACAGTTATTGGTGTAGCATTTAACCGCTCCGTTTTCATCAAAATACATTTGGTCGTTTGCCTCGCTACCCTTTAAAGCGGCATAGCCAAAGCCTGCGCCAAAGGAGATTCCCTTTACGGCAGGAACGCCGTAAAGAATATTTGAAACAACGTTTTCAACCCCTAAGAACATATGGCTTCCAAGGCCTACGGGAAGTCCTACGGCGGCAAGTTCGGCGGCGCCGCCTACCGAGTCGCAGTCGAGTCTTGCCGACTCTACCTCGGCTCTCATTGGCTTTTCCTTTTCGGGACTAATTAAAGCGAAAAGCTTAGAAGATAATGCTTCAAGCTCTGTATCAGTTACGTTTACGGGGTCGAATCTCTTATCCTCTACCCCACCGATAGAAAGGATATGTCCTCCTACCGTTATACCCTCATCTTTTAAAATTTGTCTGCAAATGGCTCCTGCCGCAACTATGGGGGCGGTAAGTCGGGCTGAGAAATGTCCGCCGCCTCTTATATCGTTTGCGCCGCCATATTTAACCGATGCGGCATAGTCGGCATGGCTAGGTCTGGGGTTGTCTCTTAAATTATCGTAATTATGAGACTTGGTATCGTTATTCTTAATGATTATGGTTATCGGAGCACCTGTTGTAACACCATCGACAACACCTGAGATTAGCTCGGGGATGTCGGCTTCCTTTCTTGTGGTTGCCGTTTTATCCTTGCCCGGCGCTCTTCTTGACATTTGGGTCATTAAAGCATCAAAATCTATCTTTACACCAGAAGGCACGCCTTCAAGTGTGCAGCCAATGGCAAGGCCGTGGCTCTCACCAAAAACCGATAATCTGATTTTGTTTCCTACACTCGAGGTCATTCGGCTTTGCCTCCTATCTTTTTAAAGTCTTCGAAAAATTCGGGGTATGATTTGTTTATGGCGTCATATCCAGTAATTAAGCTTTCGCCCTCGGCAAATGCCGCGCCTATAGCCGCCGCCATAACTATGCGGTGGTCATTTGCGCCGTCGATAGTAGCGCCCTTAGGCGCACCACCGTAGATTATCATACCATCTTGTTTTTCTTCAGTTTTTATACCCATAGCGGTAAGTGCCGCAAGGGTGGTTTTAATTCGGTCGCTTTCCTTAAGTCTTAACCGCTCGGCCGAATGAATAACAGTTTTGCCCGAAGCAAAAGCGGCGGTAACCGCAATGGCAGGGACCATATCGGGAATATCTTTGGCATTTACCTCTATGCCGCGAAGTTCTCCCCTTTTAATATGTAAAACATCATTTTCTATAGAAATATTTGCGCCAAACGCGGCGAAGACATCAAGAGCCGCCATATCGCCCTGAAGAGATGCAAAGTCGAGCCCTTTAATTTTTATATCTGAGCCGATAGCCGCCGCCGACATAAAGAAAGCCGCCTGCGACCAGTCGCCCTCGATAACGGTATTTGTACTTTTATACTTTTGCTCTTTTGAAACGCGCCAGCCGCTTTGGGTTTCCTCGACCTCTACGCCGTATTTTTTCATAGCCGATATGGTCATATCAATGTAACCTACCGACTCTATCGCCGTTGTGAGAATAATGTTTACATCCTCATCCATAAGAGGAGCCGCAAGAAGCAGACCGCTTATATACTGAGAAGAAATGTTGCCGGGAAGACGGAAATCTCCGCCTGTCATTTTGCCCTTTAGGGTCATTGGCAGTTTATCGCTTGACACCTCAACCCCATGCTCTTTTAAAAGTTTTGTTAAGGTATCCATAGGTCTGCTTGGCAGTCTGCCCGAACCTACCGCCGTAACATCGGCGCCAAGAGCCGCCGCTATGGGAAGCAAAAATCTTGCGGTAGAACCCGACTCGTTAAAATCAAGTGTGGCGCCGTTCGTTGTTTCTCCGCGCGAAACGGTGTAGCCGTCCTTGTCCTCATTTATATTCATACCGAGTGCCTTAAGGCAGTCGGCAGTTGCCCTTAAATCACGTGATGTGCAAAAGGGGGAAACTCGGCTTACGCCCTCGCTAAGGGCCGCACAGATAAGCGCTCTATGAGCGGCAGATTTTGAGGGGGGGATTACAACCTCTCCCGAAAGGGACGAGGGAATTATCTTTTTATCCATTACCTTCCCTCCGCGAAAAAGCCTTTGAGACCTGCTGTTGGGAAGGGCTGTACAAAGGAGTTTCCAACATTTTTAGCCAAGACTAAATTAATGCCGTCTCCTCTGCGCTTTTTATCATAAAACATAATATCTGTCAGGGCATTTATATCTGCTTCAAGACTTGTGGGAAGCTGATATTTTTTTAATAACATTTCAATTTTATCGGCCGTACCTTTATCGGTGTAGCCGAATTTTTCAGATGCCCTTGTAATAAAGAGCATACCAACGCCAACCGCTTCGCCGTGGGCAAGACCCTCGTAGTTTTGCGCCTTTTCAATAGCGTGGGCAAGGGTGTGGCCGAAATTGAGGAGCATTCTCTCTCCTTTTTCGGTAAAGTCGTTTTCAACGACCTCTCTTTTTATATCCACACAAAGATAGATTACTTCTTCTAAAATATCATCGAAATTATCGGCCAAAGAAAGCAAGTCGAAAAGTTTTTCACTTTTTATGAAGGCATACTTAATAACCTCGCCGATGCCGTCTTTTTTATAACGCTCTGGCAGGGTTTCTATTGTATCGGGGTCGATAAGAACAAGTTTCGGGTTATGAAACGCGCCGACAAGGTTTTTTCCAAAGGATAAATCGCAACCTGTTTTTCCGCCGACCGAGGAGTCGACCTGAGAAAGCAGGGTTGTGGGAATCTGAACAAAGTTTATTCCGCGAAGATAGATAGCCGAGGCAAAACCCGCCATATCTCCCGTAACACCGCCGCCGAGGGCAACAACAAGGTCGTTTCTCGAGAGTTCACTCTTTGCAAGCGCCTCTATCATACCGCTGACGGTGTCCATTGTCTTAGAGGTCTCGCCCGCAGGAAAAATATGCGAAAAAACCTTAAATCCGTTTTCCTCAAGGGAGGTTTTAACCTTATCCAAATAAAGCGGAGCAACATTTGTATCGGAAATAATAAGGACGCGCGAAGCCGAGGTCGCCTTGCGGATATACTCTCCGCAGTGGCCCAAAATCCCTTTATCTATTAAAATTTCGTATCCGTCATTTCCCGATACAGTAATTTTTCTCATAATCGCTCCAATAAAAATTCATTAAAATTTATTTTAACATAAAATATATTATATTGCAAGAATTATAGTATAGATATCACCGCATTAAAGGTTCGATTTATATCGCCGCTGCTGTCGACAACAATATCGGCAACCTCCTCGTAAATTGGTTTTCTTTTGTTGTATCTTTCTACTATATCCTCTCTTCCGCCTGCGGTTAGAGGACGGGTGGCGTCGCCCGATATTCTTCTAAGGGTTTCCTCTACCGAGCATTCGAGCAGTATAACCCTGCCCGCCTCCTTTAGATAGGGATGATTTACCCTGTTTGCCGCAAGGCCACCGCCGAGAGAAATTATGAGATTTTCTCTGTTTTTCAGTTCCTTTATAAGCTCCGTTTCGAGCCCTCTGAAATAGGCCTCGCCCTCGGACGAAAATATATCGGCTATGCTTCTGTTTTCTCTTTTTTCAATTTCCTTATCGGTATCGATAAGTTCCATTCCGAAATGCTCTGCGAGACTTTCTCCCAGAGTGGTTTTTCCCGACCCCATAAAGCCGCAAAGTATGATATTATTCACCTTTAAAAAACTCCTCTTGTGCCTTTGCTGTATTTTTGATGGTTGCTTCTATTTCTTCGTTTGAAAATTCTGCTCCGTAGAAATATTCGTGCGCCTTTGCCGCTTGTGTTACAAGCATGGAAAGTCCGCCGCCGCATATCTTGCCTTTCTCCTTTGCAGTTTTTAAAAGCAGAGTTTCCTCGGGGTTGTAAACTATATCGTAAACCGCATCGAAAAGGTCGATTTGTTCAGCCTTTAAGGGCATAGCGTTTACCTTTGGATACATTCCGACAGGGGTAGCGTTTACAAGCAGAGTGTACTTTTCTTTTATATCTTCACCAAGGATTATTTTTATATCGGCACCAAGTTTTTCAGATAGTTCTTGTACCGTTTTGGTGCCCTGCTCTAAAAAGTCGGGGGCGGTGCCTATAGTTACCTCACAGCCCGCCTTTATACACTCGGTTATAATTGTTCTTGCCGCTCCGCCGAAGCCGTAGACCAAAACCTTGCCCGAAAGGGCAATTTTCGAGAATTTAAGCCCCTCTAAAAAGCCGTAGGCGTCGGTATTGTATCCTACGTACTCTCCATTTTCGTTTGCAACAACGTTAACGGCACCGTATTCGGCGGCAGAGCCGTCGAGTCGGTCAAGGTATTTTATAATAGAAACCTTGTGGGGTATCGTCACGTTAAATCCGTCTAGATTTTTAAGGGTGCTTTCAAACTCCTCTCTAAGCATATCGGGAGCAATTTCCTGCTTTTCATAATCTGCCGAAAAACCCTTTAGGGAAAAAAGTTCTTTATGGATAAAGGGTGACATGCTGTGCCCTATAGGATAGCCTATTACTCTGTATTTTTTTGACATAAAATCAGTCCTTTTGGCTTTTTAAAAATTAACTGTTGACAAAACCGAATATTCAACATATTATTTTCTTATAAAAGGTTTATACTACTATACCACAAACCTCGCCGTTAGTCTATATCGGCGGGTGAAAAATATTAAGGAGAATGTCAAATGATTTTTGAGAAAATTACCGAAATACTCGCAGAGCAGCTTGCTGCAGACCAGGAAACCATGACAATGGAAACAAAAATTGCCGAAGAACTTGGCGCAGACAGCCTTGACCTTGTAGACCTTCTTATGTCTATAGAAGACGAGTTTGGTGTTGAAATTCCCGATGAAGAGGTTGAAAATCTTCACTCTATCGGTGATGTTGTAAACTACATTTCAAAGCATTCCGACCAGTAACTTAAAAAAACTTAAACCCGTTGGGAAGATTCCCAACGGGTTTTTTATTTAGTTGTTTTCCCCTGTGAAGCCTTGTTCTCCTTCGGGCTGCTCTATTTGCTCGTCTTCTGTTTCGGGCTCTGCTGTATCAGGGTCTCTGTAGTAGATAACTATAAGCTCGTTAATTGAAATCGTAGAGCTTGGGGGTATTTTCGCGTCGTCGGTGGCGTATGCTACCTTGTAAATTTCACCGGGCTCTGCACCAGGCTCAAAGCCCTTGCGTACAATAATGGTGTCACTATAAAAGCCGGCCTCAAAAAGTGCGTTTTGCCCCTCGGCAAGTTGTTTTCCGATTATATTGGGAAGAGACACTCTGTCGGAGCCCTGGCTGATATAAATTTGAACCTTGGTGCCGCGTTCCACCTTGGTACCCGGTTCGATTGACTGATTGCAAATTGCTCCTCTTTTAACCGTATCGGAAGCAAGTCTGCCCACAACCTCAAACTCAAGGTGAGAATATTCGGTCTGCATTATGCCGTAAATATCTGCGTATTGTTCACCTATAAGGTTTGGCATCTCAAAAAGTACCGTTCCCGGAGCGTAGCCCGAGCTTGGCGAACTGGAAGGTCCTGTTGATGAGGGTGGTGTGCCAACAGGTGTGTTTGAAGAAGGGTTCTGGCCAATGCCGAAGAATAATACGGCAACTAGAATTGCAATTATAAAAACAAGGGTTGTTATAACTACCGCAATAATAGCATATTTTGCAGAAGAGCCTTTTGAAGAACCCTTTTCTTCCTTTTCGTTCTGCTTCTCAATAATTATCGTTCCTGTTGCCACCGCTTCAAACATTTTATAAAGTCTTTCTGCCGAGCCTACACGCTCAGCAGTACTAACCTTTAATGCGTTTGCAATTGCAACTAATGCACCACGGGGAACCGTCTCTGTAATCTTGGTGGGTATAGATAGTTTATCGCTTGCAAGGCGGTCCTTAGCATCAGGCGGAGTTATGCCGATAATTGCACGGAAAAGCACTGCACCAATGGAATACACATCACAAAGCGTATCGCTTTCGACAGTTTCAAGATATTGCTCGGGTGCGGCATATCCGCTTGGAAGTTGAGCTAAAAACTCGGTGCTTGCCGCTCTTGCGGATTTTATGCAAAAGCCTGTAAGACGAAGCTTGCCGTCGCGGCCTACAATAATATTTTCGGGGCAAATTCCTCTGTGGTAAATGCCCAAATCGTTAAGCTGTGAAACCGTTGAAATAAGGGGCATAAAGAGAGGCTTTACCTGCTCCCACTTAAGGCTGCCGCCGTTTCTTATAAGAAATGCCTGCAGTGTGGTACCCGATACTGCCTTTTGAACCGCATAAACGGTGCCGCCCTCTTCAAAAACATCACTAACTCTAAGTATTGAAACGCTTTCATTGGTGTTTGCAAGTGCAACAAAAAGGGAACCAAACTCCTCCTTGCCCTTGTTAAATGCAAGGCCTCTGTCCTCTGCAGGAGTAACGGTAATTCTATCACTACTGCGAACGGCAATTCCCTCGGGGAAATATTCCTTAATATTGACAACGGCATTTTGGTCGTTATCCCAACCAATATAGGTTATGCCGTCGCCCGATTCCTCTATAACCTTGCCGACAATATAGCGGTTGGCGTTCAGCCAGGTGCCCACGGCAAGATGTGCCTCTGAATTGTTTTGGCTGCTATCGTATCCGCAAATGGGGCAAACGGTTTCGCCGCCATTGTCGTTCATACAGCCCATACAAAGTCTTTCAGTATTTACCATAAGGTTACCTCCGGCAATTTACAATCTTGGAACATTATATCACATATCTTCAAAAAATACAACCTACTCGCCAAGAGGGATTATTTTGTTGAAAACACAGGTATGCTTAGGCGTTATTACCCTGTCCTCGTGAAGAGAACCGAAATACCATTTTTTAAACTCGCACTCGGCGGCAATTTCTTCAAAATATCCGTTAAGTTTGTTTAGCCTGTCTGCCGAACCCTCTCGAAGAAGCATTGCACTTTTCACCTTTTTAGGCGGCTCGTGTGTAATAATATAGTCAACCTTTAGCCCCGCTTCGTCGAGCTTTGCTGCACCCATTGCCATCTCTCTTGGTGTGGGCAACTCTTCCTTCCAGTAAAGGCCCTGCTCGGCTCTTATGTCTTTGTCTGCAGATTCTCCGCCACCAAATGTAAATATGGTTTTGTCTTCTATGTTGAATATTTCACCACGCATAAGGTGAAGAAGGTTGCCGTGTATGCGGTGCACCCTTCCACCCTTCCAATAGGTTTCCCTGCAGGAATTTATTTTGTCGAAATTTTCGTGGGTTCCGTCTATAAAGGCAACGGTAAATTTTCGGCTTCCAAGATACTCTATCGCTTCTTTTTCAAACCTACCGCCATCCCATATATATCCAAAATCACCACAAACTATAAGCACATCTCCCGCCTTGAGTTTACGCCACTCTTTACCGTAAAGGCGTTCCTCAGCACCGTGCATATCGCCCGTTACATAAACCATAAAGGTTTCTCCTTAAAATTTGTGGTATTTTTAAAATACCACTTTTATTTTTTGCATTAATATTGTATACTAAATTATAAGATTTTTCAAGTTAAAGGATAGCGATATGAAAAAAAGACTTTTTTCTCTGGTTTTAATTATGATTTTGCTCTGCGGTATGTCTGTTCCCACCGCTGCTTTTAATATTAATACTTATGAAATGCATCATGAAGCAGGTCTTGTTGTATATCTTGATAACGATACCGTAATTTACGATAAAAACGCCGATAAAAAGATGTACCCCGCATCAATCGCAAAGCTTATGACGGCTATCGTTATGCTTGAAAATATTAACAATCTTGAAAACGAATATATTACCTATTCCAAGACCGCCCTTAATCTTATACTCGGCACAGGTTCAGCTGTCTATGCCGGTGACGGACTTAAGGTTGGAGAGAAAATGAAGGCCTGTGACGCCCTTGCCGCCCTGCTTATCTCCTCAAGCGGAGATGTGGCTTATGCCGTTGCCGAGCATGTGGGCGGTACGGTAGATAATTTTGTTGAACTGATGAACAAAAAGGCTAAGGAAATGGGGCTTAGCGGCACCAATTATACCAACCCCGTAGGCCTTCACGACGACAACCTTTACACCACCGCAAGAGATATTTATACCCTGGCAAAGCACGCTTTTTCTATACCCGAAATAAGCAAGCTTCTTAAAATGTCCTCATACACTATGGAGGCAACAAATTTTCATAAGGAGCTTACAATCTATACCTCTAATTTGCTTATAAGCCGCAACTCTAATGTTTATTACAAATATGCCGTATGCGGAAAAACAGGTTTTACCTCAAAGGCAGGAAGATGCCTTGTTGCCCTTGGCGAATATAACGGGTATAAATATATCACCGTTGTACTGAACACCTCTACCGAAGGTGGCGTAAGAAACGACTTTATTGATACCTCAAATATGCTTCGTTGGGCATTTAATAACTTCGAATACAAGTCGGTTTTGGAAGCCACCACCCCCATAACCGAGGCTCCGCTACACCTTTCCAGTGAGTTTGACCACCTACCCATCTGCTTTGAGGGTGGCCTTAAGACCATTCTGCCCAAGGCGGCAGACGCCTCTACAATTAAGTATGAAATTACTTTAAATCAAACCGAATTTATTGCCCCCATTCAAAAGGGCGAGGTTGTGGGCAGTGCTGATATCTTCTATGCCGAAGAGAAAATAGGCACATTAAATCTTGTTGCAGGGCAAACAATTGAGGCATCCCCTCTGCTTGTCTTTTTAGATGCGGTAAAGAAATTCTTTGCCTCTTCGGTTATGAAAATCGTGTATGTTGTGCTGTGCGCCGCAGTATTTATTTTTGTAATTTCTGTGATTATTTTAAATAAGGGCAAAAAGAAAACCCGCCGTGTTAGATACATTCCTTTATCCAAGGAAGAACACGACGAGATTGGCGATTAAATCCCGTACTTTTTGAGGTCTATGCGGCCGTCTGCTTCAAAGACTATGCCCTCTTTTTCAAGAAGACTTCGTTGTGCATTTCCACCGCCAAAAACAAAGGCGTCTGCAACCCTACCCTCGCGGTTTACCACCCTGTGACATGGTATAGTCTCGGGGGAAGGATTATTGTGAAGAGCATATCCGACCACCCTTGCCCAGCGAGGATTCCCTGCAAATAAAGCCACCTGACCGTAGGTGGCAACCCTTCCCTTTGGAATGGTTTTTACAAGCTCATATATTCTTTCAAAAACAGTCATCAAACTCCCCCGCCTTTGCTATTATTATACACCAAAAAAGTTAAAGTAGTAAACCAAAAATTAAGTATTTGACAAAATCGCCCTTATGCCGTATAATATCAAAGTCGCACAAAACAAACAGCATCACATTGTGCTGATAACAACAAAATACTATTTCGAGGTGTCGCCCAGCTTAAAGGGCGCTAGTTTTGGGTGAGGTTGCGAGCGCTCGCGGTGTGAGATGCAGCGAGCATAACGAAGCGCCGCGGTCGACATAGGCGAGGGTGTGTATCGACACCCGAGAAGATGTCGGGCACCGCAAGAGGGTTGCCAAAACAAACAGCATCACATTGTGCTGATAACAACAAAATACTATTTCGAGGTGTCGCCCAGTTGGTAGGGCGCTAGTTTTGGGAACTAGATGCCGCAGGTTCGAGTCCTGTCACCTCGACCATATCGAGTGTTCATAACCAACTTGAATGTTGGAAATGAGCACTCGATTTTCTTTTTGCCTTTTTACTTTTATCACACGCTTTTTGAAAGCGCGTAACCCACTATGACACTTTCACGGATAGTCCGCGCAGAGATGTCGTGGGGTTATTTGAAAAACAAAAAAAGACGGTAAACACCGTCTTTTTTCTATAAATAAATTGATAGTATGATTTTAAAATTCAACTTCATATGCACGATTCTTTATACGACCTTTTAAACCGAATATTATAATATTCGGGATTACTAATAAAGCACCAACTAATAATTCTAATGCAAAAAACAAGGTCATAAGCACAACGGCTGCCGCAGGCCAATGCGACAATCTTAAAGCCTCTTTTATAATTCTTATTGTAAGGAACACATTAACAATACCACCTACCAATAAAGAAGTGATTGTGGCATTTAACAAACACTCCAATGGTGTTTCAGGTATTATTTCTACATCGTTAATAGTTGTTTCGCTTATAGGGTTACCTAACATTGATGCAACAAACTCTAACACAAAAAGTCCTACAAATACGCATAATAAGATAATAAAAAACTTTTTATACATGTTTACAGGTACACGTGACAATTTCATAAAACCACCTCAATGATATTATATTATATTTTAAATATTTTTTCAACCCTTTAACACCTATATCAAAATATATTTTGAGGTTGGTTATGAACAACCGCACCAAAAAGCAGTTATGACCTTTCGGTCGTGGCTGCTTTTTCTTTCGTATACAGGACTCGAAGATGAGAAGGTCTCGGTGGCAGAAAAAGTTGCCTTGAAAAAGGTTTTCTTGTATGATAAAATTAAGGAAATATTAAAGTGGATTTGTGAGGAATGTTATGAGAACTTATACAATTACACATAAAACTGGGGACTGGAATGATGTTCCTGTGGCTCCTATAGATACAAGGCTTTGGACGCAGGAGGTTGACATTTCGGCAACGGCTCAGGTTTGCTACGATGAGCATGCGCTTTATGTTCGTCTTTTAGCTAAAGAAAAGGATATACGCGCAGAAGAAACCGGACGAATCGGTGTTCCTAGCAAGGACAGTTGTCTGGAATTCTTTTTCTCTCCCAATGAGGGCGATACCAGATATTTTAACTTTGAATTCAATCCCGCTTTGTGCATGCATATCGGGTTTGGCACCTGCCGCTATGACTCGGCAAGACTTCTGCCCAAGCCGAGCGCTAACATTAACCCTGAGGTCATTCGCACCGAGGACGGCTGGGAACTTACCTATCAGATACCCTTTGCCTTCATTAAAATGTTTTTTCCCTCTTTTGTCGCTGCCCCCGGCAAAAAAATGCGTGGCAATTTCTATAAGTGCGGCGAACTGACTGAGGTTGAACACTATTTTGCTTGGAATCCTGTGGATACCCCTACCCCGGATTTCCACCGACCCGAATTTTTTGGTCAATTAATTTTCGGTTAGTTTTGATAAAATCTTTTCACCGCAAATATGATTCGCATATATTGATACCAAGGAGGTATTGTTATGCGAAAATGTAATCGTGAAAAGCATCCCGAAATTCGTGACTATGGAAAAGAGCCGTTTATATTTAACATTCGCCACGCTACCGCTAAAAACCCCAACTTTCGCACTGCGCTTTGGACGGGCAAACACTTGCAACTGACCCTTATGAGTATCCCCGTGGGTTGTGACATCGGCGTGGAAATGCATGCGGAAGTCGACCAGTTTGTGCGTGTTGAAAGCGGACGGGCAAGGGTCTATTTTGGAAACTGCAAAAACTCCTTGCGTGAAGCAAGGGTTGTGTGCGAGGCAGATGCGATACTGATTCCCGCAGGGACTTGGCACAACATTGTAAATATTGGAAATTGTCCGCTTAAGGTTTATTCGCTTTATGCACCGCCACAACATTCGTTTGGTACGGTCCATAAAACTAAAGCCGATGCCGAGCATCATCATTAAAAAAACCGCTGAAGATTAAATGCTTCAGCGGTTTTTTGTTTTCTTTTAGGATAAAATAACTCTTGGAGGTATGTTATGGAAATTATAAAAGTTGTTTTAACATCTGTTTTGTCGGCAGCGTCACTATTCATAATCGCAAAAATTATGGGGCATAAGCAAATGTCACAACTTGATTTTTTTGATTATATTACAGGCATTACAATTGGCTCTATTGCGGCAGAGCTTGCAACCGAGCTTGAAGAGCCTTTAAAGCCCCTTGTGGCAATGATAATTTACGGAATTATAACCGTTTCTTTAACCTTTATTACCAGCAAATTTCCAAAGTCCAGAAAGTTTATAAACGGCACACCCACCATTATTATGAACGGCGGCAAAATATACCGAAAAAACATGAAAAAAGCAAAGATGGATTTAAGCGAGTTTATGGTTATGTGCAGACAAGAGGGCTATTTTAACCTTAATGATATTCAAACCGCAATTTTTGAATATAACGGCAGACTTACCGTTTTGCCAAAGGCAACCAAGCGTCCCGTAAACCCAAATGATATGAATATTGTTCCAAAGAGCGAAACAATTAACACAGAGGTTATTATGGACGGAAGAATTTTAGAGGAAAATCTAACTCGGCTCGGGCTTGATAGAAATTGGCTTGAAAATCAGCTGAAATGCCAAGGATATAAAAATGCAAAGGAAATATTCTTAGGCATTTGCGATGCGAATAATGAGCTTACCTTATTTGCTTGACTTTTTTTGCTATTTTAAGTTGATATTTTTATATTTTATAAGTATAATAGAATAAATATATATTTTTAAGGGGGAATTGTTTTGGATATTAAACAATTCTGGGATAATATTTCGTCTAAAAAAATTGCTCTTTGCGGAATTGGGGTAAGTAACACTCCCCTTATTTTAAACTTTTTATCTAAGGGTGCCCGTGTTTATGCCTGCGACCGCAGAACAAGGGAGCAGATTGGCGAGCTTGCCGACAGAATAGAGGCGGCAGGTGCCGAGCTTAGACTTGGCGATTCCTATCTTGACGAGCTTGAGGTAGACATTATTTTCCGCACCCCCGGTATGAGTTTTTACATGGAAGAACTCAGTGATGCCAGAAAAAAGGGTATTGCCGTAACAAGCGAGATGGAGGTTTTCTTTGACCTTTGCCCCGCAACCATTTTTGCGGTAACGGGCAGCGACGGAAAGACAACAACAACAACCCTTATTGCCGAAATGCTAAAGGCTCAGGGCAAGACGGTACACGTTGGCGGAAATATTGGTAAGCCTTTGCTTCCCGAAATCGAGAATATCAAGCCCGATGACTTTGTTGTGGTTGAACTTTCCTCCTTCCAACTTATTTCTATGAGAAAAAGCCCCGATGTTGCGGTTGTAACCAACGTTGCACCAAATCATCTTGATGTACACAAGGATATGGATGAATATGTTGAGGCAAAGAAGAATATTATTCTTCACCAAAACGCATTTTCAAGAACCGTCCTTAACTATGATAACGACATAACCGTTGGATTTAAGGACTTTGTCCGCGGTCAGTCACTCGGATTTTCTATGGAACGCCGCGTTAAAAACGGTGCCTGGCTTGACGAGTTTGGAACCCTGCATATGTCCTACCGCGGAATTGATGCCCCGATTATGAGCAAGAAGGATATTACCATACTCGGCGACCACAATGTTGAAAACTTCCTAACCGCTATTGCGGCTGTTTGGGGATATGTTAGTGCAGAGAATATCCGTAAGGTAGCCCGTGAATTTACGGGGGTTGAGCACCGCATTGAATTTGTAAGGGAAAAGGACGGAGTAAAGTATTATAACGACTCTATTGCTTCCTCTCCCACCAGAACAATTGCAGGGCTTAAGGCTTTTGATAAGAAGGTTATACTTCTTGCGGGCGGATATGATAAGCACATTCCCTTTGACCCAATGGCACCTTATGTTGTAGATAAGGTTAAGCTTTTACTCCTTTGCGGTCCCACCGCAGATGCTATTGAGGCAGCCGTTAAATCAGACCCTAACTACACCGAGGGCTGCCCCGAAATAATACGCACCGAAAACCTTGAGCAGTCAATTAGCATTGCACACGCCAGGGCAGTTTCGGGCGATATAGTAACCCTATCCCCCGCCTGTGCATCCTTTGATGCATTCCCCAACTTCGCTTCACGCGGAAAATTCTTTAAAGAAAAGGTTATGGCTCTTTAATGGACTTAAGATTACTGGAAAAACTGTCTTGTGCTGTATCCCTTGGCCATATTGACGAAGCCCGCAATATTGCAAAAAGCGAGCTTGAAAAATACGCCGAGGTTGCCGAATTCGGTCAGTGCGGACTTATTGCAAAGATAGACAAAGGCAAAGATAAAACCCTTCTTCTCGACGCCCACATAGATGAGGTTGGCTTTATTGTGACCAAAATTTTGGGTGATGGCTTCTTAAGAGTTGCATCTGTTGGCGGATGTGACGCAAGAATTCTGCCCGCAACGGTTGTTACCGTTCACGGTAAGGAGAAGTTCACCGCTGTTTTCGCCTCTACCCCTCCACATTTGGCAGAGGATAAAAAAGATGTTAAAGGGCTTGACGATATAGTGCTTGATACAGGCATTTCTGACATAGAAAGGTATGTATCATGCGGCGACCTTGTAAGCTATAAAACTGACCTTTGCAGACTTGATGGCAACAAGGTTTCAGGAAAATCTCTTGATGACAGGGTCGGCGTTTTCTGCCTTATTGAGCTTGCTCGCAGGGTTTATGATAAAGACCTTGAGTATAATTTAATTATATCTATTTCCGACGGCGAAGAGTTGGGGCTCCGCGGTGCTGTAACCTCCTCCTTTGAGTGCGAGGCTGACGAGGCTATTGCTATTGATGTTTCCTTTGGCGACGGACCAAACATATCAAGCGAAAAATGCGGAAAGCTCGGCAATGGTGCTATGCTTGGCATTTCCCCCGTTTTAGACAGAGGCGTTACCGAAAAATTAAAAAAAATTGCAGGGGATAAAAACATACCCCTTCAATTTGAGGTTATGGGCGGTAAAACCTCCACCGATGCCGATGTTATATCGGTATCAAAATCGGGGATTAAAACAGGACTTTTATCTATTCCTCTTCGCAATATGCACACACCCGCCGAGGTTGTAGATACGCATGACCTTGAGGGCGTTATTTCTCTGCTTTATGAGTATCTGCTTGGGGGTGGGAAATAATGAAAGAGCTTCTTAAAAAATTATGCAGTATTCCCGCCGTGTCGGGCAGAGAGGAAAAACTCCGAGAGTTTATAATAAACGAAATTAAGGACTATGCAGAATATAGTGTAGACCAAAACGGCAATCTTATCTGCTTTAAACGAGGCAAAAGTAGGGCCAAAAAAAAGGTTATGGTCGACGCCCATATGGACGAGGTTGGGCTTATTGCTTCCTACATTACCGATAACGGTTTTGTACGGTTTGAAACTGTTGGCGGAATTGATGCCGCAGTTATGCTCGCAAGAAAGGTTGTCTTTGAAAACGGCACCGTGGGTGTTGTTGGAATGAAGCCCGTTCATATGCTTAGCGGGGATGAAAAGAAAACGCTGCCCAAGGCAGACAGCCTTTATATTGATATTGGTGCTTCCACGAAAGAGGAGGCCGAAAAGGTTATCTCGGTTGGAGATACGGCAGTTTTTTATTCTGAGCCCTTAGATATGGGCAACAATCTGCTTGCAAGGGCCATTGATGACAGAGCAGGTGTTGCAGTGCTTATAAGCCTGCTTAAAGGCACCCCCGAATATGATTTTTACGCAACCTTTACCGTAAAAGAAGAGGTTGGGCTAAGAGGTGCAAAAACCGCCACCTTTACGGTTTCTCCCGATGCCGCAGTTATCTTGGAGGCGACCACCGCCGCAGATATTTACGGGGTGGCTAGTGATAAAAAGGTTTGCTCTTTAGGGCAAGGTCCCGCCATTTCTTTTATGGACAGGTCCACCCTATACAACAAGAAATTGTTTGACCTTGCAAACGCTCTGCCTATAAAGCATCAGGTTAAAGAGTATGTGTCGGGCGGCAACAATGCGGGTGCGGTACACCTTTCAAAAGGCGGCGTCCCAACCTTAACCGTTTCTCTGCCCACAAGATATATACACTCCCCTTCCTGTCTTGCAAGCCTTTTAGACCTTGAAGATATGTACACCTTCAGCGAAAAACTTATTGCCCTGCTTGCTTCGGGTGAGGGTTTATGATAAGTCTTGAAACGGGCGATGCCCTACCTTTTGTTCCAAAAATTTCCTTTTTACAAACGGCCTGTGCAAAAGAGGCCTTCAAGGGCTCTGCACTTGCCCCTGATATATGGGTGCAAAGGATACACGGGCGGACCACCGCCGTAATATCACGCCTTGGCGGCAGGCTTAATATCACCGCCCAAAATGCCGATTTTGAGGAAATAAAGGAATTTATAAATGTTATCGGCTTTTCGGAAATTTTCTGCGAGAAAGAGGTTGCCGCACTTCTTGGTTTTAACTCTCCCCATGAATTTACCGTCTTAAAAAGGCTCTCACAGAAATCTGCAGATTTCTGTAACATTCCCCCTCTTTATGACCTTTATACCGCTTTAAAACGGGGCGAGGACGGGGAAATTGATTTGCCCGATTTTGAGGTTTTCGCCCCCGACCTTTCCCACAGACTTCGCCACGGCTCTGCCGTCGCTATACTTAAAAGTTTTGGCGGTGCGGTTTCCTTTTCGTGTGATTTTGGCTCTATAATAAACGGGATATCGGTTAAAAAAGAAGAACGTGGTAAGGGGCTTGGCAGTCTTTTGCTTGATGATTTGCTAAAATACTTAGAGGGCGAGGTTTTTGTCTGTACAGATGAAAAAACCTCAACCTTTTATATTAAAAACGGCTTTGAGGTCTGCGACACCGCCGTTATAATCAGAGGATAAAATGAAAGAATTTTTTAAAATTGAACCTAAACTTTTAGAACTTGACATTCGTGCCAGAGAGATGTGCAAGGACACCTTTGCAGAAATTGACAGAATTTCTATGCACAATCAGCACAAGGTTCTATCAGCCTTTATAAACAACAAGGTAAGTGAAGCCGACCTCGGCATTTCTACGGGCTACGGCTACGGCGACCGCGGAAGAGACAATTTAGAAAAGGTTTTTGCCGAGTGTATGGGGGCTGAGGATAGCCTTATAAGACACAACTTTGTATCGGGCACACACACCCTTGCTGTTATGCTTTTTGGTGTGCTTCGACCAAATGATACTATGCTTTGCCTTACGGGCAGACCATATGACACCCTTATCGGTGTGCTTGGAATTGACGGACACTCTGACGGCTCCCTTAAAGATTTCGGGGTAAACTACGAAGAGGTTGCCTTAAACGACGAGGGCAGACCTAATCTCGACGAGATAAAATCAAGGCTTAAAAACAAATTTTACAAGGTGGCCTACATACAGCGAAGCCGCGGATATTCACTCCGCCCATCTTTAACGGTTGAGGAAATTGGCGTGCTCGTTAAGGCGGTTAAGGAGATATCGCCCGACACCTTGGTTTTGGTTGATAACTGTTACGGAGAATTTGTCGACACTATAGAGCCGACGTCGGTAGGTGCCGACCTTATTGCAGGCTCCCTAATTAAAAACCCAGGCGGCGGAATTGCCCCAACGGGAGGTTATATTGCGGGCAGAGCCGATCTTATAGAAAAATGTGCCTACCGTCTTACCTGTGCAGGTGTAGGCAGAGAGGTTGGCGCCTCTCTCGGCCACAACAGAGAGCTTTATATGGGCCTTTTCGCCGCGCCCCACACGGTAGGCGAGGCGCTTAAAACCGCTACCTATGCGGGTGCTCTTTTTGAGCTGCTTGGATATGAGTCTACACCTAAATATGATGCAAAGCGCGCCGATATAATTGAAAGTGTACTGCTGGGCAGCAGCGAAGCGCTTATTGCCTTTTGTCAGGGTATGCAAAAGGGAGCACCGGTTGACTCCTTTGTTACCCCTGAGCCTTGGGATATGCCGGGATATGATGACCCCGTTATTATGGCGGCAGGTGCCTTTACGCTTGGGGCATCTATTGAGCTTTCTGCCGACGCTCCTCTTCGCGAACCTTTTGCCGCGTGGCTTCAAGGCGGACTTAACTTCGCAAGCGGACAGGCGGGGGTTTTACTTGGTGCACAAAGTATGATAGATAAAGGAATTATTAAACTATGAAATTAATTGCTAAGGATAAGGTATTTTCCCTACATCCCCTTCCCGACGGATTTTTATACTCCTATCTTATTGAGCAGCTTGATGAGCAAATTAAGGTGGGCTATAAAATGGTCACATTTTCTACGGGAAAAATATCAAATGTCACAAAAAATATTTATATGCTAACCAAGTTTGGAAGCGTGTATAAAACCTTTATTGATAAGATTAAAAATTATCTTACCTGTTTTGCAATTCCCTTAGAAAACGGGCACTGCTTTGTAATTGAGCTTGACGGCACCGCCACCCTTTACGGTAACGAGGGTGAAGAGGTTTGGTCGGGCACACTTCTTTACAAAAAGTCCGCACCCGGAGGCGTTGCCGTAAACTCAGACAGTCTTTGGATTTCCTTTAGCGACAGCAACGTTCTTATCCGCTACGACCTTAAGACACTAAGACAAGAGCTTAGAATTGGCGGAGAGCATTCCCCCTTTTTAGCGCCTGCAGGGCTTTTCCCCGCGGGAAGCAAAATTTTTATTTGCAGTAAGGGTGATAACTGTATTTGGAAGATGGACTGCCAAACCTATGCTACCGAGCTTTATTACAATTTTGACGAGTGTGTAAACGATTATAAATTTATAAACAAGTATGAAATTGTAGTTTTAGATTCCGGAATATATTTGCTTTAAAAAAATAAAAACTGAACGGATTTTTCCGTTCAGTTTTTGCTTTATAGTGGGAATTTTTCAAGCCAGTCTGTAATTGTTTTTGCAACATTCTCTAAAGCATTTTTCTCATAGGGAAGCTTTAAGTCTGCCGACAAAACAAGTTCCTCAAAGGTCTTTGTTCCCGCACCCTTTACAAAGGCAAGATATTTATTAAAGGCTTTTTGCCAATCATAAAGGCTCTCGGCAAAAAACTGAAAGGCTACAGTTTGAGCCATACAGTAGTCAATATAGTAAAGGGGATAAAGGTAGATATGCAGTTGATGCTGCCAGGTTGCACCCCTGCTGTAAAAGGGCAAATCGTCGCACTTTAGGTGGGGGCGGTATTTTTTCTCAAGTTTAAGCCAAACCTCATTACGCTCATCTGGGGTAAGGTTTTCGTTTTCATACATAATGTGCTGAAACTCATCCACCATGCAACCATATGGTATAAAGTTTAAAGCGTCAACGGTGTGTGCATACTGATACCTTGCGGTATCCTCCCCGAAAAAGTCCTTATGCCAAGGGGCCGTTAGAAACTCCATGGACATAGAGTGCACCTCACAGGCCTCAATGGTGGGAGAAATATAGTCGGGGATAATACCCTTTCTTGCCGCAATAAAGTAGGCAAAGGCGTGACCTGCCTCGTGGGTTAGGACGTCTACGTCCCCCGAAGTTCCGTTAAAGTTTGAGAAAATAAAAGGGGCTTTATAGTCGGCAAATTCGGTACAGTAGCCGCCCGGTGCCTTGCCGTCCTTGGAGAGTAGGTCGTAAAGCTCATTATCCGACATAAAGTTTATAAATTCAGCCGTTTCCTCGCTCATTTCTCTGTACATATCAATAGCCGAGGCGAGAAGCTCGTCGGACGTACCCTTAGGGGATACATCTCCCTCTTTAAATATAACGGCATTGTCATAAAGGCATATTTGGTCTATGCCAAGACGCTTTTTCTGTTCCTCTCTTAAGGTTGAGACTGCCGGCACAATATATTTTACAATTTGTTCTCTAAACTGTGCAACCTTTTCGGGACCATAGCAGTTTCTGCCAAGTCGGTCATAACCCATCTGAATAAAGTTATCATACCCAAGCGTTCTTGCCTGTTTATTGCGAAGTTTAACAAGGCGGTCGTAGAGAGAATCAAACTCCTCCCTGTGAGCCTCGAAGAACTCTGCATCTTTTAAAAATGCCTTTTTTCTTATTTTTCTGTCGCCCGACATTTTATATTTTGTAAGCTTTGGAAGAGGCAGGGTTTCTCCCTCCCACTCTACCGCCGCAGAGGCAAAGAGCTTTTGATATTCCGACTGGAGCTTGTTTTCTTCGGCGGAAAGCTCAATTATCTCACTGCTAAAACAGCGAAGGGAAATTTGGGTGTTTTTAAAAAGCAGCTCTCCGTAGTGCTTTTCAAGTTCGGCTCTAAACGGTGAATTTACCATGGCCTTTGAAATACCCAAAAAAGCGTCGGTCACGGCAGGTCCAACCTCGTCGAAAAAGTCATTTTCCTTATCAAAAAACTCGTCCTTTGTGTCAATGGTATGACGAACATAGGCAAGGCTGCCCATTGTTGAATATTCTTCACTAAGGGAACAAACCTTCTCGTACGCACAAACAATTTCTTCTACCGCTTGTGCTTTTTCTATTTTTTCTTGCAGTTCGCTAAGTTTTGCCTTTAACTCCTCAATATCGGGACGGCTGTATGGCATTTCACAAAATTTCATATAAACACCTCTATCTTATTATACCACCACTATTTACCTATTAAAAGATTTTATTGTGTTTTTTTGCTTGTTATGATAAAATACTTATGCTCAGTCGGTTGGACGGCTGCGGGCGGCGGTGTTAAGTTGTTGAGTGGCAGCCCTTTTGCAAACTGTATACTAAAATTGTTTGTTTATATTGCAAGTTTCTGCCACTCAACAACTTAACCTGTCCGTCTGAGGAAAGTCCGGGCATCGCAGGGCAGGATAACGGCTAACGGCCGCCGAGGGTGACCTTAGGGAGAGTGCAACAGAGATATACCGCCGCTTTAAGTTGGCAAAAGTCAGCTTATGTGGTAAGGGTGGAAAGGCGAGGTAAGAGCTCACCACGGGACTGGAGACAGCTCCCGTCTGTAAACCCTATCCGATGCAACGCAGAATTATGCTATACATTTGCCCGATGTGCATAGACGTGCGGCTTGAGCCTGTCGGCAACGGCAGGTCGAGATAGATGGTCGTCAAAGAACTTTGTTCTTTACAGAACCCGGCTTACAGACCGAGTGGGAAAAAGAGGCTTAAAAGCCTCTTTTTTATGTAATAAGTAATAGTGAAGAGTGAAGAAATATGGAGTCGCTTTGCGACATATATCCCTTGACAAAATATCTTAAATATGTTAGCATTATAAGGTAAATTAACCGAAGGGGGTTGCCTGTAATGGAAAGAATTAAGACCTTATCTTCAAGAAATCTTGAGGCTTCTGCTAAAACCGGCGGTTGCGGTGAATGCCAGACATCTTGTCAGTCTGCTTCTAAGACTTCCTGCTCTGTTGCTAACCAGAAGTGCGAAAAGGCAAAGAAATAAGATAACATTTCAAAACTTAGCCGCAGTAACACTGCGGCTATTTTTCTGTAAGAGGTAGTTATGATACACGCTTATAAATTAAACGGATATAATATTGTACTTGATGTAAATTCAGGCTGTGTGCATGTAGTTGACGAGGTAGCCTTTGATATCATTTGTGATTATGATAAAAAACCAAAGGAAGAAATAATTAAAGAGATTACAGCAAAGCACGGTGTTATGGCCGATGATGTTTTGTCTGTTTTTAAAGATATTGAAACACTTAAAGCCGAAGGCAAGCTCTTTACCGAGGATAAGTTTAAAGCCTTGGCACGTGAGTTTAAAAAACGCCAGTCGGTTATTAAGGCGCTTTGTCTTCACGTTGCCCACGATTGCAACCTTGCCTGTAAATACTGCTTTGCCTGCGAAGGCGAGTACCACGGGCCAAAGGGACTTATGTCCTATGAGGTTGGAAAAATGGCGCTCGATTACCTTATTGACCATTCGGGAACAAGAAAGAATCTCGAGGTCGACTTTTTTGGCGGAGAGCCCTCTTTAAACTTTGAGGTTGTAAAGAGGCTTGTTGCCTACGGAAGAAGCCGAGAAAACGATACCGGCAAAAATTTCCGTTTTACCTACACTACAAACGGCATAATTTTAAACGATGAGATAATGGATTTTTGCAACAAGGAAATGAGCAATGTTGTTTTATCCCTTGACGGCAGAAAAGAAGTCAACGACCGTATGCGAGTAAACCGCGGGGGCGCGGGCTCTTATGATACCATTGTCCCAAAATTTCAGAAATTCATTGAAAAACGGGGGGGCAATGATTACTACATTCGCGGTACATACACACGCTTTAACAAGGACTTTGCCGCCGATATTCTTCATATGGCAGACCTTGGCTTTAAGGAAATTTCCATAGAGCCGGTTGTGGCAGAGCCCTCGGCACCCTACGCTTTAAGGCAGGAAGATTTGCCCGAACTTCTTGCACAATATGAGGTTTTGGCAAAGGAAATGATAAAAAGACGCAAATCAGGCAACGGCTTTACCTTCTATCACTATATGATAGACCTTGACGGCGGACCCTGTGTTGTAAAACGCGTTTCGGGTTGTGGTGTTGGTACTGAGTATATGGCAGTTACCCCCGAGGGAGATTTTTACCCCTGCCACCAGTTTGTCGGCAACCCCGAATTTTTGCTTGGAAACGTGTACGACGGGGTTACAAATACGTCGGTTTGCGACCAGTTTAAAGAATGTAACATTTATTCACACGAGGAATGCGACAACTGCTTTGCAAGAATGTACTGCTCTGGTGGTTGTGCCGCTAACGCCTATAACTCTACCGGCAGCGTTACGGGTGTTTATAAACTCGGATGTGAACTTCACAAGAAGCGAATTGAATGTGCCATAATGCTTAAAGCCGATGAGGCTTTTGGCGAGGAGGGCTAATATGCTTAAATATATCTTTCCGCTTTCCTATCCTAAAAAGAGCGTTTGGCTCTCGGCTATAGGCTACTTTTTGGTTTATTTTTTATCCTCGCTTACAAAAGGCACCCTGGTCTATTTTTTTGGCGAAGGAACCACGCTCGGTAACCTTGGCGGTTATATTTCTCTAATATCAACCGTTTATATATTTATTGGGCTTTTGCTCCTTTGCTTTGACCACCTTAAAATAGGAAGAAAATAGGATGAACTCTGCACCACCCGAAAACGGGTGGTGCAGAGTTTTTTTATTTGTTTATAAACTGGTGGAAAGCCTCGTAAAGACCTGTTGATGCAAGGCCCGAGATAAGACCGCCGAGCATAATTTCGGGGTTTATATTCATATTTATCCAAACGTTAAGCCCCACTCCTAGAATTCCTACAATAAGAGGAATATAGCGGTTGAAAATGTCGGTTCTTATAATATTTTTTATTATGTAGCCGATAGCCAGACAAATTCCAACTATGACAAACACCACATAATCATTTAAAAATTCCATTACTGAGTTCTCCTTTCAAGGTCGGTGATTCTATGATTCATCACCTTAAATTTTTCTTCAAACAGGTTGTGCTCCTCTTCAAGCCTATAGGTTTTTTCCATAAATCGTCCAAGTCCTTCAACCTTTTTCTCAAGCTGCTCTATTCGATACTGCCAAACCTTGTTAGAAACAAGAGCACCCACAAGCGAGCCAATGCCCGAGCCTAAAAGTCCGATTATTGCTACTAATACCGCGTCACTCATTTGACCGCTTCCTCTTTTATTGTGGCTGAATACCCCTTTGCCTTTAGTTCCTTTGCCAAGGCTTCGGCGTTGCTCTTTACATAAAAGGCTCCCACCTGAACACGATAAAGGCTCCGTTTATCTTCGACGCTCTTCTTTTTAAGCCCTGACCTTTTTACAATAACTTCGCAAATAGCAGTTGCGCAAGCCTCGGCATAGTCCTCGGTTAAGATAATGGGTACATCTGTTTGGCTATCCATAAAGCCGAGTTCTAATAGCACAGCAGGCATTTTGGTCTCTCTGCACTCTTGCAAATTGGACTTTGCAAGCGGTGTTGCTCTATTGCCTTTAAGCCCCGTGTGCTTTATTAAAGCATCATACAGTTCCTTTTGCCACTCTGTTGTTTGGGCACTCACCTTTGTATAGGTATAGGCAACTATGCCGCCGCCCTTACCGCCAAGTACCCCTGCATTGTGGTGGATTGAAATATAAATATCGGCACCAAAGTCATTAGCCTTTTTAACTCGGTCTTTTACCTCAACAGCCGTCTCTCCGGTGGTATCGTCCGTGCGAATTAAGGAATAACCTTCGTAGCCTTTTAATAACTGCTCAATCTTGTCGGCAATACGGTCATTAAGCACCCATTCACGAGTTTCGTTTTTGTCGAGTTTCTTTAAGCAACGCTTACCTGATGTATAGCGGTAATGCCCTGCGGTTATGGCAATTTTATACATCTCTCTCCTCCTCCTTTATCTTCTCCACAAAATCATAATAGGCTTCAAATTCTGCCGACTTTAAAACCCTTTGGCGAAGGAGAGCGATTTCATCATCCACAGAATATTTCTCTCTTATTCTGTTTACTACCCTTTGCTCGTAAGGGACAGAGGGAATATTTTGTGTTTGTGCAATTTCCTCAGCCAACATATCTCTGTAAATTCCGTTATCGTATGTTCTCATTATTCCTCTACCCCCCAAATTTCAATAGTTGAGCCAACAACAAATTTACTTGTTCTGCCGGCTGTGAAGAAGTTTAAATTTTTCACATATCTTGATATCGTTTGTGCTCGCTTTTCAACAGAAATTTTTACCGAAGTGCTGTTTGTTCCATTAAGGTTTGGCACAGAAGTCCCAAACATAATCGTTTCCCAAAGTCGTTCACCCACTTCTTTAGCACGAGCATAAAAATATCGGTTATTAGTTGTAAGGTTTATACTATTGTAAAACATATACCACGAGCCACCGTCACTTCGGCAACATATTGCCTTAGCTGCAGCCTCATCAAAGGCTACATTCATAATCACTACTATTTCCTTTAGCCCTATGTCGAAAGTTACATTTATATCTGAAACATCTTCTTCAAGGGAAATGGTTTTAATTAATTTTAGTGGCTCTGTACCACCGCTTACACTTGCAAGTGCTTCTGCTACCGCAATACCGCTTTGGGCGTTCTCACTTTTGGGGTTATAGGTTTGGTCGCAAAATGCATCCTTGCCAGGCTCACCCCGGTCACCTTTATCACCCTTAGGGCCCCTTTCACCTTGGTCGCCCTTTAGTCCGGTTTCACCCTTTGGTCCTAATCTCCATGGGAGTTCTCTCCAGGGTGTTGCTCCGTCACCGATTTTTAGCCATTTTTCGTCCCTTGCATCGCGAACGATAGCCGGCTCACCGCTTTGAAGCACAGGATTTTTATCAAGCCAATTTTGATATGTATCCTCCCTGTATCCGAAAACGCCCCTCATTTTAAACTTGTTTTCACCCTCGGGGTAGGCTATAAAATCTCCCTCGGCACCGCCCGAGATAAACGAAAACTCTATTCCGTCCTCTAAGGTAAGCTTGGTTTTTTCGGCCTCTTCTGACAAGGCTTTTACATCCTTTAGGTGTTTCGCCGTGCTTTCCGCCGAGCGTTTCACCTCTTCGAGCCTATAGTTTATCAGTTCCTCTATTCTTTTGGCTCGCTCTTCTACCTCGCCGATTATTTCTTCGGCCTTTTCTTCCAGGGCGTCACACTCTGTTTCCTGCTTGCCCTTATAATACGAAGCCGAAATTCCGGGCGTGAAATAAAGCGGTATCTGTGCTCTGCAAAACTCCTTTACGTCATCCCCAATAATAAATATTCGAACGAGAACAACTATATCCAGGCCCGATGCTGTCATTTCCTCGGTAAGCTCAAACGGACCAAACAGCTCATCATTCTGTCTTTTTTCTCCCTCTATAAGCTCGCCTGACGCCGTTATAACATCTATGTGCAGTTCGGCATTGAATCCGCCAGACTTATATTCGGCAATTTTTTCGGCAACCTCTATATCAGGCGTAACCAAAATTTTTGTTGCCTTGTGCTCACCCTGAACACCGCCGCAAACCGCATCGCACGGAAATATGCCGTCGGCACTAAGGGTATACTTTAAAAATTTTTCCAACGCTTTTCACTCATCCCTTCTTTTTATACTTTAAGCCAATTTTTGTAAGCTCTGCTCTGCCTTTAAAGGAAATCCGCATTTTGTGCCGGTCGGATATGCCTCCTAAAAGCATTTTTGCATAACCGTTATGCAAAAACACACGTCTTGACATAGCCTTTTTGCCCCTGTTAAAAACCGAAAACACTATTTCCATACCCTGCCCAAAAATCTCGGCTTCGCATACTTGAGTTCTGCCAAAATCTTCAAGCAGATTAAAGCTAAGGCTTGACTCTATTTGTTTTTGCTCTTTTTTAGCACCGCCGTCAGACAGTGAAAAGTCGGCATCCCCGTAAAGCCACGAGGGATAAATAAAATAGTCCCCGCCCTCTGTTTTCTCAAGGAAAAAGACAGCCTTACCCATATCTGAAATTCCACCGATACAGCGGTCGGGTAACTCCCACTCGCCAAAGATATATTTTTCACCATTTTTCTGTAAGACCACGGCGTTTTTGTCTTTTATAAACAGATATTTATCCTGCTGTGCAATAGCATGGTCAAACGGGGCGTCAAAACAGAAAAGCTGTCTTGTTGAGAAATCTGCCGAAGGCTTCATCTCAAAAATCCTACCCGTTTTATCGGCAAAAATTATTTTATCTAAAAACTTTCCTATGGTTTTCTCTTCTATATCCACAAAGATATCCGAAACTCTTATAAAGGATAACGGATATTTCCCGTCATCGTTATATGGCTTTATATCACTTTTATATATTGAGCCATCCTTAAAGACAAGCAAGCTTTTGCCATAAACCAAAATGTTACAGACCTTATTGCCGTCATCCCCCAAAATATACTGAGAATCCTCGGGGAAATATAGCGGCTCCTTTGGACTGTTTGCAATTATTGCGGCGGGGGAATTTTGGCTTTTGTAAAACACCGTAACGGCATCTCCGTTTGCCGATATGCTTCCCTCAAGCTTTTTTGCCGCCGTCATCGCGGCTATCTTGGCTTTGTGCCCCTCTTCTGTTTTATATGCAGTAACTGTCAGATTATTGTATTCGCTCGATATGGGCGGTATCCACTCTCCGCCGCTTTTTTTCTCGAAATGAATTCGCCCAAAACTGCGGTTCGCATACATAACAACCTCTTGCCCCAAAACCGTAACCGAAGCCGACTGTATGCCTCCTCCATACACCTTAAAATCGTGTTGTTCTCCGTTTATACGAAGACTTGCCGAAACTAATGAATCATCAAGCTCTGTGTAGGGTAAAGAAAAACCGTAGGATACACCGTCGGTTGTGTACTTGGCAACAAATCTGGGGCAAAGCAAATTTTTCTTTTCGGGGAAGGTTGGGCTTGGCAAACGCAGTTCTCTGCCGTTTACCTCGGCAAAATGATACAGTTCTCCTCTGCCATTTGCGTAAACGGTGGGTGCGTAAATATCGCTATCACTCACCACTCTCCACACTCCCTGTAAAAAGTCAAGTTCTCTTATTCCAATAAACTCTTCACCGTTTTCATAAAGGCGTCGGTATATAAGGTACACCCCATCGGCAACCGTCTTTTTGCCCGAGAAAACCGTAAAGGAATCGGGATAACCATAGCTCTCCCCATTATTAGTAAACTCAATTTGCCCAAGTTCTAAAACCTCGCCGTCATCACAAATAAGGGTCATAAAGAAGATTATACTTCCCATAAGGTTGTCGGCAATACTTACTGCAACCCTACCCTTTTTTGTAGAAAAGTTAATGTAACAGTCGGTTAGCATAAAGCTCATATCAAACACGCCCGAATTATCAAGTTTAAATAGAATTCTTCCCTCTTTCGAGTAAAAGCCCTCTCGCGTTACTATTTTTTTATCCTTTATCATTAAATTTTTAAAGGTTTCCGGACTTATCTCTTCAGGTTTTATATAGGTGTTTTTTATATCGCTTTTTAAAGATACAAACCTCATCTACCATTCCCCCTGTGGAAAAGCTTCTCGCACCCTGTCTGTTTTAGATTTTATTTCGGCCTTTTGAGCCCCATATATTCTCGACATATTTTCTGCCGTGGCCGAGTCTCCCACTGCGTTTGAGATAAGCGCCGCAAGGCAGAATTTCAGTGCCTGTTCTGCCTTTTGGTTGCTTATACCAAGCGGGTTTCCAAGCCCCTGTATTTTGGCAAAGCCAAGGTCTAAAAGTGCGGTGTTTACAAGGGTTAGCCCTATGATTTTTATTTTTTCGTCATTAAAGTCAAGACCTATCAGTCTTGCTGCCTCTTCGAGTAAGGCATATCCGTTCATATTAGTTCCCCCTTTATTTCACTAAGCAATTCTTCTCTGTCGTTAAGCACTCCTGCAGGCAGCCTTTTTATATACTGAGCGGCACTTATTACACCCTGCTCAAGCAGGAAGTTAAGGTTTGAAAGTTTATCTCGTTCACCTTTTGATACCCCCTCTGATACGGTTGCCGATACGCTTAAAACAATATTTTTGTATTTGTTTGCATCAAAGGGAAAATACCAAACTCCGTTTTCGTCTTCAATCTTAAGACCACGCTTTCCGTAAAGGGAAAAGAAAAACTCTGCCCATACATCTGCAATATCGGTAAGGAAGGTATAGAAACGATTTTTTAAAGGCAGAAGATTTCTGGCAGACGCCTCTCTAAGCTCAATAATTGCGGAGGTGTTGGTTGCCTCCACATCACCAAGTGCCGCTTCGTTTGCTCCGCACTGGGTTAAGGTGTTAAGTATAAGGCTTTCAACCGCCTTATTGTAGCCCGAGGAGTAATCGGGTGTTTTTACAAAGTTTATAGCCGTTTCTATCTCCTCGGCGGCACCGTAAACCTTAATTATCTGACCCGGGTCGTTGGTTATTTCTCCGCTAACCAAATCCCCGTTTACAACCATTAGAGGCATGCCCGCCGACATAGACGACCAACAGGACGCCGTTATCATTCGGTTTATGGCAATTTGGTTTGGAATAATATAGGTAATCTCGCTTTCGCCGTAAATACAGCCATCCCGCTTTTCCCACACAAAAAGCGAAATAGGATAAAGGGAAATGCCAACCGAAAACTCGCTGCGAATTACCATATCTTTGGTAACCTTTGTGGCAAAAACCTTGGTGTGACCGTTTTGGTCCTTTGCCTTAAAAAGCTTGGTAAGCAGGGTGATTTTCTCTTCTCCCATAGCCTTTAGTTTTTCTTGTACCTGTTTGTTCGCTTTATAGCTTTGGGCCATGCTTAACACCTGGCTTGCTCTTTTTTCTTCCTTTAAAATTATGTAGGGCTGATTTTGAAGCTCGTTTACCCCTTCATCACCAAAATAAATGTCCTCAATTTTTATCCTCTCGCATACAATGTCACCCAAAATCTGCTTGTCCCCTGCAAAAAGGCCTGTCTTTATTTCGGGGTCAAAATAGGTGTATATTGCACCGGTGCCCCTGATATATGCGTCTCTAAGCACCCCGTCCAAAAGGGCAGAAAGCTTAACCCTTTTTGCCGCAACCTCGCGGTAGGAATTAAGCACAGATACCATTAGGGCAATTTCATCATTTGAGCTAAGGCTTGCCGTAACGCCGCTTGAGAGCTGTTGTCTTTGCTTTTTAATCTCCTTTTTGGTGCTAATGCATTCATTAAAGCCTTCGGCTGAATATTTAACCGAAACCGTAGAAGCAATAAGCTCGGCTAACTTGTAATCGCCTATTCTTTTTACTACATTATGGCGAACAAGGGGACGTTCATTTCCAACCGCCGCACCGTGCCACTGGTCGCCGATAAAAAAGCGTTCGTTTATTCGGTTTTGTTCATATAGTCCATGGCGGCCGATAGAGGCTTTAAACCGTCTTGCCGCCTCATATTCCAAAAATATATTTTCAGGACTGTTATTCAATACAACTCCTCCTTAAAAGGTGCCGAAGGCACACCTTTCCTGTGCCCTCGGCCCTCGGCTCTTGGCCTAAAATTATTCTACAACTACTAACGCAATATCAGACTTAACGGTGTTATTGCCGTCTGCTGTCACCTTACAGAAGTAGAAGTGTTCGCCTTCGGTAAGGTCTGCGGGAAGCTTGTAGGTTGCGGTAGTGGCTCCGCTTATCTTAGCGGCACCCTTGCCGGTGGCTGTGTCGCACTTATACCACTGGTATGTAAGAGCGTCACCCTCCGCCTCAACATTAAGGCTTTCGCTTATTGCACCAACAGCAGTTGTTACATTTGAAGGCTGAGCGACAATGCTGAGAGGCGAGGAAATCCAAGCCCAAACGCTGTCGGTAGATGCTGCCTTTACAAAAAGGTCGTAGTAAAGGCGATAGTCGAACTTATACGCATCGGCTGCGGTGTTCTGCTCGGGAGTAAACACCCTCATCTTTTCGGTCTTCTTAACAAGGTGAGCCGCACTCTTGGGAAGAAGGAGCATAAAGATTTCAGATGCATTCTCGGCAGGCTTAAAGCCTGTGCCGTCAAACTTGTATGCAGTTTTCATACGCTCAGAAACTACGGGGATTAAAGCAATGCCGTTAATAGACTTAACCGAAAGGGTAACCTCACCCTGCTTGAATTCGGATACGGTAATGCTTCTTGTAATTTCGTTTGAAGCCATAAGTGCTGCATATGCGTGGGAGTCGATAAAGCAAACAAGCTCCTCATCGTAGCCGGCTGCCGACTGCACCTCGTTTACAAGGTTCACAAATGCAGTGTAGGGGGAAGCCATATCGCCCTCAACAAGATTGCCCTTTTCCTTTGCAAGAGAGCCAAGCTTTGAAAGTACATAGGCATCACATTCGGGAACAACCTTGGTGCGAACATATTCGCCAAGAATTTTGCCTGCAAGTGAGGCAATGCCTGTTTCGTCCATATCCTCGCGGTCGATCTGCAAGGAACGTGCGCGGTCCATTGTCATTGTATAGGATGTGTTTGATACGGTAACTGCACCGTTTTCAAAACCACCCTTGCGGTTATAATCGGTAAGACCTTCAAATTCAATATCGGGAATAATCACGGTCTTTGCACCAACAAACTTGGTGCGAAGTGCGTTGTCTGCAAAAAATGCAGTTGCACTTTTTGCGGTGAACACCTTATCGAGTTCACCTGCATACATCTCTGCGGATGCGATAGAATTAATAGACATAAAAATCATCCTTTCTTTTAGCCCCAAACGCCTTTTAAAAATTCGGCGTCGGCGGTGTTGTCCGAGCCGCCCGAGGAGAGAGAGCCCAAGCTAGCATTTCGGGTCATCTCCTGTCGGTCGGCCTCGTTTTTTGCGGCAATAGTCTGCCTGTGCTGATACAGCAGGTACTCAAATAACAGTCCCTTTCCACTATTCTTTGCAGCCGTTTTGACCTCCTGCGGTATATCCTCTTCGCACATTTCGGGGAAGATTTCCCTCATCTCAGAAAACTCGTCCTTAGCATCACTGTTGTCAAGGCGGGATAGCACCCTTTGAAGCTCGCTGTCCTCACTGTACCTTTCGCGAAGCGCGTTTATTCTCTGGCCTTCGCTTTGGCTGTGAAGCCTTTTTACAAACTCCTTAAAGCCTATTCCCTGCTCCTTTGAAAGCTGATGCAGAATTTGAAGCTCCTCTGATATAAGGTCAAGTTTCATTCCCTTTTGAGCAAAAGCCCGTGCCTCCTCCAGACTAAGCTTTTTTGTTTCCTTGTTAAACTTAATTTCCAAAGTCGGCTCTATATTCGGTTCCTGTGGTGTGGTGTCCACCTGTTCCTGTGAAAAGGCCTCCTCCTTAGGCTCGGGTTGTCCCAATTCGGTATCCTTTATCATTTCTTCCATATTTTTTCTTCCTTTCTTTTATTGCTCGCTTCCGTCGTAATTTAAAAAATTTAATATTTCGCTGCTATATTCGCTTGTTTTTCTTGGCTTTTCCATTATTTCTTCGCCACGCCTTTTAAGGCTCCCCACCATTACGCCAAGCGCAAAGGTTAAAGCGGTGTAAATTAAAATTATTGCCGTTATCATATATCCCAACCCCCTTTCATCTGTGAGGAGTACTCGGTAATTTCCTCTCTGCTTCCTCGTTTCACATCGTAAAAGGCGTACCTGAGTGCATCAAGCAGGTGGTTATTTTTGTCCTCGGGTACATTTTCCTCCCCCTTACGCCAACAGTAGCTTGATAGCTCAGCTATACAGTTTTTGCATTTGGGGTTTACGGTTATAGAATATTCACTAATATTCATAATTCCGTTAATAACGCTGTCACGCCCCTTAACCGAGGGCATTATTCTTCTAATGCCAAGCCGCCTTAAGTCGTCGTTGCTTTTAGGCTCGGCAGAGTCGGCTCTTATCCGCTCCTTTGCATAACCTTTTTGGGCTATTGCACGTGCAATGTCGCAGTTTAGCATTCTCTTCTGATAAATCTCATCAAAAATATAAATTTCTTTAAGTTTGCGGTTCACTTTAAAGGCAATAAATGCGGTGGGGTCAGAGGTATACCCGTAATCAAGCCCGAAAAATGCCTCCCAATCATCGCTGTTTGTCTCCTTTATCCCAGTTTCCCAGTTTTCATAGATAAGGCCCTCGGCAATGCCCCACTCACCAAGACCTGCTACCCTGTAGCGTCTTGGATGCCGGGACTTTAGCCTTTCGAAAACCGCCTTGTCGGTATCATCCAAGAATTCATTTATAAGATAGTTGGTTGAAAAGGTATCGGTGTCGGGGTCGGTTTTGTCAAAAAATCTGGACTTTAGCCAATGTTTTTCGCTCCACGGGTTAAAGGTTATGGTTGTCTGCTTAAAAAGCCCTTTGGGCAGTGCTCCCCTTGGTACCGACAAATCAAGCTTTTCGAAATCCTCAAGGCTGTCAATCTCAAACGCCTCCTCCACCCAAACAAAGTTTAAATACCCCTTTTCAACCGTCGCGCCCGCAAGTTTTAGCACATCGTCAAAGCCTCGAAAGAGTATTTTTTGGTTTGTTGGAAGATATGTCATCTCCATTGGTGAAACGGTATTTTTAAACAGGTGGGCAACCCCTAATTTCTCCTGTGCCCATTTAAGCTGAGCAAATGTGGAATCTCTGTGGGTGTTCATAACCGCACGAACAACAAGAATGTTGCTCTCCTTGTACTTAAGCAGACGGTAGATTAAATTAAGTGCCGTTGTGGCACTCTTTTTTGATGCTTTACCCCCTTTTAGTACGCGGTAGCGTTTTTTAGAGTTCCAAAAAGCATCGTACCCGCCCCCAACAGCCTTACTAAGTGCTATTTTTGATATCATCTATCAGTACCACCCCGCCACCGCCTGAAGAACCGCCGTCAAGCCTTAAGAAAATCTCTTTAAGGGCAGAAAGGTCTCCCTTTGCCGCCTTTTCAAAAAGTGCGGCGGCAAGCAGGGTCATCTTTGTGGGGTTTTTAAAGGTTATCCCTTTATCTTTAAGGAGTGTTTTTTCTTCTTCGGTGAGTTTTAATGAGGTTATTTTTTTAAGCTCTGTGCCTATATCCTTACCCAAAGCCTGCCGCCTCCTTTCTGCAATCTATTCTACGGCATAAAAAAACGGTTTACCACGACATAAATCGGGGTAAACCAGACATATTTATCGATTAGTGGGCAGTGCCCACCAATAAAAAAAAGACCGCCGATGGCGGTCTTTTTGATTAATCATCAATTTCTTTATTGGTTGCTTCTGCGAATATTTTAGCGGTTGCCTCATCGGGAGCCTTTGTTAAAAGGGCTACCACCACCGAGGCTACAAGACCGGCGATAAATCCGGGGATAAGCTCGTAGAGGCCGGTTGAAGCCGAAAGGCCACCAAAGAGCCAGGCAACGTCGACTACCGCACCTACGATAACGCCGGCTAAGGCGCCCTGATAGTTAAAGCGTTTCCAGAAGAGAGAGAGGATAACAACGGGGCCGAATGCCGAGCCGAAACCTGCCCAGGCGTTTTCAACGAGAGACATTATTGCCTGTGCGCCCTCGCCCTTGCTGCTTGCGATAAAGTAGGCAACTACTGCAACGATAACAACAACGCCGCGGCCAATCCACATAATCTCTTTGTCCTTTGCGCTCTTGTGAACAAGAGGCTTATAGATATCCGAGGTAAAGGAAGAAGATGCAACGAGGAGCTGACTGTCGGCGGTTGACATAGATGCCGCGATAATCGCCGACATTAAGAGTCCTGCAAGTAAGGGGTGGAAATACTTTTTAGCAAGAACAATAAATATCATCTTCTGACTTCCGTCTGCTAAAAGTTCGGGAACAATCATTCTTCCGAGTATTGCCATAACGGTTACGGCGCCGAGGGCGATTACAACCCAAACAATAGCAACTGTAGCCGCAGTTTTAACCTCTTTAGATTTTCTTATTGACATAAAGCGAACGAGGATGTGGGGCATACCGAAGTAGCCGAGACCCCAGGCAAGACCCGAGGCAATATCCTGCCAAGTGGCTTCAAAGGGGGTTCCGACAAAGGCGCAGGCAACCTCTTTGCCGCCGTCTAAATATGTATAGGTTTCCTTTAGAGCTTCGGGATTAGCGTCGCCCGAAACGGCCGCCAAAATCGGAACGGCAAGAACGGCAGCGAGCATTAAAAAGCCCTGGAAAAAGTCGGTCCAACAAACAGCCTTATAACCGCCCATAAAGGTGTAAATAAGGATGATAACCGCAAAAATTATCATTGCAATACCGGGCTCGAGTTTTGGGAAAACGGTTGTAAAAACGGAAGTTCCCGCAACGAAGGCCGAAGCCACGTAAACGGTAAAGCAAACAAGGAAGATTAAAGCACATACCGTCTGAAGCACGGTTTTTCCGCCGCCGAAACGGTTAGATAAATACTGGGGAAGGGTTATTGAATCTCCCGAAGCCTTAGAAAAACGGCGAAGTCTTTTAGCGGTGAAAATCCAGTTGCCTGCGGTTCCGAGGGCAAGACCGATACCAATCCAAACCTCGCCAAATCCGA
>JAGBUU010000013.1 GCA_017630655.1 Clostridia bacterium
CGCCGAGATCGCAAAGGCAGGCGCTGCACTCAAGTACGAGGTCGGTACCATGATCGAGATCCCGAGAGCATGCGTTACCGCTGACGAGATCGCTGCAAACGCAGACTTCTTCTGCTTCGGTACCAACGATCTGACCCAGATGACCTTTGGATTTAGCCGTGACGATGCTGGTAAGTTCCTCTCTGCTTACTATGATAAGAAGATTTATGAGAACGACCCCTTCGCTAAGCTCGACCAGACCGGCGTTGGTAAACTTATGGATATGGCTGTTACCCTTGGTAAGAAGACCCGTCCCGAAATTCACTGCGGTATCTGCGGTGAGCACGGCGGCGACCCCGTATCTGTTGAGTTCTGCCACAAGATTGGCCTCGACTACGTATCCTGCTCTCCCTTCCGCGTTCCGATTGCACGCCTCGCTGCAGCACAGGCTGCTATCAAAGAATCTAAGTAATTAGATTTATAAAGCAAAAACATCCCTCTGCTGAGAAATCGGCAGAGGGATTTTTCTGTCTGTTGCAAAAAATCTGCATTTTTGTTATAATAATTAAAAGAGGTGCAATAGGAAATGAAAATCAAACTATGCAGAATTTTTAATGTTTTTAATAAGGCAACAATAATTTACTCATTAATACTTTTGTTTGCCACCTTAATTTTTGGATTCATATATAATAATTTTTGGTATGTGATTTTGGTTCCATTTTTCAGTGTTTTATATTGTTTAAATTATTCTAAATTTTTAAAAGTGGAAAATCAAACCATTACATATAAAGATTTCGAAATATTCTCAAATCTTGGTAGAGGTAAAAAGTTCAAATATATCAACAATGAAGTTACGATAAAAGTTGATGAAGTGAAATTTTACCAAAACATTTTTGAAAAAGTTTTCAATGCAGGTCATATAGAGTTTGTAGAAGTTGGTGCAACCAAGCATACCATTTACGGGATTACACATTTTAATATAAGTAAGCAAGAAATTGAAAACAATTTAAAATAATCACAATTTCCCACTTTTGCTGATAGCAGCACAGGCTGCTATCAAAGAATCTAAGTAATTAGATTTGTAAAGTAAAACGAATTCCCACCGAGAAATCGGTGGGAATTTTTTAATTCTATTGCACAAACGTTTAATTTTTGCTATAATAATTTTGTAATTTGAATTATCATTGGCGAGGAAATTATGTCTAAAAAAATTACTAAAAGGAAAAGGGAAAGGCAAGCACAAGCAAAAATAAATTTTTGTATTGATTTATTGTTGTCATTTTTCATAATAATCGTACCAATAATTGCTATCATACTCTATGCCTTTGGAGTTGATATTCCAAAAATGGCGTTTGGTATATATGTATCAGTTGTTTTTATAATCGCTGGAATATTATTTATTATTTTTACCGTGCTTGAAAAATTCGGTTTTGGAAAAGCAGGAGAATATTTTAACAAATTAACAGGTTGGAAACAGTTATCAAAAAAAGAAGCCAAAGCTAACACAGGTGTATTTGGCGGGGTTATGATTGCACTTGGAATATTCTTTGCAATTTTAACCATCATATATTGCTAATTGAAAAAACAAATTTCCCTCTTTTGCAGATAGCAACACAGGCTGCAATCAAAGAAAGCAAATAATTGCTGACTTTATAAAACAAAACTATCCGCCCGAGAAATCGGGCGGATTTTTCTTGTCCATGAAGAGTAGGTTGCGATTTTCACCTCCGTTTACTATAATATTTTTGTAAAGGAGCGATTCATATGGATACTTACATAACAGGTTCTACTATTAAAAATCTTCGTGAGAAAAAGAGGATTACCCAAGCAGAACTTGCCGATATGCTGGGTGTCAGCAGCAAGGCGGTTTCAAAATGGGAAACAGGAAAAGGTTTGCCCGATATAACCTTAATTGAACCACTAGCAAAAGCGCTATCGGTTTCGGTTATGGAACTGATGTCAGGGAATACAGTCATAAATAAAAATCTTTCCGCAAACATAGTTCGTTCAAAGTTTTACGTTTGCCCTATTTGTAACAACATTATTAGAACGGTAGGCGATACGGTTGTGAGTTGTTGTGGAATTGCTTTGCCACCTCTTGAAGCGGAAGAAACCGACGCCGATCATAAAATAACCATAGAAAAGGTTGAAGACGAACATTTTGTCACTGTTAATCACGATATGACAAAAGACCACTACATTTCGTTTATTTGTTATGTGACGTCGGACAGAGTGCAGTTTGTAAAATTTTATCCCGAAGGCAATGCCGAAACCCGCCTTAACTTCCGCGGTGGCGGATATTTATATATCTATTGCAATAAACACGGGCTTATGAAAAAGAAAATCTAAACACCCTCTATGGCCTACCTCCACACCATCGGCGCTTTTGGTTTTATCATCCGTTTTGCTTAAAGTCGGTCTTTTGGCCGTATGTTTTTAATGTTTGGACAGTAGACCTATTTAAACAAAATAAAACCCCCCGAAATCTCGGGGGTTTTATTATTTTAGTTTTCCGCTTACTTGATACATTGTATCATTGGATATTACTGTTTCTATTTCGAAGTATGGCTCGAACAGGGTGCTGAGTTCCTCTGCTTTGATAAGGCCAACCGACACCTTACTTGCCTTCCCTTTGTGGCGAGAGTCTATCTTCTCTCTTGATTCGCCGTGGGCAACGGTGAGTCTGCCGTCTGGTTTGAGCAGTTTTGCCAAAGCCTTTATAAGCCCTTGCGGGTCCTTAAAATGAGGAAAGGCATTATAAACAACAATAAGGTCAAACTTATCACAAAACCCGAAATCACACACATCGCCGCACAGAACCGAAACCTTAGGGTTTTGCCTGTACTTCTCCCCTGCTATTTCGCACATTTTTGGAGAAATATCGATGCCGACAATCCTTTCGGCGCCGCCTTTGAGGTAATAATCAAACATTACGCCCGTGCCACAGGCAACATCAAGCACACTCTGTCCCGCTTTAAACCCTACATTATTTAAAATTTTACCAATAATCTCATCGCTTTTCACCATATCGGCATCCCAAGTAGGTGCCAGAGAATCGAAAAACGCAATTATATCCTTTTTATCCATTATTTATAAGACCTGCCCTTTTAAGACCAATTATTAAAAGCGGTATAAGGATTAACTGAATTATAATGCCCGGTATGCCTGTAACAATGCTGGTGGTAACCCACGCAAAAGGTGAAATGCCGGGGGTAAAGATAAGTGCCTTAGCAAGACCTGCCACTACTCTGCCAACAAGCATAGCGCAGACAAGGCTTATGTAAAGATTTAAAAGAGGCTTTTTGGTTTTTACAAAATGCATAAGCAGACCGCAAACCAGACCGTAAACGGCACACTCAACCATCATGGCGGGAGCCATAGACAAGGGCGGCATACCCGTTATAAGAGATGAAAGCAACGGCCCCATTACACCGCAAAGCGCCCCGTAAACAGTACCGCAAAGCAGACCGCACAAAAGCACGGGGATATGTATTGGTAGGAATATACTGCCACCGTTTGGCACGGCGTGAAAGAGTAAGGGTAAAACTATGCACAAAGCAAGGCAGATAGCCGCAAGGACAAGTTTTTTTGTTTTAACTGTTTGCATAAAGGAACACCTCGAAAAAATTTTGACACGGTAATTTTACTATATGTAACAAGCCCACACAAGCCCTGCGGGGGGATATTTTTTGCAAAAAAACTCACGCCAAGTTTGGCGTGAGCGTAAGTTTGGGCTTTTTAGATTACATCCTCGTCTACGAGTGTAATCTCTTCATCCTGCTCTTTTTTGCTGTTTTCTTCAAGCTTTAGGGCGTTTGATACCTTTTTCTTTGCTTTTCTCCAAAGAATTGCGGCAACAGCACCAACGGCAACAATAACACCTGCAAGCGCCTGAATACCATAGGTTACAACCGAGGGGTCAACATAAAGCAAATTAAACATTTTTATATCTCCTTTTCTTTTTTCTTACTTATAAGATAACGAATTATATATTTAGCACCTTCGGTGCCCTTTGTACCGAGCGAGTAGAAATATTCCTCTCTTTTGCGGCGAAGCTTTTCTTTAAAGTCCTCGCTGCCGATAAGCGCCTTAGCAGTATCGGCAAACTTGTCCTTAATCTCACCTTTCTCAAGTGCTACGCCAAGCTGATTTCTAAGCAGAATTTCCTGTGGCTCGATACCGATTTTAGCGTAGTTGGGGTTTTCCATCTTAATTTTAGTGTTGATGAAAACTACAGGCTTAAGTGTTGCAAAGCCAAACTCTATGCCTATACCCGACCAGTCGGTAACAAGGAGGTCGGACGAGTATACCGAGGTGTTTGAACTAAAGTCTAACTCAAACTCAAGCCCCTTGCCCACCTTATCGGCATACTTATCAACAAGCATCTGCATCTTACCGCGGTAACGCTTCATATATTCGGGGTGGGGACGGACGATGATTTTATAATCATCACCGTAAAGACTGTCAATTAAATCCTCAACACAACTATCAAGCAGGTTGTCCTCCTGCCACGATGGTGCTATAAGCACCTGACGCCTTGAAGATGTGTTAGGCTCCAACTTTTCACAGGACTCAATAAGGCTCTCAATTAATGGGTAACCGAACTCTACAAGTTCCTTTTCCTTTGTACCGTAAACTCTTTCGGTTGCCCTTACCTCGTTTGCTATATGGGGGCCTGTGCAGAAAACAGTGTCAAAGTTATCAAGCGAATGCTCTCTAAAGCTCATATTCATACTTGACGGGTCGTGCGGCACGAAAATATAGTTGATATCTTTTTGATAAAGGGAACGCTTGAGATAGAAGTTATCAAGGTCGGGTGTGGTCATAACCATAACATCACATTCAAGCTTCATCATAAGGGTTATGCACTTTTTAACACCTATATAATAGGGCTTTAGTCTGGGGTTTTCCTTAGCTATTTCAAAAACTATATCGTCCGGGTCATTGGTTATATAATGAATAGCAACTGTGGTTTTAGATAAGATATACTCTATAATCTCTTTATAATACTTATAAAAACCGCTTCTCTCGGAATAGAAGACAAGGTGTTTGTTTGCAATAGAGAAGAAGCGCTTATAGTCGGCACGCTCTCTTTTAGCATTTGGATCCTTAGAAAAGGGCTTTTTCTTTTCCACCATTGCGTTTAGCTCGGCAAGCTCTTTTCTGCTTGCCTCAAGTTCTTCATAGTCAACATACTTTTTAGGCGGAATGGCCATATTTAAAAGATAAAGCTGAGCAATGGCAAAAAGGTTGCTTGCAACCCAGTAAAGCGCAATCCCTGCGGGCACGAAGAATCCGAGGTAGAGGGAGAGGCCTACCGAGAAGATAGACATACTCCACTGGCTGAAAGCGCTTTGCTCTGCCTGAAGAACGTTTGCCTTGTTTTGTGCGATGCAGAGCCAAAGGGAAGATAGTCCTGCAACGACGGGCACTACAATGGTAACCCCCCACTCTCTGCTTGGGTTGGCCGAAAGGCTTAAGCCTAAGAAATTAATATCAAACTTTTGAATATCTGCAAGGTAGTTTCCAATACCGTCTATTGAGGCAAAGTATGATGCCTTGTCGGCATCCTTAATAAGGTCTATTGCGGTAAGCTGAATAGAAGAATCTATCACAGGAACGCCCGACAGCTCACTTGCCACCTTGTTTATAGCCTCTATAAGTGAGGCATCCATATTAAACAGATACTCAAAGGGGTTGTAGATTACGGCAACAACGCCCATAAGAAGTAAAATTTGAATTGCAAGCGGAATAATACTTGCTAAGGGGTTATACTTATACTGCTTATATAATTTAGACTCCTCATCTGCAATGGTGTCGGCATCGCCAAAGAATTTTGACTTGATGCGGTTAATTGCGGGTTGCATTTGCACCATTTTAATAGAGTTCTTTTGCACCCACACAGAAAGAGGGAGCAAAATGAACTTGGTAATTAGGGTAAAAGCAATAATTGCTATGCCGTAATTACTGAGGAGCAGATAACAAAGATTCATCACAAAGCCAAGCGGATAGGCTATGATGCTTTCTAAAATTTCCATTCCTTCACCTTCATATCACATATTTGTCAACATTATATCACACAAAAAAACAAAAGTCTACAAAAGCGTTGACTTTTCTAAAAAATAACAATAAAATAAAAACAACAAATTTACAGGAGCCATAAAATGAAAAAGCTTTACTTTAAAAAGTTTATATCTTCTCTTATCTTCAGCGGTGCGGGAATTTTTACACTATTGTTTTTCTCGCCCCTTGAGGTTTATCTCGGCAACCCGACAGATTTCAGGGTTTCTATCTACTCCGCAATAATAATTTTGGGCCTTGCCGCCGCAGCCTTAACCCTTATCTTCTCCCTTCTTTTAAGTTTTCTTCCCGTTAAGGCTTTAAAAATAATAAACCTCTGTATCTTTGGGTTTACCCTCTGCTTTTATATTCAGTCTCTCTTTTTAAACGGTGCTCTTATAAAGCTTGACGGCGAAAAATTAGAGCTTGACCTTGCCACAAAAATTATAAACGCGGTAGTATGGGCAGTAATTTTTATTGTCGTTATTGCTTGCTGGCTGGTGTTTAAAAAGTTAAAGAAGGAAAAACATTTTATAAACGCTACAAAGTGGTTGGCAATTGCTCTTGTTGTAATGCAAATTACAGGCTTTGCTTCACTTTTTATTGGTTATGATAACAGCGATAACGAAACAAAGGAACTGTACTTTTCCCGCGAGGGAAGATTAGAGCTTGCAAAGCAAGACAATGTAATTTTCTTTGTTATCGACTACTGTGACTCTCAAATTGTAAAAGACGCCCTAAAAGAAGACCCCGAGCTTTTCAGTGGGCTTGACGGCTTTACCTACTACCCCGACAACCTCTATATCCACGGCCGTTCATACCCTGCCATAACCTATCTTTTAACGGGTGAAAAGTGCTATTATGATAAAACGGTCAACGAATATATAAATGACTCCTTTAAGGATAACACGTATATAAACAGAATAGACAAGTCGGGTGCAGATGTAAGATATTATACCGACCCTCGCTATGTCGGTGCCGCCGCAAAGCCTTTTGTCGACAACTATAAATCGGCTAACACAAACAGTCTTGGTGAGGTTAAGGTTTTCGAGTATATCTACCAAACAATAAAGGTTTCGGGATTCAGAGGCCTTCCTTATATAGTAAAAGAGAAGTTTGCCTACGATACCGAAGAGGTAAATGACAAATCCCTTATCAGAACTCTCGACGTGGCTGTCCACCTAAGAGATTTGGAACTTTATGAGGAAATAAGAGAGGACAGGCTTTCGATAAATAAGGATTATAATGCCGCCTTCCGTTTTTATCATATGTACGGCTCACACCCCGGTGCTACCGTAAATGAGAATGCCGAGTATGAAAAGGGAGTTACTCTCACACAGGCGCTTCGCGGAGATATGAAAATTATTAAGGCATATCTTGACCAGCTTAAAGAGCTTGGGCTTTACGACGACGCAACCATTATCATCACAGCCGACCACGGCCGTTACACAGGAAAGCTTGATGCTCCACAAACCTGTCTTATGCTTGTAAAAGAAGCGGGTGCAGACTCGACAAAGCCAATTAAGACAAGCAACGCCCCCGTTTCCCAGGAGAACCTGTTTGCTCTTATTCTTGAGTCTCTTGGCTCAAATGCCGACGGCTTTGAAACCTCTATTACAAAGGTTGAAGAGACCGAAAATGTCCGTTACACCTACAACACGGTGCTTGGCGAAAAGACTGAAACCGAACTTTGCGAATACGAAGTTAGGGGAAATGCCAACAACCTTGATAATTACAAGAAAACCGAAAACTGCTGGGATATAAAATATTCTATTTACCATTAAAATCATAGCACCGCAGCTCTCTTTTGAGTGTAGCGGTGCTTTTTTGCTTGACTTTGTTCAGTTTTAGGGTTATAATAGGTCAGAATTGAACGAATTTGGTTTATTTTTAGTAAAATTTTGTTCATTTGCCAAAAAGAAACGGAGTGTTTTTATGAAACCGACACAACTTACCAGGAAACAGTTTGATGTTTTGACCTATATTGAAAAATCAAGTGGCAAAAAATCGCAAAGAGAAATTGCCGAGGCCACAAAAATGTCGGCCGGCACTGTTAATAAGGTTATTGCCGAGCTTAGTGAGGCAAATTTGCTTGAGAGCGGCACCATTACAGACAAGGGCTATGCCGCACTTGAACCCTACAGGGTAAAAAGGGCTATCTTTATTGCGGCGGGCTTTGGCTCACGCCTTGTTCCCATTACTCTTAATACACCAAAACCGCTTGTTAGGGTAAACGGCGTTAGAATGATTGACACTCTGCTTGACGCGGTTGTTGCGGCAGGAATTGAGGAGATATATCTTGTAAGGGGTTATCTTGGCGAGCAGTTTGACCAGCTTTTATATAAGTACCCAAACATTAAATTTATTGAAAATCCCCTTTATAACGAGGCGAACAATATTTCTTCGGCACTTCTTGCCCGTCATCTGCTTCAAAACGCATATGTGCTAGAAGCCGACCTTGTGCTTTCCAACCCCGATATTATAACCAAATACCAGTACACCTCTAACTATCTTGGCGTTCCTACCGATTATACAGACGACTGGTGCTTTGAAACCAAGAATAAGGTTATTACTAAGGTTAAAATCGGCGGAAATGATTGCCACCATATGTTTGGCATTTCCTACTGGAACGAGGCGGCGGGCGCCAACCTTTTTAATGACATTAAAAAGGTTTACGATATGCCGGGCGGCAAGGAAAGATATTGGGACCAGGTTTCCCTTGAATATTGTCTTGATAACTACACCGTTGAGGTTAGAGAATGCACCTTCGATGATATTGTAGAAATTGACAGTTTTGCCGACCTTAAGAAGATAGACCCTATTTACAGATAAGGAGCCTAATATGGAAAAGTTAAAATACGGCTATAACAAGGCCGAATATAAAAAGTTTTTAAGCGGTGCCTGGCGTTATCTTATTCTCTTTTCGCTTCTCTACTGTGCTCACTACTGTACAAGACTTAATATTGGTAACGCACAGGTTTATATGACCGAATTTTCAAGCGAGGATATTGGTATTCTCTCCTCTGTTCTGTTTTGGACCTATGGTGTTGGTCACCTTGTAAACGGCCGACTTGGTGAAATCTTTGGTATCCGTAAATTTATTATGCTCTCGGTTATATTATCGGTTGTTTGCAATATCTTTATGGGCTTTCAGACCTCTATTGCCGTGATGGCTGTAATTTGGGGTATTAACGGCTTTGTTCAGTCTATGGCATGGTCGCCCGGAGTTTCCTCCCTTACAAAGTGGTGGCCGGGAGACAAGCGCGGCTTTGCAACCGGCTTTGCAAACGCCTTTTCGGGCTTTGGTCAGGTAGTCGCTACCCTTATGGTTGCCTTGGGCTTTGTTCTGCTGCCTAGCCTTGGCTGGCGTTCTGCATTCTTTGTGCCCGCCGCACTCCCTATTTTAATGCTTATCATCTATGCACTTTTTGCAAAAGCAGGCCCTAAGGATATAGGCCTTAAGGACTACGAGGAAGAGGATGCAGCAAAAGCCGAGCACGAGGACGAAATGGCAAAAATCGTTAAGGAAAAGGGCAAACTTTACCCCTATTTCCATCTGCTTTCTAAGCCAATCTTCTTAGTTTGGATATTTGTTGTTTTCGCGTCGGGCGTTGCACGCTACGGACTTGTTACCTGGATACCCAAGTATCTTAACGAAACAACCGAGCTTGGCGCAATAGTCAGTCTGCTTACCTCCACAATTCTGCCAATAGGTATGGGAATAGGAACACTTGTTGTTCCCACCCTCACCGATAAGCTCTGCCCCAACAATCGCCTTTGGGCAAGCGTTGTAAGCGGTCTTGTTTCGGCAATTTGTGTTGTAGGCGTTGCACTGCTTAACCCGAGGGACAGCTTCCAGTTTGTGCTGATGCTTGTCTGCCTCTTCTTTGCGGGATTCTTTATCTATGCAATTAACGGCACCGTTTGGGCTTATGCCGCAGATGTGGGCGGACGCGTCTTTGCTTCTACCGCATCAGGAATTCTTGACTTTGCCGCCTATATGGGTGCCGCAATTCAAGCAGCAGTTTACGGCTTTATACTTGGAGACGGAAATTGGAACGCAGTATTCATCTCTGTTGCGGTATTCTGTTTGCTTATTGCTATTGTAAGTTTTGCAAGCTCGCTAAAGAAAAAAGTATAAAAAATTAGACCCCCCTTGGAGAATTCCAAGGGGGATTTTGTTTTTAGGGTAGTTTTTGGGCGAACATCCAGTCAAGAAAGGCTAACCTTTGGCGTGTGAATACCGTTTTAATTGCAGAGAGGTGGTCGCCTCCCTCGAACTCGGTATATTCCACATTTTTATGCCCTGCAGATATGAGTTGCTGGTTTAAATTTCTTGAACTTTGGGGACTTACGGTTTGGTCGTTTTCGGCGTGATAGATGCGGACTGCTGTGTTAAGCGCCTTTTCGGGATTGCTTAAGGTGCTGACTCCGCTAAATGTGGCTATTGCTGCGAAGGTATCCTTTGGCATTTCGTCAAGAAGCTGACAGGCGGTCATACCTCCCATAGATATGCCGGCGATATAAATGCGTTTTTTGTCTATTTTGTATCCCTCACAAAGTTTGTATATTAATTGCTTTAACGCCTCTAACTGATTGTCCTGCCACCAACCCTCTGATGGTAGGGGGGTTGAAGGAATAAGGGTGTATATACTGTATTTTTCAATTGCGTTTTCATAATACATAAGTGCCTCTACCATGCCACCGGCAGTTCCAAGGCTTGTAAGGCTCATTTCTTCGAAAAGTCCGTGAAGAAATATTATCATAGGATACTCCTTGCCTGTGTCCCTTAAAGGCTCGTGAAACAAATACTCAATAGAAGCATCCGACGTTTTATCATAAAAGGTTAGGGTGTCAAAATAATCCGAAAGGGTTTTTGCCGGCTCGTAAGGTACTCTTTCTTCCTTTTGGCTGCTTACGGTTTGGGATGATGTTATGTTGCTTGAAGCCTGTTCGCTCAAGGAAGCCGACGAGGATGACGGTGCTTCCCCGTTTTCCTTTTGGCAGGCGGCAAGACTTAACGCCAAAGCGGCTACTAAAATTAGCGCTATAATTCTTTTCATTTTATATCCTCCTATATTTTAAATGCCTTTTCGGTTGGGAGGGCAAAGATAATTCCGTTCGCCTCAGAGGATATGCCAAACTGTGCATTTACCTCCTCCATAATCTGTTTTGACGACTTGTCGGGAGCAAGAATAAAGAGCATTTCCCTTTCTGAGTCAACCTCGGTCTGAATAAATTCCGAGAACTGTTCTATATCGGCAAGTCTGCCCTTTATAACGGTGCCTCCTGTTGCACCGGCCTTACGCGCAACCTGCATTACGCTTTCGCTAAAGCCCTCATTTACCGATATAAGTATTAGGTTGTTATGATGTTCGTTTTTCATTTTAACCCTTTCCTTTTCTTCCTTTTGACTGTTATAATTAAGAATTTCGCTAAGGACTCTGCTTGCAGCCAGGACGTCGAGCACTATCATTAGTCCGCCATATTTTGAATGGCTCATAAAGATTTCGCCGAAGTTTGCCATCATATCCTTAATATTATCCTCGGCCCCGATGCTTATAACAACATCCTTGTCTTTGGTGCCAAGGCCGAAGATATCCATCATTTCGGTGGGTGCGGTACCGTAGCCTACCGTTTGGAAATTAAGCCTAACCTTTAGCTCATTTAAAGCCTTTATAAGTTTTTTTCCCTTGCCCTGCTCGACTATTGAGAAAAGGGCCATGATTTTTTTGCTCATACCTCACCCTCCTCGCTAAAGAAAACTATATCGTCCTTTACCATACTAATTTCGTGGTGGAATTTTTTAACCTTAATTGCGTGGGTTCTGCGTTCAACAAGACCTAACACCTGAATGGTAATAAGGGGTGCCATTGCAATAAGTGCAACTATGCCGAAAGCATCTGCCATAACATTGCCGCCGATAGCCTCGCAGGCACCCATTGCAAAGGGCAGCATAAAGGTTGAGGTCATAGGTCCGCTTGCAACTCCGCCCGAGTCGAAGGCGATACCTGTATAAATGCTTGGAACAAAATAACTAATAACAAGTGCAATACCGTAGCCTGTAATTAGAAAGGGCATTATGGGTATGCCCGTTAAAACTCTAAGCATTGCAATGCCAACCGATGCCGAAACACCTATAGACAGCGCCAGGGCAACCGACCTTTGAGATATGGCTCCCTTGGTAATCTCATTTACCTGTCTTTTAAGAGAATGTACCGCAGGCTCTGCCGCAACTACAAAATAGCCCATAAGCATACCTATAGGCACAAGGAGTGCGGAAATCTCGCTATTTGCAAGCTCGGCACCTATAAGTCTGCCCGCCGGCATAAAGCCAACGTTGGCACCCGTAAGGAAAAGCACAAGTCCTATATAAGTATATATAAAACCGAAAGACATTTTTAATACATTATGTATATGATATCTGCGTGTTATAAGCTGGTAAATTATAAAAACAAGCACTATAGGCACAAAGGCTATGGCAATTTCCTTTGCAAAATGCGGAAGCGCCAGGGCAAACTGCTTAAAGGCGTCGGTTGTGGTGTGAACGTCAATAACTTCATAAGGGGTTGTAACCGCCTCGGGCTTAAAGAATATGCTAAGGAGGAGAACCGACATAATTGGCCCTACACTGCATAGGGCAACAAGGCCAAAACTGTGTTCCCCCGCATTTTTACCCTTTTTACTTGCCGCAAGACCGGCACCGAGTGCCATAATAAAGGGCACTGTTATAGGGCCTGTGGTTACTCCGCCCGAATCAAACGCGGTAGGGATAAATTCCTTTGGAGCAAAGAAGGCCAGGATTAAAACTGCAGCATAGAAAAACACAAGCAAACGACGCAGAGGAATATTCTTTTTGTTTCTGATAAGGGTAATAGCCAGGAAAAGACCCACACCTATGCCTACACAGTTTATAAGAATGGAGTTTTCAATGGTTGGCACCTGTTCTGCCAAAACCTGCAGGTCGGGCTCGGATACTGTTATAAGGAAGCCAAGCACAAAACAGATGAGCAGAGGAATTAAAATAAAATTTTTCTTGTTTAAGGTTTTTCCCATACCGTCGCCAAGAGGCTCCATAGAAATGGCAGAGCCAACGGTGAAAAAGCTCATTCCTAAAATGAGCATAATTGTTCCAAACAAGAACAAAACAAGGACACCCGCCTGAAGCGTTACACAGGTGACCGACAATATAAGCACAATAAGTGCTATTGGCAAAACCGAGCTTAGCGACTCTTTTATGGATGCGAAAATGTGTGCCATTTATATCCCTCTACATTTTATTTGTGTATATTATATCATAATATATAACTCTTTGCAATCAAGTGGTGCCAAGAAATTTATTAATGTTATGACCCGCCAAAATTGGCGGGTCATTTTTTATGCTCTGCTATTTTTAGCCTCTTCAATTTTAGAAACCAAGTATCTTCCAACCTCACACATATATTTAGTGGTAGCGGGATAAAGTTCCTCGGGCTTTCCTCTATAAAAGGCATCGGCTTCAAAGGTGAAGTCGCCCTGATAGTCTATTTCGGCAAGGGCCTCGCAAACGGGTATAAAATCTATCTTCTCCATAAAGGGAAGGGTGTGCTTATCTGACCTAAAATCAGTATCGTGAACATGGAGAGCCTGAAGTCTCTTGTTTCCCATTTTGCGTATAAAATCGGGTATGTCTGCATTCATAAGCGAAACATGCCCAATATCTAAGCAGCCAACAATCCACTCGCTGTCCACTGCATCAAGATATTTATTGAACTCCCACGCGCGAGAGCAGGTGCTGTCGCTCGGTACGCGGCTTCCGTTGTTGTTTTGCCACATATTTTCGGCGGCAACCTTAATGCCAAACTTTTCGCAGTAAGGAATGAGGCTTTTATAAAACTCTACATTCATATTAAAAAGTTCTTCTGCATAATCGGCGTAACAAAGATGCTGTTTTGGATGAACAACAATAATTTTGGCACCAAGTATAGAGGCTATTTCCATAGAGCGTATAATTTTTCCAAAAATCCACTTGTCCTTTTCCATATCTCCCGTGCTTGTGGAAAAAGGGGCGTGTGACTGATTGCAAACTATACCAAGGCTGTCGGCATACTCACGAAGTTCCCTTGCCTTCTCTGCATAGTTGTCACAGTTAAACTCAAAGTTTTCGTCCCTTGTTAGACCAAAAAGCGAAATATCGTAGGCATCAAAGCCGGCATCAGCATTAATTTTTATAGCCTCTTTTGCCGAAAGAGTTGAGCCTGACCACTGTGTAAGGTTTGAAAGTAACATATTAACCCTCGCTTAAAAATATTATAGTTGAATTATACTTCCTTGCAGATACAATTTCAATTCTTTTAAACCTTTTTTTGTTTATAGTGCACACAAAATTTGTCGTGTTTTTTTGTCGGTTTTTGCTAAAATTAGCCAAACATCTTGCAACCGTTCTATTTATTTGATATAATTAATTTGCCATTTAATTTTTAAAAAAAGGAGAGACAAAAATGGACAAGTTTTTCAAAATTTCTGAACGCGGCTCTAATGTCAAAACAGAAATCATCGCGGGTCTTACAACCTTCTTCGCAATGGCTTATATTATCATTGTAAACCCCAATCAAATTGTTGGTTTCAGTTTTGACGTACCCGGTATACCTGCTATTTGGAACGCAGTTTATGTTGCAACCATCTTGGCATCGGTTATCGGTACACTTCTTTTCGCTTTCTATGCAAAGCTACCCTTTGCACAGTCTTGCGGAATGGGACTTAACTCTTACTTCTTTGTTTCCTTCGTGCTTCCTCAGGTTATCGCAGGCGGCGACGTAACAAAGGGCTATCAGGCAGGTCTTGTTATTATCCTTATCTCCGGTCTTATCTTCTTAATTCTTTCTGCTACCGGCGCACGCGAATATATCGCAAAGGCTATGCCAGACTGCATTAAGAAGTCTATACCTGCAGGTATTGGTCTTTTCATTGCCTTCATTGGTTTCCAGAACGTTGGTATCATTCAGGCTAACCAGTACACTCTCGTTCAGTTCGTTAAAATTAACGGCGTTGCTTGGGCTGACCTTGCTGCTCCCGTTATTGCTCTTGTTGGTTTCATTATCATTGCTATTTTAAACAAGCTTAACGTTAAGGGTTCAGTTCTTATCGGTATTCTTGCTACCACCGTTATTTACTATCTTGCTACATGGCAACTCCCCAGCTTCGAAATCGGCGAAGTTTTCGCTCCTTTCAAGGATTTCGCAAACATCGGTATTACCGCTGTATTTACTGCTGATTCCTGGAAGAATGCATTCTCACCCGAATTTGTTGGCGGTATATTCTCGGCAATTATGCTCATCGTTACCTTCTGCCTCGTTGATATGTTCGACACCATCGGCACCCTTTACGGTACCGCTTCTGAGGCTAATATGCTTGACGAAAACGGCGACCCCATCGATGTTAACAAGGCTATGACCTGTGACTCTGTTGCTACAGTTTCCGGTTCTGTTCTTGGTACATCTACCGTTACTACATTCGTAGAAAGTGCTGCAGGCGTTGCTGCCGGCGGTAAGACCGGTCTTACCAGCCTTGTTACCGCACTCTGCTTTGCAGTTTGCTTGTTCCTTGCTCCTTTTGCAAGCATTATTCCTTCGGCTGCTACCGCTCCCGCTCTCATCTTCGTTGGCGTTCTTATGCTTAAGAACTTCGCTAAGGTTGATATGACCGATATGAGAAACGCAGTTCCTGCTTTCTTAACACTCATTATGATGCCTCTTACCTACTCCATTGCAAACGGTATCGGTATCGGTTCTATCGCTTATGTTCTTATCACAGTGTTTACCGGCAAATTCAGCAAGAAAGACATCGCAGTTACAATTATTGCTCTCCTCTTCCTTGCTAAGTTCATCTTCGGTACAATGTAAGATAAACTAATTAATAGACCCCACCAACGCAGGTTGGTGGGGTTTTTCTTGTTTGTGGACATTTGTTGTGATATAATGTGTGTATAAAACTTTATGAGGTGATGTTATGATTTACACCACTATGACTAAAAAGGCTTTACTTTTAAGCTTTGAGAAGCATAAGGACCAGTTTGATAAAAGCGGTATGCCCTATGTCTTTCATCCCTTTCATTTAGCAGAACAGATGAAGGACGAAGCTACAACCATAGTAGCGCTGCTTCACGATATTGTTGAAGATACCGACTGTACCCTTGAGTTTTTAAAGGAAGAGGGATTTAATGACGAGGTTGTAGAGGCTGTTGCACTTATGACACACGATAAAAATGCTGTGCCGAACTATATGGACTATGTTGCAAAGATTAAGCAAAACTCTATTGCAAGGGCGGTAAAGCTTGCCGATTTAACCCACAACAGTGACCTTTCAAGGCTTGACGAAGTGGACGACAAGGCAATAGAGAGAAGAAACAAATATCTTGAGGCAAAGAGATTTTTAGAGGAATAAAAGAACCCCCATACCTTGTGGTATGGGGGTTTTATTAGTTTATCTCCAGCCTGAGAATAATTCATCAAATTTTGGAATAACTGTATCAAGGTAATCTTCAATCTGGCTTATATCATAGCCGGGAATGGGGGCGTCGGGCTTATCCCACTTGGCCTTTTCCATTGCTAAGGCTGCATCAGGAATGCTATCGTAGAAACTGTTAAACTCATCTAAAATGTTTTTCTTAGAAAGAACGGTTTTTCTGAGTTCAAAGTAACGCTCGGCAATTTCCTTTGCAAATGAATTTTCAAGTTTTTTCCAAAGCAGGCTCTCACCAGCGGGGAGCAGATAGCTCTTATAGGAATCAAGCTTTTTGCCGGTCCAGTAGGTTCCCCAGGTGGTATCAAGGTCGTAAAGGGAGGGGTACCATATATTGCCGTCATAGGTAGCAAGCAGCATATTTTTAGCCGAATTATCTCTCATATATGCAAAACGCATAAGGATATAATAGTTTAAGGTCGCATCAAGATTTAAATACTGGCTAAAGTTCTTTTTAAACTCGGCATCTGAACTATCCTTTATAAACCTTGCAAGTCTTTGTATTTTTGCAAGGGTTTGGTCGTTTTCTTCGCCAATTTCCACCGACCAACCGCTAAAATCTGTAGGAAGGGCCTTAAAATAGGTAACGTCGGTCCAGTTTTCGCCGCAGATAACTATATGGTTGGGGTTATCCTCATCCATATTAAACATCCAGGCATCCTTTGGTATGTTCATGGTGTAAACGCCGTGGAATTCACCGTTTATATATACCTCTATCGGAAATCCATCTACAGCGCCATTGTTTGGGCAGTCCATAAAGAGCTTATACTCTTTTTGCATTTGACCAACCAGCTTTGCGGTTACAACGTTACGGCAGTGGGTCTTGTCTATCCAGTTTGCCTTAAGGCAATACTCGTTCTGTGCACCCCAACCAACGTCTACTGTAGCCTTTTTGGAATAGGTGTTATCCTTATAGAAATTAATTGTGTAGTTCTTCTTTTCGTAAGAAAGGCTTGAGCTTCCCTGTACCTTTATTTTTGCGGCACCGTTTATAACCTGGGTTGTGGTCTTGTAACTATAGGTGATTTGTCTTACGTCAGACTTTTGTGACATTCCACTCATATTGCCCGTGAAATAAAGTTTGGGCACGAACTCACCGTTGAAGACATCACAGCGAGTGCACAAGCCACCCGACATATCGTGGCCAAGAGCGCTGCCCTCGGTAACGCCGCAAACCTTACAGGTCTTTGCCTCTAAGCAGGTTGCCGCCTTGTAGTCGTGTCCCTTTGCCGCTTTAGTGTCTCCACACTTTTTGCAAACCTGAGCTTCGGTGCAACTACCCTCTGAATAATCGTGTCCGAGGGTGCCGCCCTCAGTCGTGCCACACTTAACACATGTTTTAGGCACGCTGCAATCGGCTTTTTTATAAACATGGTCACAGGTGGAAGGGTCTTGAGTATATTGGTTATAGTTTATGGGGTTGTCATCCTTATTGCCCGAGGGCTTACTTGAGGAGGTGTCTGATGGTGTGTCTGATGGTGTGTCTGGCGACGAGCTGTCGGTAGGCGTAGAGGTTACCCCACCATTGTCTACCGTAGAGCCGGGCCCGTTTTGTGCACCGCAGGCGCTACAAAAAACAAGGGCTAATACAAGAAATAACGCTAACAGTTTTTTCACAATTCTCATCTCCTAAGGTTTTTGGGGATTTTTCTTAAATTTATTATAATAACGATACCGTTTTTTGTCAATTTTTTCTTAAAAATACCCCCACAGAAAATTTCTGTGGGGGTGGGGATTAGGTGTCTTCGCCCTCCTCCTTGGCGGGAGCTTCAAGTGCTAAGGTAAGCACATGGCGATAAAGCCCGGTGAACTGGGACTGTGCCCGCTGTACCGCCTCGCGAGAGATGCTGCCCTCGTCGAGCCTTTTGCGAAGCTGCTTCGCCTTTTTTTCGAGCTTTGAAAACTCGCGGTTGATTGAACCGAGCGCCATATTGGCGGTGGGGTCTGAATAATAACCCATATTGGTTACCTCCTAAAAAATATTTAATTTTTTCAGGAAGGCATAAAAAAAGCCTATCCTGCAAAATAGATAGAATAACCCTAAGGAAATTCTAATCCTTTTGCAAAATAGACGTGAAATTTTGTGCCCTTATCTTATCACACCAATTTATTTTTGTCAAGGGGTAAATATAAATATATTTAATTTATGCTTTTGACTTTTTGTTGCCTGTATGATACACTTTACATATACTGAAACGAGGTGTTTTTATGACAGTTGTTTTACTTTGTGCCCTTGGTGTTGGCGGCGCAACTATTATTGGTGCTATACTTGGCTTTGCCTTTAAAAATATATCACATAAATTCAGCGATATTGTTCTCTCCTTTGCCGCAGGCATAATGCTTGCCGCCGCTATTATAGGGCTTATTTTACCCTCTTTGGAATATGGTGGCTCCTTTGGCTTTGTAATTTCCGCCGTGGGCATTCTGCTTGGCGCCGTTTGCCTTAACCTTATTGATAAATTTGTTCCCCATCTTCACAAAATGATGGGTGCAGATATCGAAAGCCACGGGGAACAGAACGAACGGCTGAACAAGGTACTTCTCTTTGTTACGGCCATTGCCATACACAACCTGCCTGAAGGAATTGCGGCGGGGGTTGGTTTTGGTGCGGGAGAGGTCTCCGACGCACTAACCGTTGCGGGCGGTATCGCTTTGCAAAACATACCCGAGGGTATGGTTATTATAGGACCTATGCTATTATCCGGCGTGTCTCGCGGCAGAACCTTTGTCTGTGCCGCATTAACCGGAGTAATTGAGGTTGTGGGCACATTTATAGGTTACTTTTCTGTTGCCGTATCCTCGGCAATTCTGCCCTTTGCCCTTGCCTTTGCGGGCGGCACTATGCTTTATGTAATAAGCGATGAAATGATACCCGAAACCCACGCCCACGGGAGTGAAAAGGGCGCTACCTTTGCCCTGCTTGTAGGCTTTTTGGTAATGCTTGCAACCGATTTTTATATTTAATAAATTTTAGTGGCCCAAATGAAAAACCGCGAAAACGCTAAGGCGTTTCGCGGTTTTTTTATAGTTCTACATAGGTTGGTGTGTGGTCGACCGAAGGGATAAGCTTTTCTATTATGTCGGCTGTTTTTATTTTTAGGCTTGCTGAATTATCGCAGGGGTGACAGCCAAAATACTCATAACCTAAAATATCCTTGTCGATTACAAGGCGAACCTTTAATCCCTTATCGAAAAGCAGACCCAAAACCGATGCCGAGCCGGGTGTACAACAAATCAGCTCTTCCATATACTCAGGGGGTGCAAAAGACAAACGGGAACAATTAAGCTGAGGGGATAAAAGTTTGGTTTTAAAGGGTTTTTCGCCCGGCATTATAACAAGATAAAAATCTGTTTTTTGGGCGTTACACAAAAACAGGTTTTTATGTATGGATGCACCAAGCACCTTTGTTACCTCTATTAATCCTTCTATTGTTCCAATATGTGCGTGGCTAACCCTTTCATATTCAATCGCCAAGCCCTCAAGGGTGTCGTAACAGATTTTCTCTTTTTCACTGCAACTATCGGGACGGGTTTTATAAACCGTTTTATCACCGAAAACCGAGTTTTCCATTTTAAAGCTCCTTTCTTACCTTAGGTATTAAAAATTCCTTTAATACAATTGCAAGAGCAACCTCTAAAACAAGGGTTATAGCTGAAAGAGGTATTCTTGATATTAGCACGGCGGTAAAGGGACTGCCGTAGAGCAGACTTATCCACAGCGAATTTAAAAGCAGTGAGCAAACCGTCTCCTTTAAAACCAAAAGGGAAACGGCCAACAGAATAAAGGTTGTTCTTTTTTGCTCTTTCCCTGCAAAGTATCCAATAAGGCCAAAAACCGCACCGCTAAGAAAGGCTGTTGCGGTAAAGCCCGGAAAATATGGGCCAAAGGGGAAAAGCAGTGCACCTACAAGGTCGGCAAGTCCACCGCATATGCCACCCCAGAATACACCAAGCAGCATACCGCAAAGCATTACACTTACAAAGGAAAAGCCGATGCTCATATTCCAGATGTTGATAGACAAAAATCGACTGAGCACCACCGTTATTGCGGTAAGTATTGAGGTTAAGACAAGGCAGAACAGCCGTTTTTTATTTTTTACCATTAAAAAAGCCTCCTTCCCCACTAAGAGAAAAGAAGCACAATACCCCTTTTTTAGTTAGCGGGATGCGAAAAATTGGTCGCGGAAAACCCTTCGTTCGCTTGGCAACTCCCCGTCCGAGCGACACTTAAACGCCAATTTTCCTACTCTAACAATATGATTACCAATTTTAGCACAAAGTTTTCGAAATATCAAGACAAAAAACGACCCCGAAGGCTTCGGGGTCGCATTTTTTATCTTGCGTTATAATCCTTTTCGTTTACAACGTTTTGTGCATATTTTGATATGCGTGTGTGGTCGGCAGAGCTTATAAGTCCCATTTTAACTCCGTTAACCTCAACCTGATATCTGGTGGAGGAAACCTTGAAGTATTTAACAACCGTTTTGGTGCCGCTCTTGTGTGTTAAGGTAACCACAGTTTCGGGCTCCATTCCCTTGGTATCATGCTCTTCGTAGGACTGAGCCGTAATTGAAACAAGGAACTGATAGTAGTTTTGGAAATTGCTCTTTGTTATCTCCTTACCGCCAACCTTAATGCCGGTAAGGTTATAATCACCGGTTTCTTCATTCTTTTCGGTTAAAATATCAAACTTGAAGCTTTGGGCTCCCGATTCAATTTTTAACTGACTGGCATTTGTAATGTTTTCAATAAATAAAAGCTCGTTAAACAAATCGCCTCTCTCGAAAGCTACGGGCTCAATAGAATCGGCCGATACCGACATTATGGTTTTGTTTCCCTCATAGAAAACCGCATAATTTCCGTCCTGCTGCTTTGTTGCCTTGAAACTTCTCTTTATATTGCCAACATAAATTGTAGCCTCGAAGTCGGGTTTGTCAAGGCCGAACTTTTTAAGTTCTTCGTTATCGGTTTTATAGGAATAACATCCGTCTGCCGTTACACCGTAAGAAAAAATTTGAACAACCTTTCCTACATTATCGTCGTTGGCGGGACGCTTTGTTGGGCTTGTTACGGAATATGTGGTAAAAATTGTAACGTTATCGGATTCCTGCGACTCTATAACATACTGTCCGCCAAAATTATTTCCGCTAAGGATAAGTTTATCACATTTTATAAGCTGACCTTCGGTAAAGTTGCCGTCGCTGTAGTCCTCCGCCTTTGATATTGCCGGTATTGACTCGGGATTTGCAAAATCCGTAATGTTCTTTTGATAGTGATAAAACTCACTGGCACCTGCAATATAATATACCGCATCATCCTTTGTGGTGGTGGCATATCTTCCTGTTTTGGCAGGGTTTTCGTTGCCGATAAGAAGAGAAATCAAAATCTCGTCTGAGCCCTTTTCATAGAAATCCACCTGATATATCGGCTTATCGAAACCGTAGTCATTACCGTCGTTTTTATTACCGCTTACCTTTTTGGTATAATGCTGTTCCATATAGTTAGAAACGGTATTGTCTATATTTGTATAGCTTGTAAGGTCGGGGTCAACCTCTTTAAGTGCCCACTCTAAATCGGTTTTTGTAACGGTGTTTCCGTCCTCGTCTTCGGTTTCTCTTTCCTTTTCTATCTTAACAAATTCAATTACCGCATCACTTCTCTTGAGGACCGCACGGTCTACGTTTTTAAAGGTGTCCTCTGCCATTATGGGTGGGTCGATTTCATCTGTACCACCCCCGTTATCCTCATTTAAAAGCGGAGGAACCAAAACCGCAACGGTGATAGCAATTGCACAAACAAGCACAAGTGCTATACCCGCCGTTATTATTTTTTTGAGTTTTACGCCCTTTGTTACCTTATCGCGATGAGCCTCGGGTGCCGAGAATATGGTGGACTCCTCGTCGCTTACCTCGTAAACGCGGGACTCATACTCGGGCAGGCTCTTGTCCTTTTCAAAGTCGCTCATCGACGAGCCCTCCTTACAAAGACAACAACGCCTGTTACAATAAGAGCAATTGGCATAATCCATTGGAATATAATCGACATTGCCTGAATGGATTCGTAGGTAACAACCTCGTTAAAGGAGGATTCGCTCATCTTCTTCATAGTAAAGGTAATACCGTCATCGGATGCACCGCTTAAGAACTTTGCAGCTTTTAAGATGAAATCGGTGTTGGCGTCATATTCAATAAACCAATTTGCGTTTACAAACTGTGCACTTGAGAAGGCACAAACATAGCTTGTGCAAAGCTCGTTATCAACATAGGTTGCTTCGCTTGACATAATAAGACCGATATGCTGGTTTTTATCATATGAGCCGTCGGGTGTCCAATCAGACTTTTCACCGATAGGCTTAATTACCACGCTGTCCTCGGGGGTTACAAGAAGAGGGGTAGTAACGCGAACACCGTCCTGCTCAAATACCTGCTGAAGCACTGCGTTTCCGCCCGATACCACAAAGCTATCCGGCATAAACTTAGAATAATGTTTGCTTATTTCATCCTCGTTTTCTATGGTTTCGGGGATAAAATAGTTTGTTGTTGGGTCGCCGAAAACCTTGTAACTGTCGTTTGTTTCATAAAGAACGCCCTCTTCGGTGGCAATACCCCATTCCTCAAGGTATGCCGAAAGGTTGGGCATTGCAGGTGAGGTTGGGTCTGCAAAGAACATAAGGCCCTTGCCTCTTTTTGCCTCGTTATAAAGCCACTCGTCAATAGCGTCAAGCTCCTGCGTTGCAAAGTCGGAGGTGGGTGCCGCAATAATTACAAGGTCAACCTCCTTGTCGATTTCCTTTACGGTATAGTCGGCAAAGTCCTCAACGTCGAAGTTGTTCTTCTTAAGGTAATCAATATAATCCTTAATATTGTCCTTGGGACTGTGGTTTCCTAAAACAAGCACCTTTTGGGTTTTGTCTGAGGTTGTTTTGTAGATTGCACTTGTGAGTGCAGATTCAAGCTTGTTACCCGAAACGATATAGGTCTTGTAGGATGAGCCGAACATCTGAGAGTATGAATTTTCTTCTTCGGTAAGATAATAAATATCATCGAAGCTTAAAATTTCATTCTTTGTATATTTTTCTCCGCCAATTTCCTTTTCACATTCTACAAGAATGTCGCCTATGGTAATTCCTGTATACTTGTTTGTGATTTCCGAGAAGGAGGGGTCATACGGGTCAACAAATTTAAGGGTAATGTTCTCGGAATATACGCTGTATAGGTCGAGAAGATTTAAGGACTGCTCATAATAGGAATAAACTCCGTCGTTAGAGCCTGTTGTGTCGGATGCGTTGTGCATATTCTGGGCAACATACTCTGTGCCGCTGGCAAAATCTTCCCTCTTAAAGCAAACAGTAATAGTAACCTTGTCCTCGAGTGCCTTAATATACTTAACATTTTCTTCAGACAAGGTGTTGTCGCCCGATAGAGAAATGTCTATATCAAGGTTAACACGCTGTGCAAGTATTGCAAAAAGGATATTAACTGCAACTGCTACTGCCACAACTACCGCAGTTATTGCAATAGCGTAGCCGCCCTGCTTTAATTTTGCCTTATTTGTAAGCCTTTTCGGCTTGTCGCTGTTTATAAACTTACTAAATAACTTCTTCATATAACACACCACCTTACTATGCCCATCTTCTGCGTTCTACCGCACGGATAGACAGGAAAACAAAAATTGCTATTACAGAAAGCAAGAATATAACGTCTACCACGTGGAAGATAGAAGAAGTAAAGGTTGTAAACAGATTTACAAAGGCAATTTTGTCTGCTGCCGCAGTAATCCACTCAATTCCTGTGAGTGACGCAAGAGATGGTAATACCATTAAAAGCAAAAAGCAGATAAGGGTTAATATACAGGAAATAATCGGGCTTTCTGTTAGGGCAGAAATAAACATACCGATAGCAATAAGTGCCGCACCTATAAGCATTGCACCGAGCCACGCGTTAAGGAAGATAAGCCAGTTTGGTGTGGCGAGCAAGGTTACAATAAGTTCAAAAAGAACTATGGGTGAAAAGGCAAGGGCGTAAACCGCAAAGGAGGCTAAAAACTTGCCCATAACTATGCCTGTTACCGTAACGGGTGCGGTAAGAAGAGCCTGGTCTACCTTTTGGCGACGGTCTTCGGATAAAAGTCGCATTGTAAGTACGGGGGTTACAAGAACAACTATCATTGAAAGAGAGGGGAAAATAATTTCGTTGTTAGGGCTTCCGTAACTATAGAGGTTTACAAAGAAATAACCCTCAAAGAAAAGGAATATTGCAAAATACACATATCCCAAGGGGGAGGTGAAAAACGATTTGAATTCTCTTTTAAAAATTGCACTCATTTATTTGTCCTCCTTTTCGGGTAAGGTGGCTTCTCCAACGGTAGCCTCGCCTGATTCAAGGTCAACCTTTACCTTGGGGGCGTCTTTTTCTTCTGTTTCGGTTTTGGGTGTAGCTTTAGTAAAAAGCTGTGTTCCCTTGTCTGCCGCATCGGTAAGGCGTAGGAAGATTTGCTCTAAGGTCATCTCATTTGAGCGGAAGGAAAGAATAGTCTTCTTGCGTTCGGTTAGTCTTTCGCTAACGGCTGCTCTTATATCGCAGTTTTCCTTGGGCTCAATAATATAATCTACCGTGCCCGCTTCCTTGCTGCCGACAAAACGTAAATCCTTAACGCCCGAAACAGAACTTAAAATTTTATAAATTTCTGCCTCGGTACCTGTAACTCTTATAGAAAGTGTATGGTCATCCGACAGATTTTTAGAAAGGTTTTCTGCGGTATCGTCGGCAATGATTTTACCGCTGTTAATAATTATAATTCTCTCGCAAACTTCCTGAATTTCGGAAAGGATGTGGGAGGATAGAATAATTGTGTGGTTTTTACCAAGGCGGGAGATAAGGTTTCTAATCTCAATAATTTGCTTGGGGTCAAGGCCAACTGTGGGCTCATCGAGAATAAGTAAATCGGGGTTGCCGATAAGTGCCTGTGCAATACCAACACGCTGACGGTAACCTTTTGAAAGGTTCTTTATAAGACGGTTGTACACGTTGTCAATCTTAACAAGGCGTACAATCTCCTCAATATGAGGCTTCTTTGGGAAACTTACTTTTTTAAGGTCATACATAAAGTAGAGATATTCCTTAACCGTCATATCGGTATAAAGGGGGGGTATTTCGGGCAAATAGCCAATACGCTTTTTTGCCTCCTCAGGATTTTCTATAATATCAAACTCATCAATAGAAACCGAGCCGGCAGTAAGGGAAAGGTAGCCTGTCATAATGTTCATGATGGTACTTTTACCCGCACCGTTAGGTCCTAAAAAGCCTACTACTTCACCCTTTTTAATGCTAAAGCTGACATCATCAACCGCAAGGTGATTTCCGTATCTTTTTGAGAGAGAGGATACTTCTATCATATTATTTCTCCTTATAAAAAGATTTTAACAATGTTATTTTAGCATACAAATGTGTCCCATTTGTAAACAGTTGTTTAAC